>JBELGO010000091.1:0-6067 GCA_042091915.1 SAR92 clade bacterium | reverse complement strand
TGAAGGCGGCCGCACCGTGGGTGCTGGCGTCGTTGCTAAGATCGTAGAGTAAGCTGCTGGTTTGAAAAGAAAGGGGCTCCTTGGGGCCCCTTTTTTGCCCCCTAATCTAAAAAATAAAAACTGATTGGGAAGGCGAGAGAAATTAATTTGTTGTCAGGTGTTATAGTGCTTGACAGTTCACCTGCTCGGCTCTAGAATTCGCGCTCCTTTTTTGGGGCTGCTGGTCTGACCCTGAGTGAATAAAGTAATAACGGAGTCTCGATTCCATGCAAAACCAACGCATTAGGATTCGCTTGAAAGCGTTCGATCACAAGTTGATCGACACCTCGACCCAAGAAATTGTCGAGACCGCCAAGCGTACTGGCGCCCAGATTCGCGGCCCAATACCTTTGCCTACACGCAAAGAGAAGTACACCATTTTGATTTCACCGCACGTTAACAAAGATGCGCGAGATCAGTATGAGATTCGCACCCACAAGCGTATGCTCGACATTGTTGAGCCGACTGAAAAAACAGTGGATGCACTGATGAAATTGAACCTGGCTGCCGGTGTAGAGGTTCAAATCAGCTTAGGCTGATCTGCTGGCAGTGCGTCGCTTAGGCGGCATAAGTTACACAAATATTGTCATTTACCGAAGTGTAATGCTCTGAAATGGGCGGCCGTAGCGGGTAAAAGCCCCGTACACTTAAGAGGTTACGAAAATGAGTATAGGTATCGTCGGCCGCAAATGTGGCATGACCCGCGTCTTTACCGACGAGGGTGTATCTATCCCGGTGACTGTGGTTGAGGCTGAGCCCAACCGTATCACTCAGGTTAAATCTTCCGACAGTGACGGCTATTCAGCTATTCAAGTCACTACGGGTTATCGCAAAGCTTCTCGAGTAGCTAAAGCGCAGGCTGGCCATTACGCCAAAGCCGGCGTTGAGGCGGGTCGTGGTCTTTGGGAATTCCGCACCGATGGCGTCGATGACGCGTTCGAAGTGGGTTCTGCTTTGACTGTTGACCGTTTCGAGGCTGGTCAAAAAGTAGATGTTACAGGTACGTCGAAAGGCAAGGGCTTCCAAGGTGGCGTTAAGCGCTGGAATTTCTCTATGCAAGACGCTACTCACGGTAACTCGCTTTCTCACCGTGCTCCCGGTTCTATCGGTCAAAACCAAACGCCAGGTCGCGTCTTCAAAGGTAAGAAGATGGCCGGGCATATGGGTGCCGAGCAGGTGACCACGCAAAATCTTGAAATTGTCCGCGTAGATGCTGAACGCAACTTGCTGCTGATCAAGGGTGCCGTACCAGGTGCTCCAGGCGGTGATGTAGTTGTCAGCCCCGCAGTTAAAGCATAAGGGGAGCGTCCATGGAACTTAATATTGCTACAGGCAAAGGCGGCACCGTTCAGGTATCTGATGTCGCATTTGGTCGCGAATACAACCAAGATCTAGTTCACCAAATGGTAACTGCCTATCTGGCAGGTGCTCGTCAGGGAACTCGCGCGCAGAAAACTCGCAGCGATGTCTCTGGTGGTGGCAAAAAGCCCTTCCGTCAGAAGGGTACGGGTCGCGCTCGCGCTGGTACAATTCGCAGTCCAATTTGGCGTGGAGGCGGTACGACTTTCGCTGCTCGCCCTCAAGATCACAGCCAAAAGCTGAACAAGAAAATGTATCGCGCAGGCATGCAATCAATCGTTTCTGAGTTGGCTCGTCAAGAGCGCTTAGTCGTGGTTGAAAGCTTTGATCTGGAAGCGCCAAAGACGCGTGCTCTGATTGCTAAGCTCGCCGAGCTAGGCATGACCGAGGCGTTGATTGTTACCGAAGATGTGTCAGAGAACCTCTATTTGGCTTCTCGCAACCTCTACAAAGTAGATGTTCGCGATGCCGCCGCTGTGGATCCTGTCAGTCTTATCAATTTCGACAAGGTAGTGGTCACTGTGGCCGCCCTTAAAAAGCTTGAGGAGATCCTGGCATGAATCAGGAGAGAGTCTTCAAAGTGCTGCTAGCTCCGCACATTACCGAAAAAGCGGCAATGGCTTCGCAAGCTGGCAACCAAATCGTCTTTAAAGTATCGACGGATGCAACCAAGCTGGAAATCAAAAAAGCTGTAGAGCAGCTCTTTAGTGTTCAGGTTGAAGATGTCCGCGTTGCCAACGTAAAAGGCAAGACGCGCCGCACTCGCACAGGCTTAGGCCGCCGCAGTGACTGGAGAAAAGCTTATGTACGCCTCGCAGACGGTCAAGAGATCGACTTCGCGGTCGCCGAGTAAGGGATAAGAACATGCCAGTAGTTAAGAGAAAACCAACCTCGCCCGGTCGTCGCTTTGTTGTCAGCGTCGTTAATCCGGACCTGCATAAGGGTGCTCCCTATGCGCCATTGCTTGCGCCCAAAAAGCGCAATGGCGGCCGCAACAATGCCGGTCGTATCACCACGCGTCACGTGGGTGGTGGTCATAAACAGCACTACCGTATTATCGACTTTAAGCGCAACAAAGATGGCATTCCAGCCAAGGTTGAGCGCCTCGAGTACGATCCTAACCGCAGCGCCAATATTGCATTAGTCTGCTACGCGGATGGTGAGCGTCGCTACATCATTGCTGCCAAGGGTATGAAAGCGGGCGATCAGATTCAAAGCGGTAGCGATGCGCCTATCAAGGTCGGCAACACTTTGCCGTTGCGCGCAATCCCTGTCGGTTCGGTCGTTCACTGTGTTGAGATGAAGCCCGGTAAGGGTGCTCAGCTCGCGCGCAGTGCAGCCGCAGCAGTTCAGTTAGTCGCCCGCGAAGGTGCGTATGCCACTATTCGCCTGCGCAGTGGTGAGATGCGCAAGGTTCCGGTCGATTGCCGCGCTACCTTGGGTGAAGTTTCTAACAGTGAGCACAGCTTGCGCTCACTGGGTAAGGCTGGCGCCAAGCGCTGGCGTGGTGTTCGTCCTACCGTTCGCGGTGTGGCGATGAACCCGGTCGATCACCCACACGGTGGTGGTGAGGGTCGCACTTCAGGTGGTCGTCACCCAGTGTCACCATGGGGTATGCCTACCAAGGGCTACAAAACGCGCAAAAATAAGCGCACTAATCAATATATCGTTCGTCGTCGCACTAAGTAAGCGACAGTTCAATAACGATTTACGAGGATAGCAACTGTGCCACGCTCTCTTAAAAAAGGACCCTTTGTTGACCTGCACTTGGTCAAAAAGGTTGAAGCCGCCGCTGCAGCCAATGACCGTCGGCCGATTAAGACCTGGTCGCGTCGCTCGATGATTCTTCCCGATATGGTTGGGTTGACAATCGCAGTGCACAACGGCCGCCAGCATGTTCCAGTAGTGATCAACGAAGAAATGGTTGGTCACAAGCTGGGTGAATTTGCTCCGACGCGTACCTACAAAGGTCACATCGTCGACAAGAAAGCTAAGCGCTAAAGCGCGGCGCAGACTGAAAGAGGTAGCAACGGTGGAAGTAGCAGCAAAATTACGCGGTGCCCGTTTATCGGCGCAAAAAGCCCGTCTAGTCGCCGACATGGTTCGCGGCAAAGACGTTGAGCAAGCGCTCGATATTCTGCAATTCAGCGGCAAGAAAGGCGCGGACATTATCAAGAAAGTCCTAGAGTCAGCTATTGCCAATGCGGAACACAACGACGGTGCAGATGTCGATGAGTTAAAAGTGTCAACAATCTTCGTTGATGAAGGGTTGACTATGAAGCGGATCAAGCCGCGCGCCAAAGGCCGCGCTGATCGTATCTCTAAACGCACTTGTCACATTACTGTGAAAGTGGCTGAGAAGTAATCTAGGTTCGGGAGACCATCCATGGGTCAAAAAGTACATCCAACCGGCATACGTCTGGGCATCGTTACTAAGCACACCTCTACTTGGTATGCAGGTAACCGCGACTACGCTGACAAGCTCAACCAAGATCTAGCGGTTCGAGCGTTTATTCAGAAAAAGTTGGCCGCAGCATCAGTCAGCCGTGTAGAAATTGAGCGTCCATCCGACAGTGCTCGCATTACTATTCACACTGCTCGCCCTGGCATTGTCATCGGCAAGAAAGGTGAGGATGTTGAGGCGCTGCGCAATGAGATTTCAGCTCAGATGGGTTGCCCTGTGCACATCAACATTGAAGAGATCCGCAAGCCCGATCTCGACGCTACTTTGGTAGCACAAAATGTTGCGCAGCAGCTTGAGCGTCGAGTGATGTTCCGTCGCGCCATGAAGCGCACTGTACAAAACGCGATGCGCAACGGCGCCTTGGGCATCAAGATACAAGTCAGTGGCCGTCTTGGCGGTGCTGAGATTGCAAGAACTGAATGGTACCGCGAAGGTCGCGTGCCCCTGCATACATTGCGCGCGAATATCGACTACGCGCACGCAGAGGGTAACACCACTTACGGCATCATCGGCGTAAAAGTGTGGATCTTCAAAGGTGAAGTTCTCGGTGGCGAGGAGGCTCAGCAGCCCGCCAAAGGCAAGAAGTAAGCGATAAGGGTAAAGCGAGATGCTGCAACCGAAACGTACAAAATTCCGCAAAATGCACACAGGCCGCAATCGTGGCTTGGCGCATCGCGGTAGCAAAGTAAGCTTTGGCGAATTTGGCCTGAAAGCTTCTGGTCGCGGACGTCTGACCGCTCGTCAAATTGAGGCGGCACGTCGTGCGATGACTCGTCACATCAAACGTGGCGGTAAGATCTGGATTCGGGTTTTCCCCGACAAGCCGATCACTCAGAAGCCTCTCGAAGTTCGTATGGGTAAAGGTAAAGGTAATGTTGAGTACTGGGTGGCGCAAATTCGCCCCGGTAAGGTGCTCTACGAAATGGAAGGTGTCTCTGAAGAGCTGGCGCGCGAAGCATTTGCGCTTGCTGCAGCCAAGCTGCCGATTGCGACCACCTTCGTAAAACGGACGGTGATGTAAGATGAAAGCAAGCGAATTACGTGACAAGTCGCGCGAAGAGTTGCAAGCCGCACTGAATGGTGAGCTCGAAAAGCAATTCAAGCAGCGCATGCAGTTGGCGACTGGCCAGTTGAACGAGACCCACACGGTGAAGCAGGTTCGTCGCAATATTGCGCGTATCAAAACCGTGCTCAACCAGAAGGCAGGTGAATAACCATGAGCGAAGCAGCAAAATTAGCGCGTACACTCTCTGGCACTATCGTCAGTGACAAGATGGACAAGACAGTCACTGTCCTGATCGAGCGCCGTGTAAAGCACCCGGTGTACGGTAAGTTCATGACTAAGTCGACCAAGATCAAAGCGCACGATGAGAATAACGATGCGCGCATGGGCGACGTTGTAACGATTTCTGAGTGTGCCCCAGTCTCGCGCCACAAAGCTTGGCGTTTGGTTGATGTGGTTGAGCGCGCTGTAGCCGAATAATTTGCGTACGCGCAAAGCCGGAGAGAAGAGATGATTCAAACTGAAAGTTATTTGGATGTTGCCGACAACAGTGGTGCACGCCGTGTTATGTGTATCAAAGTTCTCGGTGGTTCACACCGCCGTTACGCCCGAGTTGGCGACGTGATCAAGGTCACTGTCAAAGAGGCTATACCGCGCGGAAAGGTCAAAAAAGGGCAGGTTATGAACGCTGTTGTTGTGCGCACCCGCAAGGGTCTGCGTCGCCCCGACGGCAGCCTGATCAAATTTGACGACAATGCAGCTGTGCTGCTTAACACTAACTTGGCGCCGATTGGCACCCGTATTTTTGGCCCAGTAACTCGTGAACTGCGTACTGAGCGCTTCATGCGAATTATTTCGCTAGCGCCAGAAGTACTGTAAGCGGGAGGAACAGATTATGGCTATGAGCAAAATTAAGCGAGACGATGAAGTTATCGTCATCGCCGGTAAAGACAAGGGCAAGCGCGGCAAGGTTTTAAAAGTCCTTGAAAACGACCGTTTGCTGGTCTCTGGTGTGCAAATGATCAAGAAGCATCAGAAGCCCAACCCTCAGCTCGGCGTAGCTGGCGGTATCGTTGAGAAAGAGTCATCTATCCACGTTTCTAACGTGGCGCTCTTCAACAGCGCGACCAACAAGGCGGATCGTGTCGGCTTCAAACAAGAAGGCGATAGCAAGGTTCGAGTATTTAAGTCCAGCGGCGAAG
>JBELGO010000090.1:0-6102 GCA_042091915.1 SAR92 clade bacterium | reverse complement strand
GTCTATTTGATCGCTGGTGCCGGCTACAGGCACAGTTTCACTGTTGACCTCTTTGAAGAAACCCAGACGCTCTAAACGCAACTTAGAGTGTTCGATGAGTGCTGTGTTGGCCGAGCCACCCTCCATCTGACGCATCTCGCGGCGCAGTACTTCATCGGCAGTTTTACTGTTGCCGCGAAACTCTATGCGACGGACATAGGCGCGCATGCCGGGCGTTACCAAGAACGTTACCTTGGCGGTACCGGTTTCATCATCAATCTCAGGAAAACCCTCAACTTCAGCAAAAGTGTAACCGTCATTACCCAGGCGCCGGGTGATAAATTCGCTGCTGCTGGTCATCAACGTTTGTGAGAATGTCATTCCTTCGCGCACCAGGATCATGGCGCGAATCTGCTCTTCAGGTATCACCAGCTCGCCGGCCAACTCCACAGCACCCACTTTGTAAATTTCACCTTCATCGATATTGATAGTGATGAAAACAGAGCTCTTATCGGGACTCACCGACACCTGAGTGGAGCGCACCTGGAAGCCGAGATAACCGCGATCGAGGTACCAGGATTCAAGAGTGTCGATATCGCCAGAGAGTTTTTCTCGCGCATACTTATCATCACTGCCAAACCAGGACAGCCAGCCCCCGCTCGCTTGCTGCTCGAACAGTTCCAACAGTTGCTCTTGCTGAAAAGCTTGGTTGCCGACGATATTAATATGGCGAATAACCGCGACATCGCCCTCGTCGATGGTGACGTTGATTTTGATTCGGTTGCGCGGCAAGGGTTCAACCTCAGTCTCAACCATAGCGCCGTAACGACCTTGAGATACGTACTGGCGCTGCAGCTCTTGACCCATTCCATCGAGCACTACTTGACGAAAAATCTGACCTTCAGCTAGGCCATTATCACGCAACGCCGAGAGCAACTGCTCGGTCTCAATGGCTTTGTTACCTTCGATAACAATTTCGGCCACTGCAGGGCGCTCGACCAAACCCAGCACCAATACATCGCCATCGCGGGCGATCACTACGTCAGAAAAATAGCCACTGCGAAACAGTGAACGGGTGGCCTCTTGCAGGCCCGCATCGTCCACTCGATCACCGACATTAATTGGCAAAGAGGCAAACACCGTGCCGGCTGAGACCCTCTGCAGCCCTTCAATACGGATATCCCCGACTTGAAACAGTTCGGCACTGGCAGAGTTAGAAAACGATGCCACAGCAGAGAAAAGAGACAGGTTAAATGCGACAGCTATTGCGAGATTAAAACGCATAATCGAGACTAAAAAAGAATTCATTAGGTGCCTTAACTTGTCATTTTATTGGGGCTTGAAGCCATATTTATTGTTACACAGTGTTTTTTAGGTGAGATCATTGAACAACGCCAAACCCATCAAACCCATCATTACCGCCAGACCCCACTGCATTGCCACCTGCTGAAAACGCTGTGACAAAGGCTTACCTAAGGCCGCCTCATAAATATAAAAGACCAGCCTACCGCCGTCTAAAACTGGGATTGGCAGGAGGTTCATCACGCCCAACATTATACTGAGAAAGGCGACAAATCGGAGAAAATTATCCCAGCCCGATTGTGCAGAATCCCCAGCCACTTTAGCAATGGTGATAGGGCCGCTCAAGTTTTTAGGCGACAGCTCGCCAGTGACTAATTTGCCAATTGATGCCAACACCAAACCTGACATTTGGGCAGTCTGCTCGCCTGCGCGCAGCAGCGCCGTCACTGGGTTGTAACTGACATCGCGCCACAACGCATCGGGATAACTGGCTACCGGGGTGAACTCAATCCCAATCTGCCAGCGTGACTGGCCATCGCGCAGCACTTTCGCCGCTGATACGGGGATATCTTCAACAACCGCTTCGCGCTCTGACTCACTCACTCTTTGCACCGTTAAATAAACCGGCTGGCCCGCTGCCTGTGCTAATTGCGCAGCAAGTTTTTCAGCAGAGCGCAGAGGCTCCCCCGCTACCGCTATAATGGTATCTCCGGCCATCAGACCAGCCGCTTGCGCCGGCGAACCCTCTGCAGTCGCTCGCACACGCAACCCATCGAGCTTGTAAGGGGGAGAAACCCCCAAGGATTGCAATGGTTGCGGTGCCTCTTGGCCGCTCAACCAGCGCTCGATGGGGAGTGAAAACTGCTGCTTGCCAACGCCGTCCGGAGCCAGAACAGTAAATTCAATCGCTCCACTTTCACCCAAATAATGAAATAACTCGCGATTTAGCTCACTCAGAGTGGCGGTCGGGACATCGCCGATCGCCTCGACTAGCATGCCCTCTTCTAACCCCGCCTGCTCGGCCACGGAGCCTGCGGCCACTGCACCTAACTGAGGTGCCAAGTCGCGCTCGCCACCGAGCAGCACCAACCAAAAAAAGAATACGGCCAGGATCAGATTGGCCAGCGGGCCGGCAACCACTATCGCCATGCGCTGCCAGACTGTTTTGTCTTGATAACTGCCACGGTCTGCAGTTGATTCCGCTTCACTCTCTCCGCGCATTTTGACAAAACCACCCAAAGGCAGCAGCGCGAGCCTGTATTCGGTACCGGCGCGATCAGTGCAGCGCCAGAGCGCTGGGCCAAAGCCGATAGAAAACTGCTCGACATGGACGCCACAGCGGCGCGCCACCCAGAAATGCCCAAACTCATGAAACGCGATCAAAACCCCAAGGGCGACTAGCGCCGATGCCACCATCACGGCGACGTCGAAGAGTGGCAAACCTGACAACCATTCAAACATTAATAAACCTCGGCTAAATCTTAGCTAAAAGCTGCTCAGCAGCGCTGCGCGCCTCTGAATCGCAGTTTTGGACCTCAGCCAAGGAGCTCGGTTCCCGCGGCTGACAATTTTCTAACACCTCGGCAACTGTATCGGCAATTTGCAAAAAGCCAATTTTATTATCTAAAAATGCCGCCACCGCCAACTCATTGGCGGCATTGAGCACTGTCGGTATGGCGCCACCCTGCTGCGCAGCCTGCTGAGCGAGCGCCAAGGCGGGAAAGCGCGCCAAGTCGGGGGCAGCAAAGTCAAACCGACCCGCAGCGACCAGATCCAGAGCGTCGACACCACTAGAGATACGCTCAGGCCATGCCAGCGCATGAGCAATAGGGGTGCGCATATCGGGATTGCCAAGCTGCGCTAACACCGAGCCATCGCGGTATTGCACCAGGGAGTGAATCACACTCTGCGGGTGCACAACCACTTCGATTTTTGAGGCTGGCAGGGCAAAAAGATAGGCTGCTTCAATCAGCTCTAGCCCTTTATTCATCAGTGTGGCGGAATCTACTGAGATCTTCGCACCCATACTCCAATTGGGGTGGGCAACAGCCTGTTGTGGAGTTGCTTGAGCCATCTGCTCGTGGCTCCAGAGACGAAACGGCCCGCCCGAAGCAGTCAACAGCAGTTTATCAATCCCCTGCTGCTGAGCAACAACACCCTTTTTAGAGTTGCGATAAGCCTCTGCTGTGTAGTGGCTGGGCAGCGCCTGAAAGATGGCATTGTGCTCGCTGTCAATTGGCAGCAGCAGTGCACCGCTGTCTGCGACAGCCTGCATAAAGATCGGCCCTGCCATCACCAGCGCCTCTTTATTGGCGAGTAGTACACGCTTGCCTGCCTCGACTGCTGCTAGCGTGGGCGCCAGCCCAGCGGCACCTACAATCGCTGCCATCACGGTATCGACACGTTCGTCAGCGGCTATTTGGCAAAGCGCATCAACGCCACAGAGAATCTCGCCATCAAAGGGGCCGTTAACCAAGAGTTGCGCCAAACGCGCAGCGCTCTCATCGTCGCCAACCACCAAATAGCGCGGCAGAAACTGTTCTGCTTGTGTCGCGAGTTCTTTTAAGCGGCTGTATCCGCTGAGAGCAAATATCTGATAGCGGTCGGGATGGCGCGCAATAACATCGAGAGTGCTGACGCCGATTGAGCCGGTTGCACCCAGCACAGTCACCTGCTGCATTACGCGGCCAGCTCAAGCTGGGTGAGCAAAAGATAGAACAGCGGCAGGCCGATCATCTGCGCATCAATGCGGTCGAGAACACCGCCGTGGCCAGGCAGGATAGCACCGCTGTCTTTAATGCCGCGATGGCGCTTGAGCATGCTCTCAAATAAATCGCCCACAGGCGCAGCAGCAGCAACGATTACCAGCAGCAGCAAGGTTTTGTACAAAGAGAGATCGAAGACACCAACCACAGCGAAAGCGAGCAGCACATTAGCGACTAAGCCGCCGGCGTAGCCTTGCCAGGTTTTACCCGGGCTGATTACTGGCGCCAATTTATGCCTGCCAAGCCAACGGCCAAAGAAGTATCCACCGATATCAGCAAAAGCGACCGAGGCGATAGCCAATAAAAGCCACCAATGGCCATCGGGGAGGTGTGCAATAAACAAAATACTCAACCAGGTGGCGGCCAGCAAACAGAGGCCCAGTGGCGCCATAACAGTGTTGCGGCCCCACAGTAGTGCGCTGCTCGGATAGCCCTGAATCCACAATAACAACAGAGCCCAAAGTGCGACAGCCGCTACCGTAACCTGAGTAATCCGAGCGCTGTCGCCTTCAATAAAGTGCTTGCCTAAAAAGCCAATGCCCAGCCACTCACTTATCAGTAATAGCAGCGCCAGTAAAACGGCTATATACGCAGAGCGCACTGAACGCACAGACCAACCGGCCAGACGACACCATTCGTCAGCAGCCACCATCATTGCAGGCAGTAACGCGAGGCCAAAATACCAAGGGGAGAGAAAAAATAGACCGGCCAACAGAGCTACTGCGAGTAGCAGCGCGGTAACAATACGCTGAATTAACATACTATATACTCACTGTGCCGCAGCACTGATTGGAGCTGATTCTGTATAGAGCGAATCACTCTCACTGCGACCACCAAAACGCCGTTGGCGAGTGTAGTAAGCCAGAGCCGCTTGCTCAAACATTTTGCGATCGAAGTCGGGCCAGTAACAGGGGGCAAAATAAAACTCACTGTAGGCGAGTTGCCACAATAAAAAGTTGCTGATGCGCTGTTCGCCAGCGGTGCGTATGCAGAGGTCTGGATCTGAGATGCCGGCCAATTGTAACTGTTGTGAAAACTGGGCTTCGTCGATCTGCTCTGAGCTCAATTCGCCACTTTCAACTTGTCGGGCCAGCTGCGTCGCAGCGTTGACAATATCCCAGCGGCCACCGTAATCCACTGCCAGCACCAGCTCAAACTCGCCTTGTGCAGTGAGCGTTTCAGCTTTCTCTATCTGATCACAGAGCCGTTTACTGAATTTTTTCCGCTCACCGATCACTTTGAGCCTGACGCTGTCTGCGACTAACTTGGGAGTTTCTCGTTTAAGGTAGCTGGCAAACAGCGACATCAGCGCGCGCACTTCCATCGCTGAGCGATTCCAGTTCTCGCTACTGAATGCAAACAAGGTTGCGGTTTTAACACCGTAGTCGCGAGCACTCTGCAAAAAATCGCGGATGCGCTCGGCGCCGGCTTCGTGGCCGGCCGAACCGCGCAGACCGCGCTGTAGCGCCCAGCGATTGTTGCCATCCATAATCACAGCAACGTGGCGCAAAGGATGCTCAGAGCCCTGGGAGAGCTCCGCTAACTGCGCGCTAGATGATTTTTTTGAGGTAGAAATTGTCTGTACCATTTGATGAGAATAGACGGCAACCGTCAGATTTCCATCAAATCCTTCTCTTTGGCAGCCAGAGCTTGGTCGACCTTTGCGATGTAGCTATCGGTAATTTTCTGGATTTCATCTTGAGCGCGACGCTCTTCATCCTCAGAAATCATTTTATCTTTGAGCATATCTTTGACATCACCCAACACGTTTCGGCGCACATTGCGAATAGCAATACGGCCACCTTCCGCTTCATTGCGAGCCTGACGACCGTAGGTTTTGCGAGTCTCTTCCGTCAGTGAAGGCAGAGGTATTCTTATCACGGTACCGGCAGTAGTCGGATTGAGACCCAAATCAGACTTCATAATTGCCTTCTCGACATCGGGGACAATGCTCTTCTCCCAGGGTGTTACCGAGAGCGTGCGCGCATCTTCGATGACGATAGAGGCGACTTGCGCCAGAGGAGTATCGACATCGTAATAAGAGACCACGATACCA
>JBELGO010000089.1:0-6142 GCA_042091915.1 SAR92 clade bacterium | reverse complement strand
TGCTCTCATCTTCGCTGCGGGTACCGCTGCCGCGCCCGTCCGGGCGACTCACCAAACCCACCTTAATGCCTTGGCTAAGTGCAGCACTGCGCAAGTTGCTAATACGTCGTTGGCGCGGCGTCTGGCGCATCATCATTATTGGTGAGATAGCCGCGATCAGTAAAAAAAATATTAACAACCAGAGCATTGTTGGTTACTCTCATCAGTAGAAGTGCAAAAGCCGCAAGGCTCTCAAGGATAATACGTGTTAAGGAGAATTAACTATGTCAGCCTATCAGCATATTCTAATCGGTCTAGATCTCTCTACAGAATCTCAACAAATTATCGATCGAGTTAAAACCCTGTTTGCCCACAGCAGCGCCAAACTCTCTCTCTGCCATGTGCTCGAACCAATATCTTACACTTACGGTGGCGATGTGCCGATCGATCTAACCGGAATCCAGAACGAAATAGAGATTCAAGCTAAACGGCGCCTGGCTGAAGTGGGCGAAGAGTTGTCTATCGATCCAGACCACCAACATATTGTAATCGGCCAGCCGGCTCACGAGATGCACAAACTAGCAAAACAGTTAAATGTTGATTTGATCGCTGTCGGCAGCCACGGCCGCCACGGTTTAGCGCTGATTTTTGGCTCGACATCCAACAGTGTTCTACACGGTGCACACTGCGATGTACTGGCTATTCGCGTTAACGAGCCAGAAGATTAATGGCCACCGGGCTCGTCGATATCGGTGTCAATCTCACCAACAGCCGTTTTGACGCCGATCGAGATACCGTACTCCAGCGCGCCCTCGAGGGAGAACATGCCCCGCTCAGCGCTCTCTTAGTTACTGGCACCTCGATAGAGGAGAGCCGCAAAGCTATTGAGCTCTGCGAGCTCTACAGCGAGCAATATCCTCAACAGCTGTTTGCTACCGCGGGCATCCACCCGCACGAAGCAAGCCAATTTGATACCGACAGTGCATCCGAGTTAAGAGCCCTCGCCCGCCACCCCAGTGTGGTCGCGATAGGTGAAACAGGCTTAGACTTTAACCGCAACTTTAGCCCAGCCACTGCTCAAGAGCACGCCTTCGCGGGCCATATCGAAATAGCCTGCGAGGTTGAGCTACCGCTGTTTTTGCACGAGAGAGATGCCGCCACTCGCCAGCTGGATATCTTGCGACAACATCGCGATCAGATCCCGCAAGCCGTTATTCACTGCTTCACCGGGGAAAAATCTGCTCTTTACGGTTACCTAGACTTAGATCTCTATATTGGTATTACTGGTTGGTTGTGCGATGAGAGACGCGGCCTCGAACTGCAGAAACTGGTCAAAGAGATACCTCTAAACCGTCTGTTAATAGAGACCGATGCCCCCTATCTGCTGCCGCGCTCGTTAGCCGAAAAACCCAAAAACCGACGTTGCGAGCCACACCATCTCAGCGAAGTTCTGCGCACACTGGCAGAACACCGCAGCGAGAGCGAAGCGGAGCTCGCCACAGCCACCTCTACCAACAGCCGACGGCTCTTTAAACTGCCGACTGCGCTCGATTAACGACAACTACCCGCTAAATTTTGTCGTGAATCGCAGGCTCCGGTGTCTCTCCTGGGCGCACCAAAAAGTCAAAATCACACCCTTGATCGGCACCGTTTACATGCTCGACGAATAGCGATCCCCAACCGCGCACATAGTGGGGTTTAGGCGCCTCCCAAGCCGCTCTCCGCTCTTCCAACTCAGCCTCGCTTACCAACATGTTAAGCGTCCGCTCTGCGACATTGAGTTCAATCTCATCGCCAGTTTGTACCAGTGCCAGTGGACCGCCGATCCAGGATTCTGGGCTTATATGCAAAACACAAGAACCAAAACTGGTGCCACTCATGCGCGCATCACTGAGCCTCAGGACATCTCGCACGCCTTGTTCAGCCAGCTTCTTGGGGATCGGCATCATACCGTTTTCAGCCATACCCGGTCCGCCCTGCGGACCACAGTTGCGCAATACCAATACGCTGTCGACGGTGACATCTAAATCATCGCTGTGAATACGTGCCACCATATCGGCGGCATCCTCGAAAACCAGCGCGGGTCCGCGATGGCTCATCAATGCGGGCGTTGCTGCACTGGGTTTAATTACCGCGCCATTGGGGGCCAGATTGCCACTCACCACGGCCAACGCCTCAGTTGCCACTGGGTTATCGAGTGGTCTGATCACCTCGGCGTCATCTACTCGCGCGCGATCAATGACATCGGCCATGCGCTCGCCTAGAACGGTGCGCTGCTGAGTATCCAGCAAAGATTGAAGTTGCACCAACAGTGCGGGAAGACCGCCGGCATCGGCAAATTCGTGCATCAAATATTGGCCAGAAGGTTGTACATTCGCCAACACCGGCACACTGCGTGCCACCGCGTCGAACTGCTGGAGCGTAAAATCGTGGCCGGCACGGCGCGCAATCGCGATCAGGTGAATGGCCGCATTGGTCGACCCCCCCAGTGCGACATTGGCCTTAACAGCGTTTTCTATCGCACCGCGGGTAAGTATGTGACTGGGGCGCAGATCCTCCCAAACCATATCGACAATCCGCCGCCCCGCCGCCGACGCGAGTTGATGTCCTTTGGAGGCTGTGGCTGGTACTGATGATGCACCTGGCAATGAAAAACCCAACACCTCCGCCAGGGCGGTCATCGTTGAGGCGGTTCCCATCACATTACAAGTCCCCGGGCTGCTCCAAATTTTTTCTTCGATGGTCTGCCACTCACTGAGCGGCAGACGTCCGGCGATAAGATCTGGCGCCCAGCGGAATGGCCCAGTGCCACTGCCAAAACTCTCGCCGCGGTAGCGTGCGGAGTTGGTAAAGCCCGCGGGGCAAAAGATCGTGGGCAAATCGGCACTGATCGCACCCAACAGCAAACCGGGCGTGGTTTTGTCGCAGCCACCCAACAGAATAGCGCCATCGACAGGCTGAGCGCGCAACATCTCTTCAGTCTGCATCGCCAACATATTGCGATAAAGCATTGCCGAGGGCTTTAGGTAGCCCTCACCGAGCGACATGGCTGGCAATTCAACCGGGTAGCCACCCGCCTGCCAAACACCGCGTTTAACCGCTTCAGCGCGCTCGCGCAGATGGGCGTGACAAGGATTCAAGTCGCTCCAAGTATTAATAATGCCAATAACCGGCTTGCCCTCGAACTCTTCCCGGCCAAGACCCGCCTGCAGTGCATGAGCGGTATGCTCTGTATCCTTTGGCGTACCGCCAAACCAACGCTGGCTGCGCAATTTTTTCTCGTTGTGATTACTGCTCATTGATGCCGCTCCGCAAAAAAAGGGTCGCTAAAGATAATGGCGTTAAGTTGTCAGAAAGTAACTAAAAATAAAAGCAACGAGGCGACAATTCAGTTGCGGCCAAGATCAGGTAAACTGCGCCTATGAGCAATTCAAATAAACACCTGATAACTCTGCACGGCGTTCACGCTATGCGCGCCAGCCACCCTGCCGCGCGCCGAATAAAGCGTCAGCAATCAGGTCACCGCGCACACGGCAACAAAGTTTGGCTGTCCAGCTTCGTACTGCTCGATTACCTCTTCGACAACCCCCTTCCGATCGGCTGCAGAGCGCTGGATTTGGGTTGCGGGTGGGGATTTAGTTCGGCCTTTATGGCCAAACAGTTCGGCGCCGATGTCACCGCGGTTGATATTGACGACTCCGTCGAGCCGTTTGTCAGACTTCAATGTGATATCAATGATACCCAAGTGCGCTTTACTCGCAACCGCTTCGAAAAAATGTCAGGGCGAGAGCTTGGCCTGCACCACACTATTATTGGTGCCGACATCTGTTTTTGGGATGAGCTCGCCGATACACTCTACAACTTAGTTCGCCGTGCTCTGCGCAGCGGCAGTCAACAAATCATTATCGCCGACCCCGGCCGGCCACCGTTCTGGGCGTTAGCCGAGCGCGCCATGCTGCAGCTTGATGGCCGCAAAGGTATAACAGTTGAAATTATCAGCCGTCGCGTACACACACCGATTAAGACCGAAAAGTATCTGCTAAAGATATCCTTGCAATCCCCAGCGTAACAAGAGAATTCTTATGCCAAGCACCGTCTCATTATCCATTGAAGATCACATCGCCGAAGTGCGCCTCAACCGGCCGGAAAAGCTCAACGCACTCAACCCGACAATGTTTGAAGAGCTCACTGAAATTGCCCTGCAGCTTGCAGATAATCGCGATGTGCGCGCTGTGGTTTTGTGCGGCGAGGGCCGCGCATTCTGTGCGGGGCTAGATCTGGCCAGCCTAGAGATGGACGAAGAGTTCTTAGCTCCTTTCCGCCACGGCAGTAGCAGCTATCCGAACCGTTTTCAGACTCCCGCCTACCTTTGGAAGCGTATCCCAGCACCGGTTATCTGCGCGCTGCACGGTGCGGTATTTGGTGGTGGCTTACAAGTTGCCCTAGGCGCAGATATCCGTATTGCCCATCCAGACAGCAAGCTCTCAGTTATGGAGATAAAATGGGGTATTATTCCCGATATGAGTGCGTCGCAAACGCTACGCGATCTGGTGCGGCTGGATATCGCTAAACGACTGACCTTTACCGGCGAAATCGTCTCCGGCAGCGAAGCGGTAGAGCTCGCGCTAGCCACCCAGCTCAGCGACAACCCCTACCAAGAGGCCATGGCAATGGCGCGCACCATCGCCGAGAAGAACCCGCAGGCAATCGCTTTAGCCAAAGCGCTTTACGAGCAGAGCTGGCATGGCGATAGCAGTGCTGGACTCAAGCTAGAGGAGACGTTGCAGAGCCATGTCATCGGCTCCAGCAGCCAAGATGAAGCGATCTCCTCGCAAATGGAGAAAAGAACCGGCAGATTTGCCCCTCGAAGCTTTACCCGTTTTGATGAGTTAACTAAGAGTTAGCAAGCCAGTAGCATTAGCGCTGACCTTTTCGCGCTGCAGCGGCTCTTTTGGAGACGGCTTTACCGGGTTTTCTGGCTACCTGGCTGACATTTAAAACAGCGCTCTTCGCGGCACTGCGTTTTCTCGGTAATATTTTCTTAGAAGCCTGTCTCAGCCCCGCATTAAAACTGAGCTGATTAACGATGTGCTGATTTAAACTGACCACTTCGTCATCAGCCTGCTCAGCTAAAAGACGATGTAACGTTTTCGACAGGCGCAGAGTAATCCGACCGCTGAACTCAACATTAGATAGAGCCGGTTCAGGCATCGACCTACCCTCCTGCTTAAAAATCTCTGCCGTAGTTTCAATAGTATCGATCGCTAAATCTTAGGCCTCTGTGTGACTATCGGCATACTCAGCGACATCGGGCAGCTCTTTGATCCTCGCCTCATAACAGAGCTCACCTTCGAAGTGGCCTCGCTTAATTGATATCGTGTAATCCGATGGCTGCAACATAATCACTCTCCTCTTGCGACCAGGTAATCCTCTAAGGCAAATTTGTGCATCACTATGGTGCGAGCTATCTGCTTGATGTAATGCGCTTTTATCTGAGAATTTTTACCATGGCCGCAATTAAAACTACTGCTAATGAAGTCGGGTAGCTGCGGGTGTGTATACACCTTGTGCCCACCCTTTTTGCCCTCTCTCACATCAAAGCCAAGAGAACTAAGTAGCCCCACCACATCCGCGCAACGCAGGTTACTTGATTTCTGGCGCAATTCGATCAGTACATCATCTAATAAAATTTTAGCAGACATATGACACCATATATAGTGTCACTGTATAAATATTTTTCATTGTAGAATCCTCAAAATCTAGAAATATTACTCAATCCACGGTAAAGCTTAGATGTGAAATAGCTAAGCCGCACTTTTAGGCCGAACTGAATGGGCAAGAAATTAAAATTGACGGCGAGAGGATGAGAGATGGTCCACCCTTGCGGGTGGCCTAATTAAGTTTTTGCGGTAGGATTTGCCAGAGCCCTCCTTGGCTCTGGCCCTGCGGGGCATTCTCGCTGCGCGAGAACCGCCTCCATTGGCTCCTGCAAATGGATGAACCGGTTACGCTCGCGGCGGCGCCGCTCGCTAAAACTCAAAGAGCCAGCGGCCGCCATTAAAACCAAAAAAGGCCACCCTGGGGGTGGCCTAGTTGAGTGCTTGCGGCAGGATTTGCCAGAGCCCTCCTTGGCTCTGGCCCTGCGGGGCATTCTCGCTGCGCG
>JBELGO010000088.1:0-6317 GCA_042091915.1 SAR92 clade bacterium | reverse complement strand
CCTGTTTGCCTATGACCGCAGTCTGGTGACCGACGAGCTGGCTGAACTGCGCTTCCAAGCCAGCATCCGGCCCGGCTTTCAGGCATCGTTTGCCGCCATGTTCCCCGCCCCGCGGCAGCGCTGGATTGAGGCTTTGAGCAGCAGCGAAGCCCACATAAGAGCGCTGAAATTACCCGCGCTGGTAATACATGGTCGCGAGGACCAGATCATTCCGCTGCAGAGCAGTTTGACACTGGCTGACTGGATAGACGATGCGCAACTGCATGTCTTCGGCCGCTGTGGCCACTGGACACAGATAGAACAGGCTGGCCGCTTCTGCCAGCTGGTAGAAAACTTCCTCGCCGAAGCAGCGACGGATTGACCCGATTTACGATTTAACTAGAGAGTCAAAGAAATGGATAAACAACTGATTGAACAGTGTGGCGATGAACTCTATCAAGCCATGGTTGAACGCAAGGTGTTGCGCCCGCTCACCGAGCGCTTCCCACAAATCAGCATAGATGACGCCTATCACATCTCCCTGCGGATGCTCGAGCGCCGACTCGCCGCCGGCGAAACTATCATCGGCAAAAAGATCGGCGTGACCAGTAAAGCTGTGCAAAATATGCTCGGCGTCTACCAGCCCGACTTTGGCTACCTCACCAACACCATGGTCTACAGCGATGAGATGCCGATCAGTGAAAAATTGATTCAGCCCAAAGCCGAGGGCGAGATTGCCTTTGTCCTCAAGCGCGATCTAATCGGCCCCGGCATTACCAATGCCGATGTCTTGGCCGCCACCGAAGCGGTAATGCCGTGTTTCGAGGTGGTCGACTCGCGGATTGACAACTGGCAGATCAAAATCCAAGACACGATCGCCGACAACGCCTCGTGCGGTCTGTTTGTCGTCAATGAAAAAGCGGCCGTCGATCCGCGCAGCCTCGATCTGTCCACCTGCGGCATGGTAGTAGAGAAGAACGGCGCAACCCTCAGCGTTGGCGCTGGCGCTGCGGCACTCGGCAGCCCGGTCAACTGTGTCGCTTGGCTGGCCAACACCCTAGGCCGTTTTGGCATCCCACTCAAAGCCGGCGAACTGATTTTGTCAGGCTCGCTGGTACCGCTAGAGCCGGTCACTGCCGGCGATGAAATGAATGTCAAAGTAGGCGGCATGGGTAACTGTCGCATACGTTTTAGCTAATTGGAGCACTCTCAATGAGTAAAACTTTAGACCGAGCCACCGTTGAAAAACTCGCCGAACACCTCGAAAACGCCGAGCTACAGGCCTATGAGGTGATTAAGATCACCGACGATTACCCGGACATGACGTTCGCCGACGCCACCGATATTCAATGGCAGATCCGCCGCCGCAAAGAGGCGCGCGGTCATAAAATGGTCGGCATGAAAATGGGCCTCACGTCGTGGGCCAAAATGAAGCAGATGGGTGTAGAAATGCCCTGCTACGGCTTTTTAGCCGATTATTTTAGCCTCCCCGATGGCGCCGAGGTACCGTTTGATGAATTGATACACCCGAAAGTAGAGGCCGAAATTGCCTTTGTCACGAACAAAGAATTGAGCGGCACAAATGTCACCGTCGAGGAGGTGCTAGCCGCCACCGAACTGGTAGTGCCGGCGGTAGAAATTATCGACTCGCGCTATAAAGACTTTAAGTTTGACCTCATCAGCGTACAGGCGGACAACTCTTCATCAACGCGCTTTGTGGTTGGCAGCCACGCAGCCAAACCCGACGATTTTGACTGGAGCACCCTTGGCGTGGTGATGCAAAAAAATGGCCAGATCGTTGAGCTTGGGGCCGGTGCGGCGGTGCTCGACCACCCCGCCGCCAGCGTCGCGATGCTAGCGGCCATGCTAGCGGAGCGCGACGAAGTGATCCCCGCCGGCACCTTTATTATGACCGGCGGCATCACGGCTGCGGTATTGGTCGAGCGCGGCGACTCAATCGTCGTGCGCTATCAGGGCCTTGGCACTGTCACTATGAAGTTTGTCTGATTAGGAGTTTTAAGATGGGTAAAAAATTAAGAGCTGCCATTATTGGCCCGGGCAATATAGGCACTGACCTATTGATGAAGGCGATGCGCAGCGACTGGATCGAACCGGTATGGATGGTCGGCATTGAAGAATCCGAAGGCATTCGTCGCGCTCGCGAGTTTGGCATGAAAGTCTCTACCACCGGTGTTGACGGGCTAGTCCCGCACATTATTGAGGACGATATCCGTATCGCTTTCGATGCCACTTCAGCTTATGTGCATGCAGACAACTCCAAAAAGGTCAACGAGCTCGGCGTTATCATGATTGATCTGACACCCGCTGCAATTGGCCCGTTCTGTGTTCCACCAGTTAACCTGCAACAGCATGCAGAACAGCTTGAAATGAACGTCAACATGGTCACCTGCGGGGGGCAAGCCACTATCCCGATGGTCGCTGCTGTTTCACAAGTGCAACCTGTCGCCTATGGCGAGATTGTCGCCACCGTAGCTTCTAAGTCGATAGGGCCTGGCACACGTAAAAATATCGACGAATTCACTCGCACCACCGCTGCTGGGATTGAACAAGTGGGTGGCGCTAAAAAAGGCAAAGCGATCATCGTCGTCAACCCTGCCGAACCGCCCTTAATGATGCGCGACACCATACACTGCCTCACCGAGAGCGAGCCAGATCAGGCGGCGATTACCGCATCGGTACACACCATGGTCGCCAAAGTGCAGCAGTATGTCCCCGGCTACCAACT
This sequence comes from SAR92 clade bacterium, assembly GCA_042091915.1. GTDB lineage: Bacteria > Pseudomonadota > Gammaproteobacteria > Pseudomonadales > Porticoccaceae > LSUCC0057. Next base: position 3,592 of record JBELGO010000088.1, on the reverse strand, counting down.
GGTAAACGGCCCTATTTTTGATGGCAACCGCGTGACTATTTTTATGGAAGTACAAGGGCTGGGGGACTTTCTGCCCAAGTACGCAGGCAACTTGGACATTATGACAGCCGCAGGTTTGCGCACAGCAGAGCTCTTCGCAGAAGAGACCGCTAAAGGCACGATAGAGCTGCCTGCACGCAGCTAACTGGGAGAGTAGACAATGGATTTAAACGGTAAAAAAGTCACCCTGCACGACATGAGTTTGCGCGACGGCATGCATGCCAAACAGCATCAAATTAGCCTCGAGCAAATGGTCTCCATTGCCACGGCGTTGGATGATGCGGGCATGCCCCTGATTGAGGTGACACACGGCGATGGGCTGGGTGGCACTTCGGTCAACTACGGCTTCCCGGCGCACAGTGATGAAGAGTATTTCAGTGCAGTCATCCCCAAAATGAAAAACGCCAAAATATCTGCGCTACTTTTGCCGGGTATTGGCACTATTGACCACTTGAAAATGGCGGTCGATCACGGCGTCTCCACTATTCGTGTCGCAACACACTGCACCGAGGCCGATGTTTCAGAACAGCATATCGGCATGGCTGCAAAGATGGGTTTAGATACTGTCGGATTTCTAATGATGGCACACAAAGTGTCGGCTGCTGAGCTTTTGGCGCAAGCCAAGCTAATGGAATCTTACGGAGCCAACTGCCTTTACTGCACAGACTCGGCTGGCTACATGTTACCCGCCGAAGTCAGTGAGAAGATCGGCCTTCTGCGCAGTGAATTAAATCCCAGTACCGAGATAGGTTTTCACGGCCACCACAACTTGGGGATGGGCATCGCCAACTCACTGGCCGCCATCGCGGCCGGTGCCAGCCGCATAGATGGCTCGGTGGCCGGGCTCGGCGCCGGCGCCGGCAACACTCCGCTGGAGGTGTTTGTGGCAGTACTCCACCGCATGGGAGTCGAGGATGGTATCGATCTGTATAAGATTATGGATGTCGCCGAAGATCTCGTCGTCCCCATGATGGATCAGGTAATCCGTATTGATCGCGATGCTCTGACTCTCGGTTACGCCGGCGTCTACAGCTCGTTCCTACTCTTTGCCCAGCGCGCAGAGAAAAAATATGGGGTTTCGGCTCGCGATATTTTGGTTGAACTGGGCCGGCGCGGTACCGTCGGCGGACAAGAGGATATGATTGAAGACCTCGCCCTGACCATGGCCAAAGAGCGCGGCTCACAACAATGAGCACAACCGGCAGCTCGCTAGGGACCGTCTCACCGGCCAATGCCGAGGTCATCTCCAGCGCATCGTCCAGCGACTATGTCACTGTATCGGTCGGCCGAGATGTCATCCCCGGCCGCGAACACGACTACGAAACGTGGATCTCTGGCATCACTGCCGAGTCGAGTCGTTTCGCTGGCCATCTCGGCGTCAATGTGTTGAGGCCCACTTCCGGCTCGCGCCGATACACCATCATCTACCGTTTCGACAACATGGCACACGCCCAGGCGTGGCAGCAATCGCATGAACGCCAACAATGGATGGCTGAGATAGACCAGATGGTCGAGGGCGAGGCCGAGTTTAAGACTGCCACTGGTCTAGAAGCATGGTTTGAATTTCCACAGGTCGCCACGACTAAACAGCCGGTCAAGTGGCGGATGACTGTTGTTCTCATCGCGGTCGTCTACAACTTGATCATCGCTCTGAACCACCTTTTAGCGCCTTGGATTGGCGACTGGGGTGTGCACAGCCGCACTGCCGTAATTGTCATTTTACAGGTGCTATTAATGACCTACTTGGTAATGCCTAGGGTCACTCACTACATCAAAGGATGGCTGTATGTTTAAGCAGTCTCTCATCAAAAGGGCCAAACAAACCGGTCTTGTCTCGTCCTGGCTGGCCAGCGCTCTGGGTTGGAGTGTGTTTGCCGCCCCGCTTAACAGTGAATTCTTTCCACCACTGGACAGTGGTGCCAGCGCCCTGCTGGCAGCCGGCACGGTCATTGATGAGAGTAATTTAGGCAACTACTCGCAGTGGTTAGACGCTACCCTTGCAGAGCTTATCGGCGAGCAAAAACTGACTATTGAACTCGGCCCTGCACTGGATATACCGGTGCACCCGAACTACCGTGCGGCAACACAACAGTATCGCGGTGCTACTGCGATCGGCGATGCGCCGGGAGCGCTAGTTGGCTACGCCGGCGGGCGTCCCTTTTTACAACTCGACAATAGCGATCCCCAAGCGGGATTGAAAGCCGCCTGGAACATGCGCTACAGCTACGCCCCCGATGAGACTGAGACCGAGCAATTCAACTGGCAGTATCGCGATATGCGCAAAGACAATATTGAGCGCACACTAGAGATGTACGGCGCCATCCTGCGGTATAAATACCGTCATACCCACGAGCCGATACCGGCGCTGGAGAACAACCCGGCCAATCTATACACCGCACTCTACCTGCAAGTTAAAGCGCCGCAAGACATTCGCAACACTCAACTGCTCATCCACCGCAATGAAGTCGACAGCGCCACTGAACAAGCGTGGATGTATATGAGTTCTCAGCGCCGTGTTCGCCGTCTGGCCACTGGCCAAAAGACTGATGCATTCCTCGGTAGCGATATCATGATTGAAGATTTTCTCGGCTATAACGGCCGTATCATGGATATGGATTGGCGCTACCTGGGCAGCGATGAAATGCTGCTGCCTATTTACGGTCATTCGCAACTGACCGACTGGCAACAACCTGCTGACGACAGCGGCTTCCAACTGATCGAATTTTCTGGCGCAGGGCACTGCTTCCCCAAAGTCACCTGGCAACTGCGCAAGGTGCATCATCTCGAGGCGACACCGCGCGATCCCGGTCACCCCCTCTCCAGGCGCCACTACATCATCGATGCCGCTACTTTTGCGCCACTGCTAGGACGTATTTATGACAACGCCGGCAAGCTCTGGAAGCTGACTGTAGCCGCCGCCAGCTCGTCGGCTTTACACCGCCCAGAAAGCGCCGCATGGCAGGGACTGATGACCGAAGCCGTGGGTATGATTGACCTGCAAGCCGAGCACTGCACGACGCTCCAGTTAAAGAGTCGGATCGCCACAAGCCCACTGCGCAATCGTCAGTTCACCACCCAACATATGCGCAGCCAAGGCCGCTAACCCCCTATAAACTCTGTCTAAGCGAGAGACTCTATGAGCAACGTCGATGTCAAAATCTACTTTAACTTTCGTAGTCCTTACTGCTACCTAGCATCAAAAACACTCTGGTCAATTATCGACGATTTCAACGTCAACTTACTCTGGCGGCCGGTCGGAGGCTGGGACTTGCGTTCGCCGCCGGAGCGCGCCAAAAGCAAACTGCCCATTGCCCGTCAAGACATGGCGCGCTTTGCTCGACGACTTGGTATACCGGTGACACCACCGCCGGTTGAAACAGAGCCGACTGCGGCAGGTGCCGGCTCCCTCTACGCACAGCAACAGGGTCTGCTGCGCGAATTCATTGTAGAAACCATGAGAATTGAGTGGGCGGAAGGAAAAAATATCGGCGAAGAGCCGGTACTCCGCGAAGTCGCTGCGCGGATTCATTTGGATGCCGACAGCCTGATCGCC
>JBELGO010000087.1:0-6294 GCA_042091915.1 SAR92 clade bacterium | reverse complement strand
GAATGGAAAGCCGGGACTCCGGAAGCCGATAAAGTGATCAAGTTCCTCAGAGAAGAGATGGGTGTGACCAAAATCCGCTTCCCTGAAAACTGCGGTATTGGCGTAAAGCCGGTCTCGGAAGAGGGCACCAAGCGCTTGGTGGCCAAATCAATCCAGTACGCTATCGATCAGGACAAAGAGTCGCTGACTATTGTCCACAAAGGTAATATCATGAAGTTCACCGAAGGTGCCTTCTGCGACTGGGGTTATGAAGTGGCGCGCGATCAATTTGGCGCTACTCCGCTGGATGGCGGCCCTTGGCACGTTATTAAAAATCCCAATACCGGCCGCGACATCGTGATTAAAGATGTGATTGCCGATGCTATGTTGCAGCAAATCCTTTTGCGCCCAGCCGAGTATGACGTCATTGCCACTCTCAATCTCAATGGCGACTACCTCTCCGACGCACTGGCTGCGGAAGTAGGCGGTATCGGTATTGCTCCGGGCGCCAACCTCTCCGACGATATTGCCATCTTCGAGGCGACCCACGGAACTGCGCCCAAGTACGCCGGCCAAGATAAGGTAAACCCCGGCTCGCTAATCCTCTCTGCTGAGATGATGCTGCGCCACTTAGGTTGGGGCGAAGCCGCCGACTTGGTTGTCAGTGGCATTGAAGGCGCCATCTCCAAAAAGCTGGTGACCTACGATTTCGAGCGCCTAATGGACGACGCGACTCTGTTGTCTTGTTCAGCGTTTGGCGATGCAATTATTGACAATATGTAAGCTTTTTAGCTTGTATAAGAAACCCGGCCACTGTGCCGGGTTTTTTTATGTTTAACGCTTCAGAGTCACAGTTTGAATAAACTTGCCTTTAGTAGGTTGATTTATAGGTATTCGAGGCCATATCGTAGAGGTGCGCAGCAAAGCTAACAAGCAGGGCAGTGTCCCAATTTAAATAGGAGCTATATGAGCGACCAACAAGATCCCAATGATGGCGATAGACGCGGCGGACTGCTGCTAGAGGAGCGCCCGCCCAAGTTGGCCAAGCCCTCGCTTTATCGTGTGATTATGCTCAATGACGACTACACGCCAATGGAATTTGTCGTCGAGCTTTTAGAGCAGTTTTTTGGCAAAACTCGCGAGAGCGCCACCCAAATCATGCTGGCTATTCACACTCAGGGTAAAGGCGTCTGTGGCATCTACACCCGCGATGTTGCGGAAACCAAGGCGGCGGTGGTCAACCAATATTCGCGCGACAACCAGCATCCACTGCTGTGTGATATCGAGCCCTGTGAAGACGGTGAGGAGTAATTTATGTTGAGTCGTGAACTCGAGGTTATCCTCAACTTAGCCTTTAAAGCCGCCAGAGATAAGCGCCACGAATTTTTAACCGTAGAGCATCTGTTGCTGGCACTGCTGGACGATCGCTCTGCGCTCTCTGTACTGCGTGCCTGCGGCGTTAACTTGGAGCAGCTGCGCGGCGATCTAGTGGAATTTATCGACGCCACTACCCCGGTTCTTTCGCCAGCTCAGGAGGCTCGCGAGACGCAGCCCACCAATGGTTTTCAACGCGTGATTCAACGCGCGGTATTTCATGCCAACTCCTCCGAGAGCCCAGAAGTCGAGGGCGCCAATGTGATTGTGGCGATGTTCTCTGAGCAAGAGAGCCAAGCGGTGTATTTTTTGCGGCTACAGAACATTGCTCGCATCGACGTGGTGAATTTCATCTCTCACGGCATCGGCAAAGAGGAGGATTCTGTTCAGCGAGAGGGTTATCAAGGTGAGGCTGATGCAGAATCGGCCCCTGAAGACGAAAGCTTGCTGGCGCAATTTGCCAGTGATCTCAACGAGCAGGCGCGTCTTGGCAAAATAGACCCACTGATTGGTCGCGCCAGTGAGATTGAGCGCACCTGTCAGGTATTGATCCGTCGGCGTAAAAATAATCCGCTGTTAGTCGGCGAGTCGGGTGTCGGTAAAACGGCTATTGCCGAGGGGCTAGCGAAGTTAATCGTGGAAGAACAAGCTCCGGAGCCGATGCTCGGTTATACGGTTTTCTCTCTCGATCTGGGCTCTCTGTTGGCGGGGACAAAATATCGCGGTGATTTTGAGAAGCGCCTCAAGGGGATTATTAAAGAGCTTGAGGAACACGGCAATGCCATCCTATTCATCGACGAAATCCACACCATTATTGGCGCCGGTGCCGCGTCGGGCGGCGTCATGGATGCCTCCAACATGCTCAAACCGCTCTTGGGGGCGGGCAAAATCCGCTGCATTGGCTCTACTACCTACCAAGAGTATCGCGGTATTTTTGAGAAAGACCACGCTCTGGCACGCCGTTTTCAGAAAATTGATGTGGTCGAGCCAACTGTTGAGGAGACTTTTCAGATCCTCAAAGGGCTGCGCGAGCGTTTTGAGCTGCATCACGACCTCAAATTTACCACCCCTGCATTGCGCGCGGCAGCGGAGTTGGCTGCCAAGCACATCACCGACCGTTTTCTCCCTGACAAAGCCATTGATGTAATTGACGAAGCGGGCGCCCATCAGCGCCTGCAGGTGAGTAAGAAGCGCCGCAAAAGTATCGGTGTAGCCGAGGTGGAAGCGGTTGTCGCCAAAATCGCCCGCATCCCGCAAAAGAGTGTTTCGCGCTCTGATCGCGAGCAGCTAGAGCATCTGGCAGAAAATCTTAAAATGGTGGTATTTGGTCAAGATCCAGCCATCGATGCGCTCTCTACCTCTATTAAGTTGGCGCGGGCAGGTTTGCGTCAAGGCGATAAGCCTATCGGCAGTTTTCTTTTTGCCGGCCCAACCGGCGTGGGCAAAACGGAGGTTTCCAAGCAGCTTGCCAATCAGCTGGGTATTGAATTGATTCGCTTCGATATGTCTGAATATATGGAGCGCCATACGGTTTCTCGCTTGATTGGTGCGCCACCGGGTTATGTTGGTTTTGACCAGGGCGGCTTGCTGACCGAGGCGGTTTCTAAGCACCCTCACGCTGTGGTGTTGCTGGATGAGATTGAAAAAGCCCACCCAGACCTGTTCAATTTGTTGCTCCAGGTGATGGATCACGGCACGTTAACGGACAACAATGGCCGCAAAGCGGACTTCCGCAATGTCATTCTTATTATGACGACTAATGCCGGTGCCGAGCTTATGAGCCGAGCTTCGATAGGGTTTACCCAGCAAGATCACACCAGCGACGGCGGCGAGGCGATTAAAAAGGCGTTTTCGCCAGAGTTCCGCAACCGTCTCGACTCAGTGGTCCAGTTTGGCGAGTTGCCCGCCGCAGTGATTACCACGGTTGTCGATAAATTTTTGGCAGAGCTGCAGCATCAGTTGGATGACAAGAAGATCTTTATTGAAGCGGACGACGAGGCTCGTCAGTGGTTGGCCGACAACGGTTACGATCAAAAGATGGGCGCGCGGCCGATGGCCCGTTTGATTCAAGAGAAGATCAAAAAGCCACTGGCAGAGGAGGTGCTGTTTGGCCGCTTGAGCAGTGCCGGAGGGCGTGTCAAAGTCAGTGTGAAGGAGGGCGATCTCGCCCTTGAGATAGAGGAGTAGAGGAGGGGCTTGTACCCCCTCACTGCTCTTATCGCTCGCGGAAGGTGATGCGACCTTTGGTGAGATCGTAGGGAGTCATCTCTACCTTGACTTTATCCCCGGTGAGAATGCGTATGTTGTGTTTGCGCATTTTTCCGGAGATATGGGCGATAATGGTGTGGCCGTTCTCGAGCTTTACTCGAAAAGTGGTGTTGGGCAGGGTGTCTACCACTTCGCCTTCAAATTCAATGTTTTCTTCTTTTGCCATGTTTACTCAACTGTGGGGTTGTTTTAGCGGCCTGCATTTTGCCCTAAAGCGTGCCATTGTGCAAAGCTTACCGTTACAGGGCTGGCGGCTCTGGGCTCCAGCTCTGGCCGCAAAAATACTCGAGGGGCTTAAACTGAGTTTTGTAGGCCATTTTGTTGCTGTTGGCGATCCAATATCCCAGGTAGACAAACTCCAAACGCCACTGCCGAGCGAGATCTAATTGCGCCAAGATCGCCAGAGTGCCGAGGCTGCGTTTGCTCTGTTGTGGATCGAAATAGGTATAAATTGCTGACAAGCTGTTATTGAGTCGGTCGCTGACAGCACAGCCGACTAATTGTCCGTTGAGGCGCATCTCCAAATAGAGTGTTGACTCGCTGCGGCTGCCGAGAAAATCATCAAACTGGCTGGGCGAGGCCGGAAACATATCACCATCACTGTGGCGTTTGGCAATATAGCCTTCAAATAACGCGTAGTGTTCGGCTCGATCAATCTGTTGTTTGGCTTCGATGGCAATGTCTTGATTGCGCTGCGCACAGCGTTTTTGGCTGCGGTTGGGGGTAAAAGCCGCGACAGGAATCCGCACGGAGATACAGGATTGGCAGTTACTGCAGTGCGGGCGGTAGTGGAAGCGTCCGCTGCGTCGAAACCCCTGCTCGGCGAGCTGCTGATAGAGTGCAACGCTGACCTGGATTTCAGGGTCTACAAAGGCAGTCGTGGCGCGCTCTTGTGCGATGTAGCTGCAGTCATGTGGCTCGGTAAGAAACAGTCGCACTGTCTGTAGTTCGCGGTCGATCTCTGGGCTGTTATCTCGGCTCATTGGGTAAGATTATCAGCCTCAGCTTGCGGAGGCCATGCTCGATATAATTGGCTCGCAGCAGAGAGGCGGTCTATAAATTGTTGGCGCGACTCTGTTGTGGCGCCGAGCGAGAGCAAATGTGGGTTGCTTATTTGGCAGTCCAGTGCACTGAAGCCAGCGCCGGATAAATCCTGGCAAAAATAGTAGAGCAATAGCTTTGAGCCGTCGCGGATATCGCTGTACATGGACTCCCCACAAAACAGTGCGCCAACTTGTACGCCGTAGAGCCCGGCCACTAATTGCTGGTCATCCCACAGTTCTACAGAGTGAGCGATACCACGATGGTGCAGAGCTTGATAGGCGCGGCGCATAGCCGGCAAAATCCACGTGGAGTCTTGGTTGCGTGTCACCGTGCCGCGTCGGGCGCAGTTGCTAACTACAGTTTCAAAGCAGCTGTTGTAGCGCAGGTAAAAGCCGCCTTTGCGGACCTTTTTATAGAGTGAGCGCGAACAGTGGAACTGCTCAGGCTCGATGATGCAGCGTTGCGGTGGCGACCACCACAGGAGGGGATCTCCCTCGCTATACCAGGGAAATATCCCGGAGGAATAAGCGCACTTTAAACGCTCGACGGAGAGATCGCCTCCCACTGCGAGCAAGCCGCCGAGATCATCGTCAGCTTGCTCGACAGCCGGAAATTCGCAGCTATCAGCCTCTAAGAGCGCGACCGGCATCAGGCGTCGAGGTAGCGCTCCGCATCGAGCGCCGCCATACAACCGCTGCCGGCTGAAGTAATGGCTTGGCGGTAGATGTGGTCGGCGACATCGCCAGCGGCAAATACACCCTCAATAGAGGTTTGCGTAGCGTTGCCTTGTGTGCCGCTGTGCACGGTCAGATAACCGTCTTTCATATCCAACTGGCCGGCAAATATGTCGGTGTTCGGCTTGTGGCCAATAGCGATGAACACACCTGCGACATCGATCTCTTGCTCGCTGTCATCCTGAGTGCTTTTGAGTCGCAGCCCTGTCACGCCGGCATCGTCCCCGAGCACCTCTTCAAGGGTGTGGTTCCAGCACAAAGTGATATTGCCGTTCTCTGCGCGTTCGCGGATTTTGTCTTGGAGAATCTTCTCGCTGCGCAAGCTGTCTCGACGGTGTATCAAAACCACTTCGCTACAGATATTGGACAAGTATAGGGCTTCCTCTACAGCCGTGTTGCCGCCGCCAACCACGGCCACCTTTTTGCCGCGATAGAAAAAACCGTCACAGGTGGCGCATGCACTAACTCCTTTGCCCATGAAAGTTTCCTCGCTCTCTAGGCCAAGGTACTGGGCAGAGGCGCCGGTTGCGATGATTAATGAATCGCAGCTGTAGGTTTGCGTGCCGTGCAGGAGCATAGGTTTTTTATCTAACTCTACGCTTTCGATGTGATCAAAAACTACTTCTGTATCAAAGCGCTCCGCATGTTCTTGCATGCGCACCATCAAGTCTGGACCCTGCAATCCATGGGGGTCGCCCGGCCAGTTGTCCACTTCTGTGGTGGTGGTCAGCTGGCCGCCTTGTTGAAGGCCAGTGATGACAACTGGATTGAGATTGGCTCGCGCAGCGTAAACAGCAGCAGTCCATCCTGCTGGGCCTGAGCCGAGAATGATAAGGCGGTGGTGGATGGGATCGCTCATAGTAAAATAGTATCCGTAATAGTTGAGTAGTTTTAA
>JBELGO010000086.1:0-6548 GCA_042091915.1 SAR92 clade bacterium | reverse complement strand
CTGGAAGTGCCCTCCGAGTACCTTATTGGCCGTTCGTTGGCCAAAGATATTGCCCACCCCAAAACCGGTGAGCTGCTGCTTGAATGTAACAGCGAGCTGACAGCTGAATCGCTGGAATTGCTAGTAGAGTCGGGTATAAAAGATATCGAGACTCTTTACACCAACGATCTCGACTGTGGCCCATTTATTTCAGACACGCTGCGCAACGATCCGTCGCGCACGCAGATGGAAGCCTTGGTTGAAATCTACCGCATGATGCGCCCCGGCGAGCCGCCGACTAAAGAGTCTGCAGAGAACTTGTTCCATAACCTGTTCTTCAACCTTGAGCGCTACGATCTCTCATCTGTTGGCCGCATGAAGTTTAACCGTCGCCTTGAGCGCGAAGAGGAAACCGGTGCCGGTGTTCTTTACGATCAGCGCTATTTCTCTATGCAAAAGAGCGACGAAGCCGCTGAGCTGATGGCTGAGTTTGGCGCGACCTCCGATATTGTCGATGTCATGCGTAAGCTGGTGGATATACGCAACGGTAAAGGCATCGTCGATGATATCGATCACCTCGGCAACCGCCGTATTCGCTCGGTTGGCGAAATGGCTGAAAACCAGTTCCGCGTCGGTTTAGTCCGCGTAGAGCGCGCTGTTAAAGAGCGTTTGGGCGTCGCTGAGACTGAAGGCCTGATGCCGCAAGATTTGGTTAACGCCAAGCCTGTTGCCGCAGCGATGAAAGAGTTCTTCGGCTCAAGCCAGCTGTCGCAGTTTATGGATCAGAACAATCCGCTCTCAGAAGTGACGCACAAGCGTCGTGTCTCGGCGTTGGGCCCAGGTGGTCTGACCCGCGAGCGCGCCGGCTTCGAAGTGCGCGATGTACACCCCACGCACTACGGCCGCGTCTGTCCGATTGAAACGCCAGAAGGGCCAAATATCGGTCTGATCAACTCGTTGGCGACTTATGCGCGCACTAACAACTACGGCTTTATTGAGACGCCGTATCGCAAAGTCGTCGATGGCGTAGTCACTGATGAGATTGAATACCTGTCGGCTATCAACGAGGGCAACCACGTTATTGCACAGGCTTCTGCGCGCTTGAACGCCAAGAATAAATTTGCCGATGACCTAGTTAGCGTGCGTCACGGCGGTGAGTTCAGCTTGATGGACCCGGCTGATATCAACTATATGGACGTCTCGCCACAGCAAGTTGTATCGGTCGCCGCTTCGTTGATTCCGTTCCTCGAGCACGATGATGCTAACCGTGCATTGATGGGCTCGAACATGCAGCGACAAGCTGTTCCGACACTGCAGGCGCAAGCGCCGCTGGTAGGAACGGGTATCGAGCGAACAGTTGCGCGCGATTCTGGTGTCTGTGTAGTCGCCAAACGCGGCGGTGTGATCGAGAGCAGCGATGCCGCGCGTATTGTCGTGCGCGCCCACGACAGCGAAGTCGCTGCGGGCGATGCCGGTGTTGATATCTACAATTTGACCAAATACACCCGCTCAAACCAGAACACCTGTATCAACCAGCGCCCGATTGTTAAGCAGGGCGATACTGTTGATCGCGGCGATGTTCTCGCCGACGGCCCTTCGGTTGATCTCGGCGAGCTGGCTCTGGGGCAAAATATGCGCATCGCGTTTATGCCCTGGAACGGTTATAACTTTGAGGATTCAATCCTCATCTCCGAGCGTGTTGTACAGGAAGATCGCTTCACTACTATCCACATTCAAGAGCTGACCTGTGTCGCTCGCGATACCAAGTTGGGTTCTGAAGAGATTACTGCGGATATCCCCAATGTCGGCGAGTCTGCGCTCGCGCGTCTCGATGAGTCGGGCATTGTTCACATCGGTGCCGAAGTATCGCCTGGCGATATTTTGGTCGGCAAGGTTACCCCCAAAGGCGAGACCCAGCTGACGCCAGAAGAGAAACTGCTGCGTGCCATCTTTGGTGAAAAAGCGTCGGACGTTAAAGATACCTCTTTGCGCGTTCCGACCAGTGCCAAAGGGACTGTGATTGGTGTTCAGGTCTTTACCCGCGATGGTTTGGAGAAAGACGCTCGCTCGCAAGCAATTGAGCGCGCTGAGCTGAACCAGTTCCGCAAAGATCTCAATGATGAGTTCCGCATCGTTGAAAATGCGACCTTAGGGCGTTTGTTCAGTGCACTTGAAGGTGGCAAAGTCGTTAAGGCAGCTGGCCTGAAGAAAGGCGATAAACTCACCTCAGAGGCAGTTGCAGATTACTCGAGCGAAGAGTGGCTGAAGATCCGCATGGAGAAGGCTGAGCTCAACGATCACATCGCAGCGGCAGCAGAACAGCTGGCAGAGCGCCGCAAGCTGCTCGACGATCGCTTCGACGAGAAAAAAGGCAAGTTGCAGGCGGGCGATGATCTACAGCCAGGTGTTTTGAAAACCGTTAAGGTCTACCTGGCCGTTAAGCGTCGCATTCAGCCGGGTGACAAAATGGCTGGTCGTCACGGTAACAAAGGTGTTATCTCGGTGATCAAGCCAGTTGAAGATATGCCTTACGACAAGAATGGTGATCCTGTCGATATCGTACTCAACCCGCTCGGTGTACCTTCGCGTATGAACGTCGGTCAGATCCTGGAAACCCATATGGGTATGGCTGCAAAAGGCCTGGGTGTGAAGATCGATAAGATGATCCGCACACAGCAGAAAATTGCTGATCTGCGCAAGTTCTTGCAAGAGCTTTATGACGTCGGCGACTCGCTCGAGAAAGTGAACATCAAAGAGCTCAGCGATGCCGAAGTGCTGGAGTTGGCAGGTAACTTGCGCAAAGGCGTGCCGATTGCGACACCTGTCTTTGACGGTGCCAACGAAGGTGAGCTCAAAGAGTTGCTGAAACTGGCCGATATCGCCGAGAGTGGCCAGACCACCCTTTACGATGGTCGCACAGGCGACGCATTTGACCGCGAAGTGACCGTCGGTTACATGTACATGCTCAAACTCAACCACTTGGTTGACGACAAGATGCACGCTCGCTCAACCGGCAGCTACAGCCTTGTTACTCAGCAGCCGCTGGGTGGTAAAGCGCAGTTCGGTGGCCAGCGCTTCGGTGAGATGGAGGTCTGGGCACTGGAAGCATACGGCGCCTCGTACACCTTGCAGGAGATGCTCACGGTTAAGTCGGATGACGTCAATGGTCGTACCAAGATGTATAAAAACATCGTTGACGGCGACCACAGCATGGATCCCGGAATGCCCGAATCCTTTAACGTGTTGGTTAAAGAGATTCGCTCACTCGGTATCAATGTTGAGCTAGAAAACGATTAACTTGCGTTAGACCTTTGATCGCCGCAGCGGCGCTGCCGCTGCGGCAAACCCAGTTACTGGAGGAAGAGCCTTGAAAGATTTAGTCAATCTGCTCAAACAACAAGATCAGCACGGCGAGTTTGATAATATTCGCATCAGTTTAGCCTCACCGGCAATGATCCGCTCGTGGTCATTCGGTGAAGTGCGCAAGCCCGAAACGATCAACTACCGCACCTTTAAGCCTGAGCGCGAAGGTCTTTTCTGTGCCAAAATTTTCGGCCCGGTAAAAGATTACGAGTGCCTGTGTGGCAAATACAAGCGCATGAAGCATCGCGGCATTGTCTGCGAAAAATGCGGTGTTGAAGTTACCCTGACCAAAGTGCGTCGCGAACGCATGGGCCACATTGAGTTGGCCTGCCCGGTGGCACACATTTGGTTCCTCAAGTCGCTGCCTTCGCGCATCGGCTTGCTGCTGGACATGACACTGCGTGAGATCGAGCGCGTTCTCTACTTTGAGTCCTACGTTGTTACCGACCCCGGCCTGACAACACTGGAGAAAGGTCAGTTGCTGACCGACGAAGAGTACTTCGATTCTCTGGAAGAATTTGGTGACGAGTTTGTCGCTCAAATGGGCGCCGAAGCGGTTCAATCTCTGCTCAAAGAAGTGGATATGGAGCGTGAAATCGCCGAATTGCGCGAAGAGATCCCCAATACCAAATCTGAAACCAAAATTAAGAAATTCTCTAAGCGCTTGAAGCTACTTGAGGCCTTCCACGGCTCGGGCAACAAGCCTGAGTGGATGGTCCTTGAGGCGCTGCCTGTGTTGCCGCCAGATCTGCGCCCATTGGTGCCACTGGATGGTGGCCGCTTTGCGACCTCTGATTTGAACGACTTATACCGTCGCGTCATCAACCGCAACAACCGCCTCAAGCGTCTGCTCGAACTCTCTGCGCCGGACATTATTGTCCGCAACGAGAAGCGCATGCTGCAAGAGTCTGTCGATGCACTGCTCGACAACGGTCGTCGCGGCCGCGCCATCACTGGCTCGAACAAGCGCCCGCTGAAATCGCTCGCCGATATGATCAAAGGCAAGCAGGGTCGCTTCCGCCAGAACCTGCTCGGCAAGCGTGTCGACTACTCGGGTCGTTCGGTTATTGTGGTAGGTCCTACGCTGCGTCTGCATCAGTGTGGCCTGCCCAAGCGCATGGCTCTGGAGCTGTTCAAGCCGTTTATCTTTAGCAAACTGGAATTGCGCGGCCTGGCCACGACAATCAAAGCTGCCAAGAAAATGGTCGAGCGCGAAGAGAGCGTGGTTTGGGATATCCTGGAAGATGTTATTCGCGAACACCCGGTACTGCTCAACCGTGCACCGACACTTCACCGTCTCGGTATCCAGGCGTTCGAGCCGGTACTGATTGAAGGTAAAGCGATTCAGTTGCACCCATTGGTCTGTGCTGCCTACAACGCTGACTTTGATGGCGATCAGATGGCCGTCCACGTACCGTTGACTATCGAAGCGCAGCTAGAGTCGCGCGCTCTGATGATGTCGACCAACAATATTCTCTCTCCCGCATCGGGCGAGCCGATTATTGTGCCGTCGCAAGACGTTGTACTGGGTCTGTATTACATGACCCGCGATCGCGTCAACGCCAAAGGCGAAGGCATGGTTTTTGCCGACGTTCGCGAAGTGTCGCGCGCCTTCTACGCCGGCCAAGTGCATCTGCAAGCGCGCGTCAAAGTGCGTATTCACGAGTTGTTAGTTGACGAAGTGACTGCAGAGCGCCATGAAGAGACACGCATAGAAGAGACTACGGTCGGCCGCGCCCTGTTGTGGGATATTGTCCCCGCTGGCCTGCCGTTCGCTATGGTTAACAAGCCCATGGTGAAAAAAGCCATCTCTGCGATTATCAATGAGTGCTACCGCCGCGTCGGCCTTAAAGATACGGTTATCTTTGCCGACCAGTTGATGTACACCGGTTTTGACTTCTCGACTAAGTCAGGCGCCTCGATTGGTGTTGAAGACTTCATTATCCCCGATGAGAAAGTCTCTTTGATCGATCAGGCTGAAGAGCAAGTTCGTGAGATTGAGTCGCAGTTCGCCTCGGGTCTGGTTACCCAGGGTGAGAAGTACAACAAAGTGATCGACATCTGGTCGCAAACCAATGACCGCGTTGCCAAGTCGATGATGAACCGCATCAGTAAAGAGACTGTGGTCAACCGCAATGGCGAAGACGAAGAGCAAGACTCTTTCAACTCTGTCTTTATCATGGCCGACTCTGGCGCTCGTGGTTCACCGGCGCAGATTCGTCAGTTGGCGGGTATGCGCGGATTGATGGCGCGTCCCGATGGCTCAATTATTGAGACGCCGATTACGGCTAACTTCCGCGAAGGTCTGAACGTACTGCAGTACTTCATCTCGACTCACGGTGCGCGTAAAGGTCTCGCCGATACTGCACTTAAAACGGCTAACTCGGGTTACTTGACCCGTCGCTTAGTCGATGTGGCGCAAGATGTGGTTGTCACTGAGAAAGATTGTGGCACCAGCGCGGGTCTGTTGATGACACCGGTTATCGAAGGTGGCGACATCATCGAATCACTGGGTGACCGCATTCTGGGGCGTATCGTCGCCCAAGACGTACTCAAGCCCGGCAGTGATGAAATTGCTGTGCCGGCCGGGACTATGATCGATGAGCAGTGGGTTAAGCGCATCGAAGGTTTCGGTATCGATGAGCTGGTTGCGCGTTCGCCGATCACTTGTGAAGTGACTCACGGTATCTGCTCAACTTGTTATGGTCGCGACTTGGCGCGTGGTCACCACGTCAATGCCGGTGAAGCGGTCGGTGTTATCGCTGCTCAGTCTATTGGTGAGCCGGGAACCCAGCTGACTATGCGTACTTTCCACATCGGTGGTGCGGCTTCGCGCGCCTCTGCGGTTGACAGTATTCAAGTTAAACAAGGCGGCAGTGTGCGTCTTATCAACCTCAAGACCGTTGAGCGCAAATCGGGTGAGCTGGTCGCGGTATCGCGCTCTGGTGAGCTGGCTGTCGCAGACGAAAACGGTCGCGAGCGCGAGCGCTACAAGCTGCCTTACGGCGCTGTAATCAAGATTAAAGATGGCAGCGAAGTGGCTGCCGGTGATGTGGTTGCCAACTGGGATCCGCACACTCACCCGATCATTGCAGAGATCGCCGGTAAGGCGGCATTCGCCGGTATGGAAGAGGGCATGACCACTCGCCAACAGACCGACGATATGACCGGCCTGACCAGCATTTCGGTTATCGATCCCAACGAGC
>JBELGO010000085.1:0-6623 GCA_042091915.1 SAR92 clade bacterium | reverse complement strand
CAGTACTCGCTTTCGTTGGGGCGTTTGTTGGCGGGTTCGGTGATTGTTTACTCGCTGTATGGCTACTGGTTAATCGTGCTGCAGAGCTATGCGTTGAGCCCGTTGGCTGACCCTGCGGGGCTCTGCGACATGGCTGCGCGCGGATACCAGTTGGTTGAGTCGCTAGGTGAATATGTCCCCATTAGCCCAGTAGAGTGCCAACAATACGTGTCAACAGACTGGCTGGTACACCATCAGCAGCTGGCGATGGGGCCTGCGGATAGCTGGCAGTTGGCGCAGCGGCTGGCATGGTTAGATGTGGTTAACGCCACCGTTTGGGTTTTGGTGGTGATTGTTCTGGAGGCCGATGTTTGGCTGCAGTTGCGCGGCCGTCTCGAGGGACTGCTTATGCAATTGAGCCGCTACATAAAAATAGGACTTTACGCGGTATTGGCGGTTGCCGTTTTCGCTTGGCTGTTTATGGCTGACTGGTTGTCTGCGTGGGATGCGGCTATCTGGCTTATCGCCTTTGTCTTTATTGAAATGAACATTCTGCAGTGGAATGCAGAGACTAGCGAGCAGGCAGAAGTTTAAGCTCGCTTCTCCACCACCGCTAAAATTAACTTGGATATACAGGTGAGTTTGCCGCGCTCGTCTTCTATGCGGGTCTCCCAGATCTGTGAGGTGCGGCCGAGGTGAATGGGCCGCGACGTGCCGGTGACAATACCTGTGCTGACCGAGCGAATATGGGTTGCTGAGACCTCTTGTCCAAATACCTGAAAGCGCTCTGGGTCGACGCAACAGTAACCGGCGGAACTGCCTAATGTTTCAGCCAATACAACATTGGCACCGCCATGAATGACGCCATAGGGTTGGTGGGTGCGGTGGTCGGCGGGCATAGTGCCGCGCAGGAAATCCTCTCCCACTTCGGTCACCTCAATTCCTATCTGTTGCATGATAGTGCCGCGCTGCATGATCGCATTGAGCATCTCTACGGTTGGGGTCTGGTGCCAGATTGCGCTCATACTCGTCTTCCTAATTTTTTAATGGTTTGTATTTGATACGTTGCGGTTGGCTATCATTGCCGCGCCGTTTGATCAGATCTTCATGGTAGTCGGTGAAGTTACCTTCGTGGAAGACGATTTCGCTGTTGCCCTCAAAAGCAATGATATGAGTGGCGACGCGGTCCAAGAACCAACGGTCGTGCGAAATTACCAAGACACAGCCAGGGAAGGCTAAAACAGCCTCTTCCAATGCGCGCAGAGTCTCAACATCGAGATCGTTCGAGGGCTCATCTAGCAACAATACATTGGCGCCCTGCTTGAGAGTATTGGCCAGATGCAGGCGCCCGCGTTCACCGCCAGAGAGATCGCCGACTCTTTTCTGTTGGTCCGAACCTTTAAAATTGAACCGGCCGATATAGGCGCGCGAGGAGACTTCGTAGCCACCAATTTTGATTAAGTCGGCGCCGTCGGATACCGCTTCCCAGACACTTTTGCTGTCATCTAAGGAGTCGCGGCTCTGGTCGACCACCGCCAGCTTGACGGTCTCACCGAGTACAACACTGCCTGAATCTGGAGTCTCAGTACCGCTGATCAGCTTAAACAGCGTCGATTTGCCCGCGCCGTTGCCACCGATAATACCGACAATAGCGCCTTTGGGAATCGACAGTGACAAGTCGTCGATTAACAGTCGGTCATTGAAACCTTTACTGACTCCCTCGAGCTCAATGACTTTGTCGCCGAGTCGTTCGCCCGGGGGAATATAAATTTCGTTGGTTTCGTTGCGCGCCTGAAACTCGCGAGATTGCATCTCTTCAAAGCGCGCGAGCCGCGCCTTGCTCTTAGCTTGGCGGCCTTTGGGGTTTTGGCGCACCCACTCGAGCTCTTCTTTCATTGATTTAACGTGTGCAGACTCTTCTCGCGACTCTTGCTCTAAACGTTTCTCTTTGGTTTCTAACCAAGTGGTGTAGTTGCCCTCGTAGGGAATGCCGTGGCCGCGGTCGAGCTCGAGAATCCAACCGGCAACGTTGTCGAGGAAGTAGCGGTCGTGCGTGACAGCAACCACGGTGCCTGAGAACCCTTCGAGGAATTTCTCCAGCCAGTAGACTGATTCGGCATCCAAGTGGTTGGTCGGCTCGTCGAGCAAGATCATATCGGGGCGCGAAAGCAGCAGGCGACACAGTGCTACCCGGCGGCGTTCACCTCCAGAGAGTTTAGTGACATCAGTATCCCACGGCGGCAGCCGCAGTGAGTCGGCAGCGACCTCCAGTGTATGGTCAAGGTTGTGCGCATCCCACGCCTCGATAACCGCTTCGAGGCGCTCTTGCTTTTTGGCCAAGGCATCAAAGTCCGCATCGGGATCGGCATAGTCTACAAAAACTTGTTCGAGGCCAGCGAGTGCATCGACAGCTTCACGGACGCCATCTTCAACATTGCCACGGACATCTTTTTGCGGATCTAACTGTGGCTCCTGGGGGAGATAGCCGACTTTAATATCAGGCATAGGCCGAGCTTCACCCTGAATATCGGTATCCAGCCCAGCCATAATTTTTAACAGTGTTGATTTACCCGAGCCATTGAGACCGAGCACACCAATTTTTGCGCCGGGGAAAAATGACAGAGAGATGTCTTTAAGAATTTGGCGTTTGGGCGGGACAATTTTGCCGACGCGATTCATAGAATAGACATATTGGGCCATACAATTTCTCACTGTTTAAAATAGTTGGTTGCGCCAGTGCGGCGATGTTGTGCGTGGATTGTAAACTAATGTGGGGGCACAGTAGAGCCCCGCGCTGAGGTGGTTAGGTCACAACAATAACGCGCACGGCATCGAGACGCAGCTGCAGGCGCGGCAGCAAATTGGCCAATGTTTCTCTCTCTAGTTGCAGCGCGGCTAGCTCGCTGCTATCAAACAGAGGATTGCGCTTTGCGAGTGTCTGTAATCGTTCCAGCTCAGCGGCTATTTGCTGCTCGGCGTCAACCGCTGCGGCAGCGACCAGTTTTTCCGACTCGGCCTTAGCGGTCTGCTCGCCCAACTCAATGAGTTTGCGCAACTCGCGCTGCTTAGTTTTTGCGGCTTGAGTGGCCAGGCGTCTGCCCACCGGTTTACACAGTTGGCTGAGAATCTCTGGTTTGAGTGGCCCGGCTAAATTGCGGCCCTCCTCATCAAATAACCATCGCGATGATGTTGGTGCGAGATAACGACTGCCAGGTTGCGGCGCCTCAAGCAGATAGCAGAGTTCGACTAAGATGGTGCCGGCACCGATACCCACCTTGCGCAGCGGGCGACCATCGAGTGTCGCCAACGCGGTGTTGCCGCGACTGCTGCGCAGTAGTTGCTCGGTTGCTGCGAGCACCATCGGGTGGTCCCAGGTTAAGAACAGCTGTTCTTCGCGCTGCAGAGCGGTGACGCGATCAAATGTTATCGTAGCGCCAGCATCGTCTAAATGCGGAAAAGGCTCAGCCATCTCGCTGCTTGGATGAAGCACCCAACTGTGTTGGTCTACCGCTTCGCGTTCGACACCCCAAGCGTCCAAGAGAGTCGCCATAAAGTCGCGCAATGTCGATTGGCTTTCGGATTCGATGAGCGCCGCAGTGATCTCGTTGGCCTCGGGTTGTCGGCAGCTGTTGCGCTCCAGTAGTCTGTCGCGACCTGCGCTGAGTGTCTGCTTGAGCTGCTGATGGTCGGCGGCCGCAGCGGTAATCAGTGCGTCAAACTCATTGCTGATCGTTTTGTGCTGCTCGATCTGGTCGGCATATTGTCGGTAGAGGGGTTCTGCTGCGGGGCTGTGTTGTTCGATGGCATTGGCCGCTTCGTGGTGCCAGCGCAGTAATTTGTGCTGGGCTGAATTGGCTAGCAGTGGCAGGTGGATCTCCACGGTGTGCTGTTGACCGATGCGATCGAGACGGCCAATGCGCTGCTCGAGTAGATCGGGGTTAGCGGGTAGATCAAGTAGCACCAGGTGGTGGGCAAATTGGAAGTTGCGTCCTTCGCTGCCGATCTCTGAACAGATCAGTAGTGGGCAGTCGGGTTCGTCAGCAAACATGGCAGCACTGCGGTCGCGCTCGACAACACTCATCTCCGGATGGAATACAGCCGCCAGTATGCCGCGCTTGATGCGCAGATAATCGACAAGATCTAGAGCACTTTCGGCACAGTGAATAATCACTAGTAGTTTTTCACCCGACAGCTCTTTGAGTTTGTTGAGCAGCCAGGCTACGCGTGGATCTACCCGCGTCCAGTCGCTGCCGCCGCTGCTGCGATACTGTTGTTCTGGTGTTGGGCTGGCGAGGGTGGCGGCAGAGTATTGCGCAGGTGGCGGCAGTAGATGAGGATGCGCGCGCCGCTTGGCAAAACCGCCGACCGCAGAGCGGCTATTGCGGTAGAGCACGCGACCTGTGCCGTGGTAGTCGAGCAGTGCCGCGCAGAGTGCTCTACGCAAAAGGGGGTCTTCGCGATTGGTCTGCTGCTGCGCTAACAGCTGTTGCTCATTTTTACTCAGTAGCGGTTGTAAAAAATCTAATGAGCCAGCGCTTAATTGTGCGCCGCCATCGATTTCATCCAGCACTTGGGCGAGCGGCAGAAGTTGTTGCTGCTCATTGCTGTACTGCTCAAGGGAGTGAAAGCGCTCGGGATCGAGCAGCCGCAGGCGGGCAAAATGACTTTCGATGCCGAGCTGCTGGGGTGTTGCAGTGAGCAGTA
Source organism: SAR92 clade bacterium (assembly GCA_042091915.1). Classification (GTDB taxonomy): domain Bacteria; phylum Pseudomonadota; class Gammaproteobacteria; order Pseudomonadales; family Porticoccaceae; genus LSUCC0057. The sequence goes on along the minus strand of JBELGO010000085.1, from coordinate 1,940 downwards.
ACAAGCCGTCGGTAGCGCTGCTCAGTGTTTCAACTGCACGGTATTGGGGGCTAATCAACTCATCCTGTGAATGCCACTGCAGGTGGTGAGCCTCGTCGACCACAACCAGATCCCAGCCAGCTTGGACGGCGAGGCTCTGCCAGTGGGGGTCGCAGATAAGGTCTTGCGAACAGATAGCTAGCTGGCACTGTTCAAAGGGGTTGAGGCTCTGCTCTTCGCCGAGCTCTATCAGACGCTCGTTATCGAGTAGAGTCGGCTCTAGGTGAAAGCGCCGGCGCAGCTCGACTAGCCATTGGTGCACCAGTGGTTCGGGCACCAACACCAGAACGCGTTCGGCGCGGCCGTTGAGCTTTTGGCTGTTGATGATGGCGCCGGCTTCAATGGTTTTACCCAGACCCACTTCGTCGGCTAAAAGTACCCGCGGGCGGTGACGGCTGGCGACTTGGTTGATGATATAGAGCTGGTGTGGGAGTAGCGCAATACGACCGCTGCTGAGCCCGCGCAGCGGATTGGTGGTCTGTTGATGCGCCGCTTGGCGTGCGCTGCGGCGCAGCTCAAACCAGTGGCCACTATCAAATTGGCCGCTAAAGAGGCGCAATTTGGGCCGATGTAGCGGCATATAGGGGTCTATCCAGCCCTCTGGAACGACGCTTTCGCCGTTGTCGTTAGTCACCCGATAAAACAGCAGCCCGCTGTCATCGATCGCTTCAATTACCTCTGCGCTTTGCAGAGGTTGCTGTGGATCAGCACTGGGGTAAAACTGAATAGTGTCGCCGGCAGAAAAACTGATGCGTACCAGCGGTGCCGAGTTGAGTGCATAGCAGCGACTCTCTTCGCTTTGAGCAAACAACAGAGTAACTGTGCGCGGGTCGCTATCGATCAATGTCGCGAGGCCGAGCTCAAGCTCCGCTTCATTGATCCAGCGCTGGCCTGGAGTAGGTGTTGCAGAGCTGTCGCTGCCGGATGTGGATTGCATAGTAACGCCGTGTCGGTCAGTGAGGCGAACATCTTAAGCAGCGCAGAATAAAATGCCAGCGGTGCAGAGTATTTTCTTTTTCTTCGCTAAAAAAAACCCCGCAAAGCGGGGGCTGATGCATCGCGTGCAGGGTTTAGTCATGGTCCTCGCGATACTTATCTCGGTGTTCGCGATATTTATCTAGGCGTTCGCTGCGCCCAGAGCGCATGGCGCGATGGTGCTCTTTAGCTTCATCCTTGGAGACTCTGCCGTCACTGTCTGCGTCCATATCGGCAAAACGCTGGTTCATTTTGGCGGCCATAGCGGCCACTCCTGCGGCGTGCTCGGCGCTGCTGATATAGCCGTCACTGTCACTGTCGACGCGCTCAAACATGCCGCGATCGTGTTCGCTGTGGTGTTCTTTGTCCGCCAAAGCTGGGCCGGCTGCCAGAGTCGTTATTGCGCAGACCAACACGGTTAAGCCGATTTTGTTTGTCAGAGATAGAGTGTTTCTGTTCATAGTGAAGCTCCTGTTTATCTAGCAGTTATTTAGCCATTGATGAGCGGTGTGTGGCCGTTCATAACAGCTATAACGCAGCCGGGCTGGAAAGGTTGACCCGCAGCGACTTTATTTTTTTGTGCATTACTCCCTGTACCATTGATATTCAATGCCGATGGCTGCATTGGGGGCAATGTCACTGTTGGGCGGGCGCAGTTTAAAACTAAATGGCAGGGCGGGCAGAGCAACACTGCCAAAGGGCAGGTTGGGGTTGATATAGCGCTCGGGGCTGCGTCCATCGAACTCTGCGACTGGGACAAACGGTGAGCGACTCTGTTCCACTACCCGTCCCTGGTCATCTATCTGCCAGGTTATCCGGCCTGCATCAAAGGGCTCGTATGCGAACGGGGCATCGGCACTGTGACGATTGCGCAATAGACGGTCGTAAAGCCGGTAAAACGGTTCGCCGGCGCGCGGCTGCATATC
>JBELGO010000084.1:0-6924 GCA_042091915.1 SAR92 clade bacterium | reverse complement strand
CGCCAAAACTAAAATTGCCGAGCATTTCAAAGAAGGTGTGGTGGCGCGCGGTATAGCCGACGTTTTCTAAGTCGTTATGTTTACCACCGGCACGCACGCAGCGCTGTGAGCTCACGGCGCGGACATAATCGCGCTTTTCTGCACCTAAGAAGCAGTCTTTAAACTGCACCATACCGGCATTGGTGAATAACAGAGTGGGGTCGTTACCCGGCACAAGACTGCTGCTCATTACCGGGGTGTGGCCTTGCTCGGCAAAATAGTCCAAAAAAGCTTGGCGAATGGTCGCGCTGCTCCATGCTGTCGTTGTTGTCACTACAATTACTTCCGTCGTCGTGGCCAGCCAGTGGGTTGATCGCAGCCCATGGCTCGGCGGTTAGCTAGCCGGTTAGGCTAGCTTCATTAAATGTTGTATTGCCCAAAATATGCAGGTGAAGATGAAACACCGTCTGCCCCGCCTCAGCACCGTTGTTGATGACCAAGCGAAATGCATCACCGCAACCAGCCTGATGAGCGACCTGCCCCGCCACTAGCATCAAATGACCCAACAGCTGGCAATCTTCGGGGAGCGCATCGACAAGACGCGGAATGGGCTTTACCGGAATAACCAAAAAGTGGGTCGGCGCTTGCGGCGCAATATCTTTGATGACAAAACAGTGCTCATCGCGGTGGAGAATTTCTGCCGGGATCTCACCATCGGCTATGCGACTGAAGAGTGTTTTTTCGGCACTCATCGGTGGCCCATCCCACTGCCCGGATTACTGTGCAGCTTCTCGTCGGCACTGAGTTGGCGCGCCTCACTCTCCAGCATAACCGGTATCCCATCGCGCACCGGATAGGCAAGGCCACTGGCGCGGCACACCAGCTCTTGTTGATCGGCGAGGTACTCCAATGGTGCCTTGCTAACCGGGCAGACTAATATACTCAGTAACTTTTTATCCACGGCAAACTCCCAGGCGTTTAATAGCGCATATCTTTTTAAACAACGGCGCGAAGTTTACGCAAAAAAGCGTTCTATCGCCATGAATTAGGCCGATATTAGCGGTTAATCGACCTGATCGGGCAGCGCTATCAAAACTAACTGTGGATCCACACGCACACGGCCCCAATTCATACGCCAGTCTAAATGTGGGCCGGTAGCACGGCCTGTAGCCCCGACTGCACCGATCAACTCCCCTTGCTGCAGTACTTGACCTACCTCAACCGCAACCGCACTCATGTGTAAAAAGCTCGAAAAAAGCTGATAGCCATGATCAACAATAACGGTGCCGCCTGAGTAAAATAGGTCGGGCTCTGCCAACACGACTTTACCTGCCGCAGGGGCACGCACGGGCGCTCCAAGAGGGGCTGCATAATCGACACCATAATGCGGGCGCCCAGCCACGCCGTTGTAAAAGCGCTGACTGCCATAGACTCCGGTTATAGGGCCATTGGCAGGGGCGACAAAACCCGTTGAGTAGAGCGGCTGCTCAAGCGAGCTGGATCTTGACGCTGAAACTAGCGCTGCTTCGCGGCGGATTCTAGCCAGCTGCTCTGCAGGCGGCACAACTGTTGCTTGAGGCACCCCTTCCAGGCGTTGAGTCGGGTATTCGCGGGCAGCCAATTTATAGCTCAGCGGCCAGCGCTGCTGAGTAATATTATCGACCATCTCCAATGCCACACTACCTTGTGCATCTCGGCTTATACCTAACAAAACACGGCCGTATTGATCTCTCTCTAGTGGCTGTCCGGCATAAAATAAGCTGGTATTATCTGGTAGCTTGGCAACCAGCAGTGCCCCAGGCAGCCATTCACCCTGCCAGTTCAACAATGGCTGGGCAATACTGTTGACCTGGCAACAGATAAAAAGCGCGAAACCCACTAGGCTGCGTGTAAAACAAATTCGTAACCATTGAAAAGTCATTTCACTGAAGCCCTGGGTGAGGTGAAATTGACTCAATTGAGCAGCGCGCAGAGAGACCTGTTGAGCTAAAACTCCCGCCCACCACTGCAACCGAGTCGAAACGCTCACAGAGCCGGCCACTGCGGTTAATCAGAGCAAAACCCTGCTTGGCAATACCAGGGCACTCACGCTGTAGACGCAACATTGCTTGTTTAGACCCTGACAATTTAAGCAGTGCCGTTTGATCATCGGTAAAGTTTATCTGTCGCACTCGCGAAAGCAGTATGCAGCCATTGTGTATACCCCATTGACGGGGATCGAGCTTATCTAACCGAGCCAGCCTGTCGGCCATTGACAGCGGTGCTTCACTGTTGGCCACGGCTTGTGCGCCAACCGAAAGTGAAAATAGTGTCAGCCACACTAAAGCGCAACGCCGAGAAAGCACCAACAAATTTAGCTTGCCTGGTGACATGAGTTACTCCGTTTTAAATTACCCACGCGCCAATCTAGCCTTGAGCATCAGGCGCACACAATGCGTATAGACTAACCAAATGGCTGGCTTGCGGCCAGAGCCTTGCAGACAAAGATAGACCACAGTGCTATCGTAAACGAGTAAACAAGCCACCCCTCTTTTCAGACTGTAGATCGCCATGAGTCAGTTCAAACCACCTTTAACACTGCGTCACCCGCACATACAAAGTATTTTTAATAGCAAAGGGCCGCGTGAATTGCGCGCCAAAAAAGTAGCGGCGAGGATGAATAGCCAACGTCTGACGCTTGATGCCCAAAATGGCGTACGCCTATTGGCCGATTGGGACTGCACCTCGGGTGATCATAACCGTCCTGCAGCCGAGCTGGTTATCCTCCTGCACGGCTGGGAAGGTTCCAGCCAATCCTCTTATTCAGTCACCACCGCCTCCTCTTTTTTGGCGGCTGGCTTCGACGTATTGCGAGTTAATTTTCGTGATCATGGCGACAGCCATCATCTCAATGCAGAGCTTTTTAATACCGAGCGTCACGATGAAGTCGCTGCGGCGATTGGCGATTTTTTAAGCACACATCACTACTCCAAACCGGTGATTGCCGGTTATTCCATGGGGGGTAATTTTACTCTGCGCATCGCCGCTGACTTTGGCCCGCAGCTTGGGCTGAAACACGCTATTGCCGTCTGCCCTCCGACCGACCCGGCCAATTCTATGCGTGCAATAAGTTCTGGCAGTGTTATCTACAGAGAGTATTTTTATCGCAAGTGGCGTAAATCTTTAGCGAAAAAATTACACCACTGGCCAGAGTTAGATTACGCCGATGTTTTGGCAACAGCGAGCTCGCTCGACGACCTAAACGCCTACTTCATCCCGCGTTTTACGCGCTTTGACTGTGTAGATGATTATTTTGCGGCCTACTGCATCACCGGCAAAAGGTTGGCAACACTTGCTGTGCCAGCACATTTGATTGCAACCGAAGACGACCCCGTCATACCAATTTCCGACTTGGCGGCTATCGAGGGCTCGAATCAGCTGACTATCGAACGTCACCACTACGGAGGCCACTGTGGGTTTATCGCCAACTGGCGCGGAGAGACCTGGATAGAACAACGTATGATCACACTCTTCAAGCAAGCTTTAGCTTAAACGGTGTTATTCGCTTTCACTCTGCTGCATGGCAAAGCGAATGTGGTCATAACCAAAACCTCGATAACTTAAAAATCGCTGCACTTTAGCCCGCAACTTATTGTCCTCGCCAATGATTGGAAAGCGCCGCACACGCAGCTCGCGGGCCAACTCAAACCAATCTGGCTGACACTGCTCGTAGGCTTGCTGGAGTAGTTCTGTATTAATACCGCGCTGGCCAATCTCCCTGCTGATACGCATAGGCCCATGGCCGCGATTAATGCGTGAGCGCACAAAGGACTCGGCAAAACGCTGATCACACTGCAAGTTGTCGGCCTGCAACTCTGCTAACACAGCCTCTATCAGCGCACTGCCCTCAAATTTAGTGAAGAGTTTTTTTTGCAGCTCTTGCGCGGCGTATTCACGGCGCGCCAATAACTCCATAGCATAGGCCCGTATTCTAGAAGGTGTAATAGGCTGATCGCTGCGGGCAAACACTTTTGCTCCTCCTGTTTATTCAGCGGATAGTAGAGCCCTAGATGGCTAATGGACGAACCGCTATGCTACAAGTTAACGATGATAAGGGAATAGGATGGCGACTACTTTAGGTTTTGACTACAAAAACCCCTACCTGAAGCATTTCACAGTAACAGCCAGCCACATAGACGGTTTGGGGCATACCAACAACCAAATTTACGTAGGCTGGTGCCAGGATACCGCGTGGGCACACAGTAATTCACTGGGAATAAACCTACAGGACTATCAAAACTTGCAGCGCGCCATGGCCATTCGCCACGCCAGTTATGATTACTTGCAAGCAAGCTATTTAAGCGAGCCAGTCTGCGTGGCGACTTGGATCACTCAGTGCGATCAACGACTGAGCTTGGAACGGCAATTTCAGGTGTTTAATTCCCACTCTGGGGCTCTCTTGTGCCGTGCAAAAATGCAGTTTGTCTGCATTAACCTTGCAAACGGAAAACCTGCCCGCATGCCCTCTCTTTTCAAAGAGGGCTACGGCAACGCAGTGGTTGAGGGGCTGTGAATTACTCGGCTTGTGCAGCGGTTGTAGCTTCCACTTCGGGAAGATCTGAACCCAATTCTTTAGCGCGGATTTTAGCCTCTAGCTCTGCGGTAATTTCAGGATTTTCGCGCAGGTAGTTACAGGCATTTGATTTACCTTGGCCAATTTTATTGCCGCCATAGGCGTACCAAGCACCCGATTTATCAACCATACCGTGTTTGACACCAAGATCGATCAACTCGCCATAGCGGTTGATGCCCTGTCCATAGAGAATCTGAAACTCTGTCTGCTTAAAGGGTGGCGCCACTTTGTTTTTAACAACTTTAACGCGAGTTTCGTTGCCGACCACCTCATCTCCGTCTTTTACCGCACCAATACGACGGATATCTAAACGCACTGATGAATAGAATTTAAGCGCATTCCCCCCCGTGGTGGTCTCAGGGTTACCAAACATGACACCAATTTTCATGCGGATTTGGTTGATAAAGATCACCAAGCAATTAGAGGTTTTGATGTTACCGGTTAGCTTGCGCAGTGCCTGCGACATCAAACGCGCTTGCAAACCGACGTGGGTGTCACCCATTTCACCTTCAATTTCTGCACGCGGCGTCAAGGCTGCCACCGAGTCGACCACCAATACGTCACAAGCGCCAGAGCGCACCAACATATCGGTCACCTCGAGTGCTTGTTCACCGGTATCTGGCTGGGAGACGATTAAGTCGTCCACATTGACACCGAGCTTTTCGGCATAGACTGGGTCGAGAGCGTGCTCCGCATCGATAAAAGCACAGGTACCACCGGCTTTTTGCGCCTCGGCAATTACCTGCAGGGTTAACGTGGTTTTACCCGAGGACTCCGGCCCGTAAATTTCTACCACACGGCCTTTTGGCAAGCCGCCAATACCTAGCGCGATATCTAAACCAATAGAACCCGTAGAGATAGCGGGGATGGCTAGGCGCGGCGAATCGCCCATGCGCATGACCGTACCCTTGCCGAATTGTCGTTCGATCTGCCCAAGGGCTGCTTGCAATGCTTTCTCTTTGTTGGCGTCCATATTGTTTCCTCAACTTGCGCTTGACGTAGGTTTAATCTTGCGGGCAAAAATTACACGCTCTCACACCGTATAACTGTATAGGTGTACAGTAGTCTAATCAGTTAAGCGTTGCAATAGGGTTTTTAGAGATTTTTCTACCGTTGATGCTTGAATAGTCGCTCTGTCACCAGAAAATTGGTAACACTTGGCAATCACTTCACCACCCAAAAAGGTCGCTATCCAGACAGTCCCGACGGGTTTATCAACACTGCCGCCCCCAGGGCCTGCAACGCCACTGGTGGCTATTGTGGCATGACAGCCAAATCGATTGGCGGCGCCAGTGGCCATCGCTTCAACGACTTCTCGGCTGACGGCACCAAACTCTGACAATACCGCCTCCGGCACGCCCAAAAAAGAGGTTTTTGCCGCGTTGGAGTAGCTGACCACACCCCCTTCAAACCAAGCAGAACTACCGGCCAGTGACGTGCAAGCCGCAGCAATAGCGCCGCCGGTACAAGACTCAGCTACAGCTAGCTTGACACCCATGCTCTGTAAACCATGTGCCAACAAAGTGACGCTTGCGGAAGTGATTGCCATATGACTCTTACCGTTTATGTGCTTGGCTGTATTGTCGCTTTGGTAATGACTTAGCTCAACCCCACACCTATAGTAATTGCCAGCGCATTACTAAACTGTGCTGTAAAACTCTGGCAACACACAAAGAGTCAAACCACACTCTGGCACACCGGACGGACGCATAGCGGGCACCTCAATAAGCTCACCTAGCGGCGCGAGGTAAGTGGGGCAGATCGTAGGTGCCTGGCTGATAATGCAGGTAGTAATAGCCCAGCCCCCCTCTTCCGGAACCTCAATTGAAGTCGGACAGATGGTAATAACCGGGTCTATTGAAGCGACCTGGGTAGAGATCATTTCGATTTTAATCGCATCATCAAAATCGAGTGATGAACCCCTCAACATAGCCCCATTAGGGGATTGTGAGCTATCCACCTGCCCACCAACTGCTGTAGAAACAATACTGGGCTCTATTTCTGACGCATCAGTAGCTAACTGCCGAGCAGCCACACCACTGTTCTTTTCTGACTCTGGATGTTCGGCAAAAGTTACAGTGGTTTGGATCTCCAGTGGATCTGCCTGCTGATCGCCAATAATGTTTGTAGAGCGACTGCCGGCCCCGCCGCCGCTCGCTGCGCCCAGCCCCGTCAAAACACTAGCAGCTGAAAGACCACCTGAACTGACATTGCTCTCGTCATCACCCACAGAGGCTTGCCAGTTAGTGCCCTTTTCTATCGAAGCTGCAGAGCTCTGAGCCACTATCTGCGCTTGCACATCAACACGACCATTACTACTAAACAGTGCGGAG
>JBELGO010000083.1:0-6930 GCA_042091915.1 SAR92 clade bacterium | reverse complement strand
GAATTCCAACCGGGGGTTGGTTGTTGCGGCTACACAATCTGCGTATGCGCTGCGTCAACGGCTTGACGGCTTTTGGGCGCGACCGCTACATACCTTTCCTTGGTATGGCGCTCAAGTGGCGTGCATTGACCCTGGTGATTTTCACCCTGGGACTGATGCTCTCACTCTCTTTAGTCGGCGCGGGATACATCAAAAAAAGCTTCCTGCCCAATGTCGCCTCTGATTTTATTTTTATGCGTATCAATATGCCCTCCGGCCACCCCAGTGAAGCCAAAGAGGAGATCACTCTGCGCGCCGAGCGAGCGGTTGCGCAACTCCTCAAAGACCCCGAGATAAGCGCGCAGATAAGCAGCGACAAACTGATTAAGAACCAGCTGAGCTTCATGTTCGGGGATAACATTCGCCTCGCGCTAGAACTGCAACCCGATGTCAGCGGCCAAGTTTCCAGCGCTTTGATCGGTGAGCGCTGGCAGCACTATATTGGCGAAATTCCCGAGGCGCGCAGCTTCACAGTCGATGCCAGTATTACCCGCAATGTGCCATCGGCGTCAGTGTTGTTGACCTCCAACGATCTCGATCAACTCAGTGCTGCGGCCAAATTTGTCAAAGAGCGCGCTGCTCTGCTGCCGGGAGCCCGCAATATCCGCGATGATATTCACTCGGGACGACACGATTTAGATATCAGTTTGCGCCCAAGCGCGAGCATGCTGGGCGTCGGCCTCAGCGATATCGCGCGCCAGGTGCGCTCGGCTTTTTACGGCGCCGAAGCACAGCGGATACCGCTCGGACGCGATGATATTCGCGTGATGGTGCATTATCCGCAAGACGATCGCCGCCGGGTAGACAGCCTCGACGATCTGCGAATTCGCCTCAACGACGGCACACAAGTGCCGTTTTACACCGTAGCAGAAACTGACTACGTACCCGGCTTCTCTAGAATTAATCGCCAAGATCGTCAGCGCAGCGTCAAGGTGAGCGTCAGTGCGACCAAAGGCGAGATGACACTCGGCGAAATATCACAACAACTCTACGGCGCGATCGCCGATGAGCTGCACAGCCAATTCCCTGCGGTGCGTGTCGTCAAAGATGGCGATCAGCGCGAAGAGGATGAACTGAGCGCTGCGGTGATCAAGTTCCTTATGTTGTCGCTCGGCCTAATGTACTTGATTATGGCAGTTGAATTTCGCTCCTACCTAAAGCCCTTTGGAATTCTCGTGGCAGTACCCTTTGGCATCATGGGAGCGCTGTTTGGCCATCTACTACTCGGCTTAGAAGTCAGTTTCATGTCCTTTATTGGCGTGCTTGCCGCATCGGGTGTGGTGGTCAATGACAACTTAGTTCTGCTCGATCGCATCTGTGCATTGCGCGAAGAAAAAGTGGGTCTCAAGGCCGCCCTGATTCAGGGCGCTGGAGACCGTTTCCGCCCTATCTTGCTCACCTCTATCACCACCTTCGCCGGACTGGCACCGATTATGGCAGAGACCAGCATGCAGGCGCGCTTTCTGATACCCATGGTGGTCTCGCTCGCCTTTGGCGTGCTATTTGCCACACTGGTCACACTGATACTGGTGCCGTGCCTTTACTATGTGGGTGCGCTAACAGCAGAGCGACTGCGCCCCGGCACTGTGTATGGCGTCAACCAGTAATTGGCATCGCGCGCACTGTCATAAAAGTGCCATCATTTTTCTATTTGAGTGACATATCTACCGCCTAACGTGGCGGTATGAATATCAATCCTGACAATGTACTGCTGTTGCGCAAAATCCAACAACTCGATATTTCGCTGTTCAGCTGGGTACTGGCTCGACCGCAGTTCGATATTTGGCTGGCACTCGCTAAACCACTGTCGCGCAGCGCTGATGGTTTTCTCTATCCCTTGGTCGCTCTGCTACTTTACTGGCAGGGCTGGTCTGCCATTGCCGCAGCGATGGCAGTGGCTTTTGCAGTGGAACGGCCTCTTTACTGGCTGCTCAAAAATAGCTTTAAACGCTTTCGTCCACCGGAGACTCTGCCTGGCGTTGTCAGTGCAGTGGTGCCTTCTGACCGTTTTAGCCTGCCCTCTGGGCACACTTCTGGAGCGTTCCTAACCGCCACTATAATCAGCGCAGCTTTCCCCGCGCTCAGCTTACCTTGTTACCTTTGGGCGGTAGGGATCGGCTGGAGCCGTATCTGCTTGGGCGTCCACTTCCCCACCGATACCGCCGTTGGCGCTCTACTGGGTATCACCACTGCGCAGTGGGCCTTGGGGCAGTTCATCAGCACACCCATTTTTTAGCCTAACTGCTAGGTAAGGAGAGCTATTGTGAAGCTTCTATTTGGAGTGCAGGGTACCGGCAACGGTCATATATCTCGAGCACACGCCATGGCCCCAGAATTGACCAAAGTAGGCATTGAAGTAGACTTCTTATTTAGTGGTCGCGAGCCGAGCCAGTATTTTGATATGCAGCGCTTTGGAGAGTACCAAACTCGCAGGGGTTTTACTTTTGCCACCGAACAAGGCCGCATTAACTGGCTTAAAACCCTTAAATGCCTCAATTTAAAAGAGCTGAGGCGCGATATCAACGAGCTGGATCTGACCGGCTACGATGCCGTTCTTAACGACTACGAGCCCATTACAGCACACGCTGCAAAACGGCAAAACATTCCTGTTATTGGCATCAGTCATCAAAATGCTTTTCGTTACAAGGTACCCAAGGTCCCTTTCCGGACTGTTAACTTCGCCATTATGAATCGGCTGGCACCTGTAGATACCGCCATTGGGCTACACTGGGACTCTTTTGGAGAGAGTATTTTACCGCCCATCGTAGACACTGTTCATCAGTGCCATTCAAGCCATTCGGAACCGACGGTTTTGGTTTATTTGCCATTTGAAAACCTGGCTGAACTGAGCCATCTGCTGGCGAAAATAACGGATCAACAATTTATCGTCTATCACCCCGACTGCGTTGCAAAAATTACCGACAACTGTGAATTTAAACCTCTCTCCCGAGAGGGTTTTGCCGCCGACCTTGCCCGCTGTGAAAGTGTTTTTTGCAATGCCGGTTTTGAGCTACCCAGTGAAGCCTTGTCTATGGGTAAACGCCTACTGGTAAAACCTGTCAAAGGGCAGATAGAACAACTCTCTAATGCAATGGCTTTGGAACACCTAGACTTAGGGTGGAGTACTCGGCGGCTCAATCGAGAGTTAATCAACGACTGGCTGGAGACCGCGCCCAACCCAGCGCGTCGCTATCCGAATGTCGCTGGCGCACTAGCCGAGTGGTTGGCTGCTGGGCGCCGCGAGAGCTTGGCTCAACTGAGCGCAAAGCTCTGGGAGCAGAGTCGACCAGTATTAAGTGAATCTATTAGTGATCACTCACTATCAAGTTTAGCTTTGGCTTCAGTCGACTAGTCCCAAAATGGGAGTACGCTATGAACGCAATCACTCGCCCACCTGTCACGCTCAACTCTCTCAGAGCAGTATGGATCTCAGATCTTCACTTGGGCAGCAAACCGTGTAAGGCCGACTACTTGCTCGACTTTCTGAACACAGTGCAGTGCAAAAAACTCTATCTGGTCGGCGATATTATTGACCTGTTGGCACTCAAGCGCTCTTTTCACTGGCCGCCGAAACATCAACAGATTATTGAACGTATTTTAGCCATGGCCGACGCCGGCACTGAGGTGTTTTACATACCTGGCAACCATGATCACGCAATGCGCAGGCTGGTCACTCAGACGCTCTCCGGTGTCAGAGTAGAACATGAGATGGAACACATCTCTGCAGACGGTCGTAGATTACTGCTTTTGCACGGCGATCGTTTCGATAACTGGATACGCTTCTCCCCCATCAAGCGCTGGCTGGGTGACGCCGCCTATGACTTTCTGTTGTGGCTAAACTGGATCAATTTCAGTGCACAAAGATTACTTAGGCGGCCTTACTGGTCACTCGCACACGCTGTTAAGACGCGTGTCGGCAAAGCCCGCGAAACGATAGAGCAGTACGAACAAACAGTGGCTCAGTACGCGGCTGAATTAGGTTATGACGGCGTGATTTGCGGTCATATTCACAAAGCTGAACTAAAGAAAATTGCAGGGACCCTCTACCTCAACGATGGGGATTGGGTCGAGAGTTGCACAGCCATTGTAGAGACACAGACAGGCTGGTTTGAACTGCTGCATTGGGCCGATCGCCGCGAGCGACTGCAGAGCTGCCAAGACCTCGAACTGGCGCCCAACAATCAGCTCTCCTGAGGGAGTTTGTAACCGCCCGTCGATCAGGTAAACTGCGCTATAAGACTACTCACAGTAAGGTTAATCATGGTCGCCTACCTGTTAAAAACACCCGCACAACACTATTTGGACAAACATGGCGAATGGCTGGCACAGCCGCCTCGCGCTGCTCTAATGCATTTTCGCTTCCGCGATGAAGCACTCAACTATCTGATCGAACTCAACGCTAAACAGCCCGAGCTGCGCGCTCAAGTGGTCGAAGTTCAGCTCGATGATAAACAGCGGCCTATCCTCATCGATCAGGGCGATCTAGCCCGCAACAGTGACGGTAGCGAGTTGCGTTACTCTGAGCTTGCGTGAATTCCGCATCGATTCTCTCTCAGCGCCTGGCGCTGCTCGAACGTGCGGGTTCTGACAGCGGCCTGAATGAACTTGTGCGCGGGCTGGAAAAAGAGAGTTTGCGCGTCGCAGAAAACGGCTTGTTAGCGCAAACTCCTCACCCGACTCAACTCGGCTCTGCGCTGACTCACCCAGCAATCACAACTGATTTTTCTGAGGCACTGCTGGAATTTATCACGCCACCGAGCCAATCGATAGACACTCTTCTTGAGCAGCTCGACCAGACCCATCGCTATGTTTACACCGCCATTGGCGACGAGCGACTGTGGGCTAATAGTATGCCCTGCCAGCTCAGCGGCGACAGCCACATCCCTCTCGCCCAATACGGCAACTCTAATATTGGCAAGATGAAGACGCTCTATCGCGAGGGCCTAGGCCACCGCTATGGCCGGCTTATGCAGACTATCGCCGGCATCCATTTCAACTTTTCACTCAGCGACAAAAGCTGGCAGCTACTGCGTACCAGCGAAGCCGCAACCACTGAGCTGAGCGATTATAAAACCGCGCAATATCTTGCCGGCATCCGCAATTTTCGTCGTTACTTTTGGCTCTTGCTCTACTTGTTTGGAGCGGCGCCTGCGGTCTGTCGCAGCTTCGTCAATGGCCGCCGCCATCAATTGGTACCGCTGGGCAAGGATCAACACACCCTGCATGCGCCATTTGCCACCTCTCTGAGGATGGGTGACCTCGGCTATCAGAGCGATGCTCAAAGTTCGCTGTTGGTCTGCTATAACAATCTCGCGCAGTACCGTAAAACCCTACTCTCCGCTCTGCTTAAACCTTATCCAGACTTTGAAGAGATTGGTCTCGCCGACAGCAGCGGCCATCGACTGCAGCTCAACACTCATCTACTCCAGATTGAAAATGAGTTTTACAGCCCGATCAGACCCAAGCGGACCGGCCTTGCGGGTGAAGCGCCAATCAACGCGCTCAGTGCGCGCGGCATCGAGTACATAGAAGTTCGCTGTCTCGACCTTGATCCATTTACCAACGGTGGTATCAGCAGCGAGACCATACGCTTCTTAGATACTTTCGTACTCTACTGTCTGATCAGCGACAGTCCTGAAGCGGACGAGGCCGAATGCCGCGACAATCTCGACAACCAAAGCCGTATGGTCTATCGCGGGCGCGACCCCGAACTCACCCTGCTGCGCGCCGGCAGTGAGATACCGTTTGCCAATTGGGCCGAGCAACTCCTCGATGAGCTAGCGCCGGTTGCAGAACTTCTCGACCAACAGAGCGATGAGGGTGGTTACTGTGAGGCTCTCGCCACCATGCGTTTGCGCGTTGCCGACAGCTCGCTGACACCTTCGGCAAAAATATTGGCCGAGCTCACCGAGCGCGGCCAAACCTTCTACCAATGGGCTGCTGCACGAGCCGCCGAACAGCGCGATTTTTATCAACGTTGCCCGCTCTCAGAAGCAGCTTATGCACAGCAAGTGCAACTGGCCGAAGTGAGCCTCACCGAGCAACAAAAACTTGAGCAGGGCGACTCTGGCGAGCCCTCTTTTGATGTATTTCTCAGCCGTTATTACAGCCAATATCAGCTTGATTAAAGAGTCTCTTGCGCTGTGAATTATCTCGCTCATATCGCTCTGTCTGGACCCGAACGCGAACACCAGATCGGTGGTTTTTTAGGTGATTTCGTCAAAGGGTCTCTGCGCGGCGAGCGACCTGTGGCGATAGAACAGGGCATTGCACTGCACCGTCAAATAGATCGCTGGGGCGACAGCCAACCGGAGGTGGCCAATTTCTATCGCTATTTTGACCCCCCTTGGCGACGTTACGCAGGTATCGTCTGCGACATTTATTTCGATCATCTGTTGGCTAAACACTGGCAAAAACTGCGCCGCGACGAGCTAGATAAATTTTGTTGCCAGTTCTACACTAATCTAGCAGAGGTGTTCGAACTGCTGCCAGAGGGCGCCCAACGGTTTGCACAAACAGCACCCAAAAATAGTTGGTTGCAAGGCTATCAATACTTTCACCATCTGCCCGTCATTCTCCATCGTGTCGGCCAGCGGTTTAAAAAACCCGTGGCCTTGGAGCAGTTGGTGAATGATCTCAGTTACAATCACGATGCCATTGAAAAAGATTTCTTTTCACTGTTCCCTCGCCTGCAGGCGTTCAGTGATCAGCAACGCCAACTGTGGCGATCACAGACAACGCAACACATGACTAGCGCCGAGACTATGTAATGAAGAACAATCTACTTGCCTCACTCCTTTTACCCGATTCGGCCCGTGTTTGGTACGCCATCCTAGTGCTGTGGTCGGTTCTTTCGATGCTCGGCGCGGTTTTTTACTTTCAGATGCAGTT
>JBELGO010000082.1:0-7210 GCA_042091915.1 SAR92 clade bacterium | reverse complement strand
GAAACGGGAAAAGCCCACCAGATTAAAAGATTAAAAGAGCGAATTCCCTTTCTCCTGCACCCTGCCGGGCCCCAAGACGCGCGCCACCTCGTCCAAGCCAGCCCCCCGCATCACCGAGGTGCCCGCTGCCGAAGTAGCCAGACGATAGACAACTGCCGTCGCTAGCAGACCACCGACAAAAGCGGCGCCAGCAGTGAGCGGTAGGCCCACCCATTCAGGCGCCCAGCTCCCGGCGAAAACAATGACGACACTGGCACCCACTGAGGCACCACTGGAGACACCCACCAGCGAAGGATCTGCCAGCGGGTTGCGAAAAAGCCCTTGCATCACAGCGCCACACAGCGCCAAAACAGCACCCACTGCCGCTGCCAGCAGGACTCGCGGCAGACGAATCTGCCAAAGAATAGAAGCGATATGATCTGCCTCGCCGTTGACTGCCAGCCACAACTGCTGCCAACTTAATGCACTGCTGCCAACGGTTATCGCGAACAGCGATAATAGCGGCAGCGCGAGTGCGAGTGTCGCCGCAAGCCAGCGGGGATCGACCCGACGGACGCTAGACATTATTTAAAAGTCGACACCGCGGCGCGCCTTGATGCCGCTGTTGTAGGCGTGCTTAACCTCTTTGAGCTCACTAACTGTATCTGCCAACGCCTGTAGCTCGGCGCCACCACCGCGCCCTGTAACCACTACGCTCTGTTCTGCAGGGCGGTTAGCCAGCGCATCTAAAACCATCTGCTGATCGAGGTACTTAAAGCTGAGCATGTAAGTAAGCTCGTCGAGCACCACCAGATGGACGCTGGGGTCTTGCAGCAGCTCGGCGGCCACCGCCCAGGTGCGCTCGGCGGCGGCTATATCGCCAGTGCGGTCTTGGGTGTCCCAGGTAAACCCTGTGCCCATTTGGTAAAACCTGACCTCGGGGCATTTGTCGCGCACATACAGCTCTTCACCAGAGAGTTGCTCACCCTTAATAAACTGCACCACACCAACCTTATAGCCATAACCTAAGGCGCGCATCACCATACCAAAAGCTGAAGACGATTTACCTTTGCCGTTGCCGGTCAAGACGATCATTACACCGCGCTCGGTATCCGCCGCGGCAATCGACGCATCGACGCTCTCTTTCAGCTTTTCCATCTTCTTCTGGTGTTTATCGCTCATTCTCTCTCTCCAATCGGTGTTGCAAAATTGTCAGTCTGCCCACTGATAACGAATACCAACGGCTATTTGGCGACTGGGTGTTGAGAAGCCAAATACCTCTTCATAGGTGACATTCGCCGCATTAGTCGCTTTGCCATAAACCACCAGTTGATCTGTCGCACGGTAGTTTACATTGATCGACATCAGCGTGAAGGCATCGAGCTCAACATAACGGCTCTCCCAACCATAAAAGTGCTGATCGATTTGGCTGCCACTGTGCTGAACATTAATGTTGCTTTGCAGTACCTCTGAAATCTGCCAGTCCAAGTTCAGCGACGCGATATGGTTGGGTCGACGCAACTCATCGCGCTCACCTGCGGCGACCTCTTCAGTCGAATCTATGTAGCTGTAGCTTCCGTTTAGCGCTACAGCTTCGCTGAGCTGCCAAGACCAACCCAACTCCGCACCCCGACGCTGGCTCTCGCCTGCTTTATTAGCCGAACTGAAACCACCCAGCTCGCTGTTATAAACAAATCCATTAATCTCATCTTCTAGCGTGCTGTCGAAAACGGTTAAGTCGACACTGACGCGATTATCCGGCGACTGCCAGTCCAACCCTAACTCTGTTGTCACCGAACTTTCAGGCTGAAGGTCTGGGTTGCCAATAAAATTATTGTAAAACCCGTAGCGCTCAGAAAATGTCGGATTTTTCTCAGCCGTCGAGTAGCTACTGCGCAAACGCCATTGATCATTCAACTGATAGCTCACTTCAAAACGCTCACTGCCGCCATCATCAAACTCGCTGTTGTCATCCACTCGGCCGCTGGCCGCCAGGGTCAGTTGATCAAAAAAAGTTTTGCGCAGTTCGAGGCCGACACTGTCTGTTTCGCGCTCGCGGTCTTGGTTGGGGTCCAAAACCGAGCCCCACGACTCGGTAACGACACCACGTCGTTCGAACTCTTCAGTCTCACGCTCCAGCAATAGTGTGGCACGGCCTGCTTGACTTTGGTAAGAGAGCAAATACTGCCATTGCTGCTTCTCTGCGGCGGTGCTGCCGTCGTAACTGGCGTTGGGATAGTTACTGTTTTGGGTATCAGCAATTGTCCATTTAAAACGCTGGCTAAGCCCGTTATCCGACTCATAGTCCACACTCAGAGCGTAATGTGAATTATCAAAATCACTGTAACTGTCGGCGTCAATTATTAGACCTGTGGTGCTATCATTTTCGTCAAATTCGCTGCTGCCTGTACTGTTGCGCGCCGAGAAATTTGCTCGCCACTGCTCGCTGGGGCGCCAGCTTCCCTTTAAACTGAACGTGGTATTGTCGTGGCCGTCTCTCTCAGCCCCCTCGCGAGCAATATTCTCTCCCTCACTGTCGAGTTTATTGGCTGCCAGACGCAACGAAAGCTGTTCGCCGGCAAAGCCCAGGTTTAAACCGTGCTGCCAGGTAGCATTACCACCGCGCTCAACAACAAACCCCGCCGAAATCGGCGAGTTATTACTGCGAGTAATAATATTGACGACGCCGGCCATCGCATCGCTGCCGTAGAGGGCACTCTGCGAGCCGCGAATCACCTCAATGCGCTCAATATCTGCAGCACTCAGCGTGCCCCAGTTGAGACCGTCATCCTGCGAAGGGTCGTTGGCCTCAACGCCGTCAATAAGTACCAGCAACTGATTGGCCTCGGCACCGCGCACGCGGATATCGCTCATCGAGCCGAGCACGCCGGATTGGCTCACTGCCATACCGGGGACATCGCGGAGCAGGTCAACGACAGAGAGTGCAGCGCGATTCTCGATAGTGTACTGATCGATAACGCTAACAGCCGCGGCAGCTTGGTTGCTGGCCAGCGGGTAGTGAGAAGCGGTAACGGTAATCTCTTCAATTATTTCTTGTGCGTAACACGGCACAACAACGAGGAGTAACGGAGCCAAAATTTGGCGGCTAACTGCATAGATTGGGTTTGACAATAGTTTCAACGGATGTGCTCCACAAACGCTCTCACCCGAGCGCATTAAGGGTAAGCGGAGCAGCGATGGAGCAAAGACGAAGGGAACCGCTCTCACGAGGGCGCGAGCGGCACAAAAGGTCTAGGCAGCAAACCGCGCCCCGCGGTTTGCTTGCAGTGTGTTAAGGCCGGTCTCCGGACTCACAAGCGAGCAGCGTTAAGCAGCTCGATCTGACTGCCTTCCCGTGGCGTACCACAGTGGCTATTTTGTCAGACTACTCTTGTTTACCGTTGCGGGGGCAGTGTTGGGTTTGCACCAACTTCCCGTTTCATCCCGCTGGCCTGAGGCCAGCGGGACACCTTTACACGTAGCAAGTGGTGTATATTCTAGGTAGGCGAGCGAAGCCGGTCAATCAGTTTGTCGCTTTTCTCAAGGCGCTCTTTCTGGGCAGTGAGCGGCGCAAAATGAAGTACCCCACCACGCCAGCCAACAGCGAACCTATGATAATACCCAGGCGCTCGTCAAAGATCTGCATTGGGCCTTCTGCCGGCACATCAAAGGCCAGCGAACCAATAAATAGGCTCATGGTAAAACCGATACCACAGAGCGAAGCTGTACCGTAGAGCATACCCCAATTGACCGAATCGGGCAGCTTGGCCCTGCCCAATTTAATTGCCAGCCAGCAGAATCCAAATACACCTAGCTGCTTGCCGAGGAACAGGCCGGCGGCAATACCTAGCGGCACCGGATGTAAAAGCTGATCCACGCCTACACCCTCTAAGCTCAAGCCTGCATTGGCAAAAGCAAACACCGGCAGCACCACAAAACCGACAAAACCGTGCAAACCGTGTTCGAGCGCCCGCAGTGGCGAGTAATCGGAATCGACTGCATTTTTGAGCGGAATAAACATCGCCAGCACTACCCCAGCAAGAGTGGCGTGAACGCCCGACTTAAGGGTCGCCACCCACATTACTGCACCTAGAGCCATATAAAAGCCGACCCGTGTGACGCCGCGATAATTGAGCAACGCCAGCAGTGGCAGGCACAGTGCGACCACGGCCAGGGCTACAAAAGAGATACTGTCGGTATAAAAAATGGCAATTATCATCACCGCGCCAACATCATCAAAAATCGCCAGCGAAGTTAAAAATAGTTTGATGGAGAGTGGTACGCGCGGGCCCAACAACGACAACACCGCTAATGCAAAAGCAATATCAGTAGCGGCGGGTATTGCCCACCCCTGCATAGCAAAAGCATCGCCCCAGTTAAAATAGGTATAGACCAGCGCTGGCATTAACATGCCGCCGACAGCGCCGACAGCGGGCAAAGCAATATTGCCCGGTTTAGAGAGCTCACCTTCGAGCAACTCACGCTTGAGTTCCAAACCCACCAAAAAGAAAAATACGGCCATTAAGCCATCGTTAATCCACAGCAGCAGTGGCTTATCAATATCCAGTGCGCTGATCCGGATTTCAACCGGGATCTCCAAAAATAAGTTGTACCAGTACGCCAGCGGACTATTGGCGACAATAATCGACAGCGCGGCACAAGCCATGAGGATAAGCCCGCCAGCAGATTCTGACTGCAGCCAAGATTCACGTGAGGTAGAACGGTTAAGGGAGTGTGACACAGAAAATTCTCAGTAATGGTTTACCGGTAGTCTACTCGAGCGGCGTTGCAGGTCAATCTAGTGCCGCACATTAAACTTTAGTATAGTCGGGCAGTTCTAACTAAGCGCGTCCAGCGCTTCAGAAATGTTCCTCACCGCCACCACTTCCATCCCTGGCAACGGCTTCTTGGGCGCATTAGCTGCCGCAACTATCGCTTTGGTAAAACCGTGTTTAGCCGCTTCGCGAAGCCGCTCCGGGCCATTGGGCACAGGGCGAATCTCACCGGCCAAACCGACCTCGCCGAATACCACTAACTGTCGCGGTAGCGGCTGATTGCGGAAACTGGAAATTACCGCCAGTATCACCGCCAAATCGGCACTGGTCTCCAATACCTTGACGCCACCCACTACATTGACGAAAACATCTTGGTCTCCCACCATGATACCGCCGTGGCGGTGGAGTACCGCTAGCAGCATGGCCAGACGATTGTGCTCCAGCCCCACGGTTACACGGCGCGGGTTGCCCAAATGGCTGTCATCGACCAAGGCCTGCAGCTCGACCAATAGCGGCCGAGTACCCTCCCAAACCACCATCACTACACTGCCCGAAGCAATCTCATCACCGCGCTGTAAAAATATCGCCGAAGGATTGGCGATCTCGCGCAAACCGCGGTCTGTCATCGCAAATACACCCAGTTCATTGGCGGCGCCAAAACGGTTTTTACTGCTGCGAAGAATTCTGAAGTGGCTGTCACTGCTGCCTTCGAGCATTAATGAACAGTCAATCATGTGCTCGAGGACTTTCGGGCCGGCGAGCGAACCATCTTTCGTAACATGCCCTACCAGCAGTAAGATTGTCCCACTCTGCTTAGCGTAACGGACCATCATTGCCGCGCTCTCGCGCACCTGAGAGACACTCCCAGGCGCGGAGGTAACCTCATCGAGATGCATGACTTGAATCGAGTCGATCACCAGTATTTTAGGACGGCGCTGTTCAGCGGTAGCGCAAATTACCTCGACAGAGGTTTCGGCCATTATCTCGACTTTATCGGTGGGCAAGCCGAGCCGATTGGCGCGCATGGCCACCTGCTGAGGAGACTCCTCACCAGTGACATAGAGTGTACTTTGCTGCTCGGCCAGCGCACACAATGTCTGCAACAACAGAGTACTTTTACCCGCCCCCGGCTCACCGCCCAAAAGGACAGCAGAGCCCGGCACCAAACCGCCGCCCAGCACCAAATCCAACTCGCTGTTGGCGGTAGTAATACGGGGAATTTCAGCCAGTTCTATCTCAGCTAGGGTGCTAATCTGCCCGTCTGCTGCACCGGCGAATCCGCCGCCGCGCGCGACTGGCACACCTTTGCCCAGGCGCACTTCACTGAGCGTATTCCAGGCCTGGCATTCACTGCACTGGCCCTGCCATTTAGTGAAATCTGCACCGCAATCGCCGCAGACATAGGCGCGCTTCTGTTTTGTCGCCACCGCCATTACCTCACAATAAGTTATCTAATGTCGTTTAAGAGAATACCTCAAAACTGTATAAATACACAGCTTCCAGCCCGCACTGGTCTACACTTCTTCTGACCTTAGAGGGTTTCTGTTAAAGTGGGGTTATGTCACTTTTTCCCGAGAGAGTCCTCACCCTATCGCCCACCCTTGCTGCCGCTATTGGCGTCGAGGAAGCCCTGCTGTTACAGCTGCTCGGCGACTGGCGAGCACTGCAAAGTGGCGAACAGCGCGATGGCTTCTGCTGGCACCAAATTGAACTCGTCCAGCTGCAGCAGTGCACCCCCTTTTGGAGCAGCGAACAGCTGCAACGTCTGGTCTCAAGCCTCCATGAGAAGGGCCTGCTTCTCTATCGTGGTGGCCGTATCGGCAGCGACAATCTATTCACGTTTGCATTCAATGAGGCGAGCGGCAATCCTCGTCCGACAGCACTTGTCTCTGCGCCAGCCCCTCTGACAACTGGTAGCGTAACCAATCCAGCACCGGCTAAAACTATCGATAATAGTTGGCAGCCCAGTGAAGACGCCCTGCGCCAGCTCGGCCAACTCGGCGTAAGCCGCGAGTTCTCTCTCACCCAACTGCCACAATTTACCGCTTACTGGCGCGACCGCAATGTCTCGCGACACAGCTGGGAATCTAAGTTTATCAAAGAGGTTTGGCGCCAGTGGCAGCAGCAGATGAGTACCGACCAACGCCGCGCCGCAGAGCAGCCAATGGCTAATAGCTGGCGCCCCTCCGCCGATGCCATGCGCATTCTCATCGAACAGGGCGGTATCAACAGCAACTTCATTGAAGACGCAATCCCCGAGTTCGTGCTCTACTGGCGCGACCGCGGTGAGCGCTCATCGACATGGGACTCCAAATTCATCAGCCATATTCGCCACCAGTGGCAGCACTATTGCGGGCTGATACAAAATGATCACGCCCCTCGGGTCATCAGCGTCGATTGGCAGCCCAACCCAGCTGTTTACGATCTGCTCGAGATGGCCAATATCGAACGCCGCT
>JBELGO010000081.1:0-7229 GCA_042091915.1 SAR92 clade bacterium | reverse complement strand
TGAGCGGGCCATCTCCATCGTAGTTTATGCGAAACTCTTGGCTGTAATAGTCCTGCTCTTGGAGTTGTTCAAAACTGAACACCTCGGCGCGGTTGCCATCAAAATCTTCGCGATAGTGGTAGTCGTGGCCGCGGATACCGGTTAAGGAGTTGAGTGTATAGCCATCACCCAGATCGACGGTCACATCCAGCGTAGTACCCCACACTTGGCCCTCATCAAACAGCTGATCGCTATCAAGGTCTGACTCAAAAGAATCTTCTGCCGACGATGAGTTACTCAGAAAATCAAGATCGAGCTGCTCCGGGTCAAATGATTGATAGAGAGATGGCGGCAAGAGCCGGTCTTCATGCTCTACTGTCAATACGCTGGTGACCAAATCGTTTTGATGTTGCACCGTGAAGCGCGCTGCACTCACTTCTAACTCACCCACAGTTTGACCATTGATGGAGTTTTCTACCCAACCATCTTTGGTTTCTCTGTAAAGCGCCATGCGCGATGACCACTCTTCGTTAATAGGTAGGTTGGCGACCACCGTCATTTCGGTATAACCGTCTTGACCAACGCCCACCTCGGCTGAACCACCTTGCTCGTCGGTCGGCCGGTTGGTATGTACAGTAATAGCGCCGGCGCTGGCATTGCGGCCGAACAGCGTACCCTGCGGCCCTTTGATAACCTCTACCCGGTCAATATCGAAGAAGCTCGACAGCGCACCACCGGTACGACCGAGGTAGATGCCATTGTGGTAGACACCCACTGAAGGCTCCGCACCGACACCAAAGTCGTTGGTGCTAATACCGCGAATATTGATGGTATCTAAAAAGCTGTCGTCGCTGTTGCCGGCGACCCCGGGAGTTAGCAGCGCCAGCTCCTTAGCATCGGTAATTTGTGCCGAATCGATAAAAGAGCCTGAAAAGGCTGAAATTGTCATCGGGATATCTTGCGCAGACTGCTCGCGCTTCTGAGCCGTCACCAATACCTCTTCAATAGTGGCGGTATGGCCAGTGTGAGCAACAGATGCGGTTATTGCAGCGGCCAGCAGTCGGCGATTGAGCTTAAATTGAGGCACACGGTTTGATAATTGCATTCAACATTCTCCAGGGAAGATTTTCTTTTTTTGCAGGCTCAGTGAACTCTGCACACAACAAATATAGCAGGAATTACTGCACACTCAATAGGGCTTTTTCTCGAGAATAGCGCTCTGCTGCCAATCCAAATTCGGCAAATAAACGACTCGATAGCTTGTCTTTGGCAAACTGCCACTCCGGATGCCATTGCACGCCCATTGCCCAGTTCTCTTCATCGGCCAACCGCACTGCCTCGATCAGGCCATCCGGCGCGTGCGCCTCGGCAATAAGGCCAGTGGCCAGGCGATCGATACCCTGCCCGTGCAGAGAATTAACCTGCCACTGCTCTGCATCCAACCACTCTGCCAGCCAACCTTGGGAGTCTAATTGAACAAGATGTGCAGAGCTGTACTGCTGCTCGCGAGTCAGCTCTAAATCTTCGCGGTGCTCAATAAAATTGCCCTGCTCTTGCAGGGATTGGTGAAGAGAGCCACCGAGGGCTACATTGAGCTCTTGAAAGCCTCGGCAGATAGCTAACACTGGCATTTTTCGCGATAGCGCAGCACGTACCAGCGGCAAGGTGAGATGATCGCGCTGCGGGTCGGCCTTGCCGTCGTCTGCCAACTCCGGCGCATAATGACGCGGTTCCACATTCGAGGGGCTTCCGGGCAATAACAGGCCATCAACACTATCGAGTAAATTTTCGACACTGTAAGTTGCCTCTCTGTGTAGATCGCCGCCTGCCCCTGTTGCAGGCAGCAACAGCGGCAGACCGCCAACACCGTGCACTACCGCGTTTATATATTTCTCACCGACACCATGGAATGGGTGGATACCCCGGGCAAATACATCACAAGGGATACCAATACGTGGCGGTGACTTTTGTTGACTCATTTACGTTCTCTTAGGTCGGGACAATTGCAGC
This sequence comes from SAR92 clade bacterium, assembly GCA_042091915.1. Taxonomy (GTDB): domain Bacteria; phylum Pseudomonadota; class Gammaproteobacteria; order Pseudomonadales; family Porticoccaceae; genus LSUCC0057. The sequence goes on along the minus strand of JBELGO010000081.1, from coordinate 5,240 downwards.
GGCTGATCGCTCCCCTTTTGGGGTAGCGACAAATTCTCTAGCAAAGCGTTTAATAGTGCAATGCGGTCCGCGCGATGGACTATCGTCCCTTACCGCAACCAATCGAATAGTACACAGAGGTATAGCCATGAGCCCTTCACCACACAGCAGCGCCGAACTCAAAGCTCTCGACAGGGCTCACCATCTACAACCCTTTACCGACTATGCAGACTATCGGCAGCAGCCTGGCCGCATTATCACCAGCGCCGAGCACATCACTATTCGCGACAGCGATGGCCGCGAATACATGGACGGCATGTCTGGCCTGTGGTGCTGTAATCTAGGTTACAGCCAGCCGGACATTGTCAATGCGGTCACCTCACAGTTAAACACGCTGCCGTTTTACAACAATTTTTTTCAGTGCAGCAACCAACCCTCGGTTGAGTTGGCCTCTGCACTGGCGGAACTACTACCTGATCCATTCAACAATGTTTTCTTCACCAACTCAGGCTCTGAAGCGAACGACACCAATTTGCGCATAGTCCGCCGCTACTGGGACCTGCTTGAAAAGCCCAATAAACGTATCGTCCTGTCACGTCAGTACGGCTATCACGGCAGCACTATCGCGGCAGCTAGTCTAGGCGGGTTCGATTTTGTTCACGGCCAGTTCGAAAAACTCCCTTATGTTGAGCATATCCAACCTCCCAACTGGTTTGCCCACGGTCGTCATCTGAGTGAGCACGATTTTGGTATTGAGGCCGCTCAACAGCTGCAAAAAGCGATCGACCATCACGGTGCAGAGAACATTGCTGCATTTATTGCTGAGCCCGTGCAAGGTGCCGGCGGCGTCATAGTGCCGCCCGCCAGCTATTGGCCCGAAGTACAACGCATCTTAGACGCACACGATATTCTCTTCATCAGCGATGAAGTGATCTGCGGATTTGGCCGCACTGGCGAGATGTTTGGCTACCAAACTTACAATACCAAGCCCGATCTAATTACCTTTGCCAAAGCAGTTACCAATGGCTACCAACCACTCGGTGGAGTGATGGTGAGCGACCGCATAGCCGAGGTCATCACCTCTCAAGGCGGCGAGTTTGGTCACGGGTTTACCTATTCTGGCCACCCCGCCGCCTGCGCAGCGGCTCTGGCAACACTGCAGATTATGGCGCGCGACAATATCCAGCAAAACGTTAAAAATCATCTCGCACCCCATTTCCAAGCGGGTTGGCAGGCATTGGGCGATCACCCAATCGTTGGCCACGTGCGCGGACTGGGGATGTTTGGCTCCATCGAGTTGGTTGGCAATAAACAGAGCGGTGAACGGCTCGGCAAAGAGAGTGAAGCGGGAGCCACCTGTCGACAAGCCTGTCTAGATAACGGACTGGTTATGCGCGCAGTGGTCGATTCGATGATTATCGCCCCGCCTCTGGTCTGCTCAACCGAGGAGCTAGACGAGCTGCTGCGTCGAGCACGGTCTGCACTGGATGCCACAGCTGTTCATTTTGGTATTCAAATCTGATTGATCGATTAGGAGAGTGTTATGGCTCGCGATTGGGGCAAATTTAACTGGCAAGATCCTTTCCAACTAGACCAACAACTCACTGACGAAGAGTGCATGGTCCGTGACAGCGCTCGCGACTATGCACAAAACAAGCTCGCGCCGCGGGTCCAACAGGCATTTCGCGAAGAGTTTACTCATCGCGAAATCTTCAACGAAATGGGTGAGCTTGGCTTGCTCGGCTCCACCATTGACGGCTACGGTTGTCCCGGCGTCAGTTATGTCAGCTACGGCCTTATCGTCAGAGAAATAGAGCGAGTCGACTCCGGCTATCGCTCGATGATGAGTGTGCAATCGAGCTTAGTGATGTACCCGATTTATACCTACGGCACAGAAGCGCAGCGCGAAAAATATCTGCCTAAGTTGGCCTCGGGCGAATGGGTAGGCTGCTTTGGCTTGACCGAACCGGATGCTGGCTCCGACCCGGGCGGTATGCGAACTCGCGCCAAAAAAGTCGATGGTGGTTACCGCATCACCGGCAGTAAAATGTGGATCACTAATTCTCCCATCGCCGATGTCTTTGTGGTGTGGGCAAAAACTGACGATGACGTGATCCGAGGTTTCGTACTTGACAAAGGTATGCAAGGACTCAGCGCACCCAAAATAGAGGGCAAGTTAGCACTGCGCGCCTCGATTACCGGTGAGATCGTGATGGATGATGTATTTGTCGGCGACGACTGCCTTTTACCCAACATCGAGGGTTTGGCTGGGCCATTTGGCTGCTTGAACAGCGCTCGCTACGGTATCAGCTGGGGCACTATGGGCGCGGCGGAGGCTTGTTGGCACGCCGCACTCAACTATACATTGGAGCGCCAGCAATTTGGCAAGCCACTGGCTTCCAAGCAGCTTATCCAGCACAAACTGGCGGTGATGCAGACAGAGATCTCTCTGGGGTTGCAGGGCTCATTGCAAGCCGGCAGATTGAAAGAGAACGGACAACTGGCTCCGGAGCTCATATCACTGCTCAAACGTAACAACTGTGTGAAAGCACTCGATATCGCTCGCAGCGCACGCGACATGCACGGTGGCAATGGTATTTCGGATGAGTACTGCATAATGCGCCATATGCTCAACTTAGAGGTCGTCAATACCTATGAAGGCACCGCAGATGTGCACGCGCTTATCCTCGGACGCGCACAAACCGGTTTGCAAGCCTTCGCGTGATCCCTGGTAGTTATCTACTCAGCCTCTCAGAGTCCGCTCTGAGTGGCTTTTTTTCACTCATTGCCCTCTGCCAGTTACATTTTTGCCCGCTTTCCGCTAGAGTTTGTCCGTGAAACTTTTCTAATTGACGGACCCAAAAGAACAACACTATGAGCGAAGCAAACACCCCCAATGATGGCCAAACCAATTTCTCTATCGATGTGCGCAAACTGTTTAACATGAGCGCCAACCTCTTGGCTGCCGGCTTTTTCAAGCAGAAGCCTGATGAAGCCAAGGTACTCTATAAAAAGCTCAAGGATGGCAATCAAGTTAAAGCCGGAGAGCTCACCAACAACCAAAACGGCAACAAGCTCCCAGTTACTCTAGAGCTAGACCGCAGTGAATTTAACGGTGCGTTTAATTACCCCAACTTCCAAGCCTCTCTGCGCGCACTACTGCAAAGATTTGAGACACACGGCCGCAAAGACCCCGAGTTAAAAACACTGCGCACTCTACAAAACGAAAAGACCGGCGGTATCTTGTTTAATTTGCCAGGCGTAGTTGAAATTGATAGCCAGCTCAATGTCCTAATGGCCGCTATCGAACCCAGCAAAACCGGCATGGCACTGCGGTTGATGTTTATGGACCCCGAGCAATTTGTTCAGCGCGATGAAGAGAGCGACGCCACTGCAAACTAAGCCTCTTGAGCCGCTGTGAGCCAACTCCAACACGTCAGTGACACACTTGCACCTCTGGTGGCTTTAGCTGGCAGAGAGCCGTTTCAACCGCGCTTAGCCGAGGCTTTTGCGGAGCTGGTCAGTGCCGATAACTTAGTCGCTCTGCTCTACCACAGCGATCGCTCTCCAGAACTTCTCTACAATAGCTCCAATCCCAGCCCGGGGTCACCCATAGACCGTTTTGTCGCCGCCGCTTATCTGCTCGATCCGGTCTATCGCGCTGCGCGGGATAAAAATTACAGCGGCTTTTATCACTTGCAGAAGCTCGCTCCTGAGGGTTTCGAAAGCAGCGCCTACTATAAAAATTATTTTAAACAGACGGCCATCAGCGATGAGGCTGGCTATATCGTTCAGCTCAGCAAACAGACTTTCGTCAATCTCTCGTTAAGCCGCATAAGCGATTCACCGCGCTTGAGCCGAGCAGATCTCAACATGCTCAAAGCATTGGAAAGCTGGGTGGCAGAGCTAGTTAAACTGCATTGGCGCGAATATCGTCGCCGCACTCCCGAGCAACACAAAACCACTCTCACCTGGCAATTAGACACCGCGCTAAAAGAGTTCGGTAGTTCGCGGCTCACTAAGCGGGAAAACCAAGTGATCAGGTTGTTATTGCAGGGCCACACCAGCAAGTCGATAGCAGAGCAGCTGGGCATAACCCTTGAGACCGTGAAACTGCACCGCAAAAAAAGCTATGCCAAACTGCTGATCAGCTCGCAGTCGGAGCTCTTCCACCTATTTATTGACTCACTGGCAGGCCGCAGCCACTACCGCGGCGGCGACCCACTCAACGGCCACCCGCGTTTTCGCGGCAGCGCCTAACTGGGGAAACTGTAACTGACCCCTTCGCGAACCCCACTCGAAGGCCAGCGCTGGGTGATAGTCTTGCGCTGCGTGTAAAAACGCACACCGTCAGGCCCGTAGGCGCTGAGATCGCCAAATAGCGAGCGCTTCCAACCGCCAAAAGAGTGGTAGGCGACTGGTACCGGCAGCGGCACATTGACACCGACCATACCGACTAAAATATTGTCACAAAAATAGCGTGCAGCTTCGCCATCGCGGGTAAAGATTGCTGTGCCATTGCCAAACTCATGTTCGTTAACCAGCTTCATTGCCGCTGCTAAATCTGGCACCCGCACCACACAGAGGACGGGGCCAAATATCTCATCGCGATAAATCGACATACTCTCTTCGACTCGATCAAACAGTGAGGCACCCAGGAAAAAGCCCTCGCTGGGCACTGCTGCTGTGCGCCCATCTACGACTAACTGAGCACCCGCCTCGACACCCGCCTGCAGGTAGGCAGCGACTTTATCGCGCTGCTCTGCGGTAATCAGTGGCCCCATATCATTGTTGTTATCGCGACCATTGCCAACGCGAAGATCGCCCATGGCCGACTTTAATCTCGCCACCAAGGCATCTGCGGTCTCGTCGCCCACCGCTACTGCTACCGAGATAGCCATGCAGCGCTCACCGCACGAACCATAAGCAGCGCCCATCAAAGCACTTACAGCATTGTCTAAATCGGCATCCGGCATCACTACCGCATGGTTTTTTGCACCGCCAAGCGCCTGTACGCGCTTTCCTGCCGCGCTACCGCGAGCGTAAATAGACTCGGCGATAGGGGTAGAACCTACGAAGCTGATAGCTTTGATGCGCTGGTCATCCAACAGCTGTTCAACAACTTCACGGCCGCCATTGACAACATTGAGTACACCGGCAGGGAGCCCTGCTTGCTGAGCTAATTCGGCGATACGCAACGCCACCGATGGATCCCGCTCAGAGGGTTTCAATATAAAACAGTTGCCGCAAACCACTGCCAA
>JBELGO010000080.1:0-7242 GCA_042091915.1 SAR92 clade bacterium | reverse complement strand
GTGGGTTATCGTTTCAGTTATAAGGGCCGCTCACTGCTCATCACCGGCGATACCACAAAGCTAGACAACATAGAGCACTTTGCCATGGGTGTCGACTTGTTGGTGCATGAAGCGCTTGCACCAAACTTAGTGGGTTTAATGAACACCACGGCAAAGCGGTTGGGCAATACCATCATCGCTAAAATCACAGATGATATCCCCGATTACCATGCCACACCTGTGCAAGCGGCTGAGACCGCCAGAGATGCAGAGGTGGGCCACTTACTTTACTACCACATCGTGCCGCCGCTGGTTGTACCCGGACAAAAAGAGCTTTTTTTAAACGGTGCACAACGCATTTTCCCGCGCTATACCATCGGTCAAGATGGCGTCTCTTTTTCTCTTCCAGCAGGCTCAAAAGAGATTATAAAAACCCGCAGCGGGCTTTAAATTATTGGCAGGAGGCCATGGCAAACAACGCTGCGTTGCCACCCGCCGCAGTGGTATCAATACACAAGTGACGCTCCAGCAAACAGTGGGCCGCCAAACCTTGATGGGTAACCAGCGGCAGCAGTGCACCACGGCGTGCTGCAAGGGCTTGGCGCAGGGCTATTTTGACTGTTTCGTCACCCCAGTAAACCACCACAGCAAAGCCGTTGATTTCAGTTAACAGCTCGGCTACCAGCTGGCCATCCAGTGCATCGCTACCCGTGGCGCCGGCGGCTATTTGCAGCGCTCGACAACCGTTGGCTTGCGCTATTTGCGCTTAGTGCTGCGCTTGTTCGGGTGTGGGGCCAAGGCAGAGCACCGTGCCGCGGGCGTGATAGGAGAGCCGATTTGACTCGCCGGTAGGGCCGGGCAGGTCGTGTACAGCCAGCGGTTGCACGGGCTGGGTGAGCTTGTTGATGGCATCTAACGCTTGTTGAACGACCTCTTGGGAAAGCAGCTTATCCTGAGACTCAGGCGTTGGCAGTTGTGCTGGGTAACGGCCGAAGCGCGCCAGGTAGTTGGGGCCGCCCGCCTTGGGGCCAGTGCCGGAGAGCCCTTCGCCGCCAAATGGCTGCGAGCCGACCACGGCGCCAATTTGATTGCGGTTAACATAAATATTGCCGGCTTTTATCCGCCGCGCGATGGTTTCAACACGGTCGTCAATTCGGCTGTGCAAACCAAAAGTCAAACCGTAACCGGTGGCGTTTATCCAAGTACTGTTAACCCATACCAGCAGCGACCACCTGCGCAGCTTCCATGCTCAGATGCGCGAGCTCGCCGAGGTCGAGTCCTGCCATATGGTAGCGGGTGGGTTTGACTACCTGCTTAAAATTCGCTGCCAAGATATGCGTCATTACCAGCGCTTTTTGGGCGAAAAACTGGCGGTTATTTCGCTGGTGGCGCAAACTCACACCTATGTGGTGATTGAAGAGGTCAAGTCGGAAACGGCCATACCGCTCAACTAAAGCTGAGCCGATGTGTACAATGAGCATTGCTGGGCAGGCAGACGCGGGCCGTCAGCTTCAGAGGGGGGCACAACCAGCCCTATTTTGGATCAACCTTAGAGGTGCAGATGAATATCGGTTTAGTCGCGCATGACCACCGCAAAGAGGCACTCTGCCAGTGGAGCGAGACCCACCAGCAACAACTGGAAGCGGCCACCGTGTATGCTACCGGCACCACTGGCCAGCGGCTCAAGGAGCGCTGCCCAGAACTGACCATCCGCGCACTAAAAAGTGGCCCATTGGGCGGTGACCAACAACTCGGCGCGATGGTCTGCGAGGGCCAGCTGGATGTATTGATCTTCTTTATCGACCCGCTTTCACCGCACCCGCACGATGTCGATGTTAAAGCGCTGATCCGCCTCGCCACGCTCTATGACATCCCGCACGCCTGCAACTTGTCGACAGCCAATATCATTATGGCGTCGCTAGACGCTCTGCCCACCCCCAAACCGCTACACAGCTAGCGGGTCTCAAGCATAAAAAAACGCGGCCCGAAAGCCGCGTTTTTTATTAGCTACTGCAGTTACATATCAGCCATACAGTTCAGCAAAGTCCTCATCGCTAAGCGCCATCAGTGAACCACCGCCCGCCTCGATCGCCTCCTTGAGGCCGGTGGTGCGCGGCAGTATGCGCTGGAAGTAGAACTGCGCAGTGTTCAGCTTAGCGCGGTAGAAGACATCGCTAGACTCGGCGGCCTTCGCCTTGGCCAGGGTGCCCATACGCCCCCAGAACCAAGCAACGACCACGTAGCCTGAGTACATCAGGAAGTCGGTTGAGGCTGCGGCCATCTCGTTGACATCGCTCATCGACTTGACGCCGATAGCGCGCGTGAGCTTTTCCCACTCTTGCAACTTAGCGCCCAGCGGCGCGGCAAACTGCGGGTCCATCTCTGGCAGGCTGGCGGCAATCATTTTCAAGAAGCGACCAAACTGCTGGCCGCCATCGGGCAGCACTTTGCGGCCGAGCAAATCCAGCGCCTGAATACCTGTGGTGCCCTCGTAGAGCGTGGCGATACGTGAATCGCGCAGATTCTGTTCCATGCCCCACTCGCGGACATAGCCGTGGCCGCCGTATACTTGCACGCCATGGCTGGCCGCCTCGATGCCGGTTTCGGTCATAAAGCCTTTGGCGATGGGGGTGAGCAGTGCCAGCAAGCCCGCGGCGTGCGCCTTCTGCTCGCCGTCGCCGTAGTGCTCGCCGTCAACCAACTGGCCCAAATAGTGGGCGAAGGCGCGGTTGCCCTCGGCAAAGGCGCGAATGGTTTGGACCATTTTGCGCACATCGGGGTGAACAATAAGCTTATCGGCAGGGCGATCTGGAGATTTTACCCCGCTGAGTGAGCGGCCCGCTTCGCGGTCTAGCGCGTAACTCATCGCCCCTTGCAGAGCGACCTCTGCGTGGCTGGCGCCTTCCAGTGCGGTGCCGATACGCGCTGCATTCATAAAGGTGAACATGCAGCGCAAGCCCTGGTGGGGCTCGCCAATCAAGTAACCCTTGGCGCCGTCAAAGTTCATCACACAAGTCGGGCTGCCATGAATACCCATCTTGTGTTCAATGGAGCCGGCTTGAACCGTGTTGCGCTCGCCGGGCTCACCATTAGCGTCTGGCAAGAATTTAGGCACTAAAATCAGTGAAATACCTTTAGTCCCTGCTGGGGCATCAGGCAAGCGCGCCAGCACCAGATGAACGATGTTGTCCGACATATCGTGCTCGCCGGCGCTGATAAAGATTTTGGTACCGGTTACCGCGTAGCTGCCATCGCCATTGTCGACCGCTTTAGTTTTCAAGAAGCTGAGGTCTGACCCGCCCTGCGGCTCAGTCAGACACATGGTGCCGGTCCAGCTGCCCTCTGTAAGTTTGTGTAGATAGGTCTTTTGCAGTTCCGGCGTACCGTGTGATAACAGCGTGCTGCGACAGCCCGCGCTGAGACCGGGGCACATTGCCCAAGCGTGGTTAGCTTGGCAAAAAAGTTCTGATACGACTAGGTCGAGTGAGTGCGGCAGATCTTGCCCGCCGAAAGCTTCGGGCATACTCAAACCGGCCCAACCGCCATCGACAAACGCTTGGTAAGCCTCTTTGAAGCCGTCGGGGGTAGTCACCACACCGCCTTCAAACTGACAGCCTTGCTCATCGCCATTGCGGTTGGTTGGCGCCAAAACTTGCTCGGCGAATTTGCCGGCCTCTTCTAAAATAGCATCGCGCAGTTCGCTGTTAACTTCGCTGAACTGCGGAAATTTTTGATAGTGCGCATCGCTGTCGAGCAGCTCATCACAAACAAAACGCAAATCGCGCAACGGGGCTTTGTAATCGCTCATAACTCATCTCCAAAAACAATTGAGTCGTGTCGAGCAGATTGCTCGACTACACCCTTAGTCTGTGGTCGCTTGCCGCTTTTCGCAAGGGCTCAAAGGGCACAAAAGCTGACTCCGGGGACACGCTATGGGATAATTTTTAACGACTCCGGAGTACTGGCAATAGCAGAGTGATACTTGTTCTCGCTACCCACAGCCACCGCCACCGCCACCGCCACCGCCACATAGGATAAAAAAAAGGGATTCACCATGACCTCATCCTCGCAGACCTTGTATGACAAAGACGAATGCCCATTCTGCTGGAAAGTCCGCATCGCTTTGGCAATAAAGGATATTTCGGTTCGCCACATTACCATTGATACCGACAATAAACCGGCAGAGTTTTTGGCGCTTTCAGCCACCGGCAAGGTGCCTCTCCTCGACACCGGCAGCCAACTGATAACCGAATCCACGGCCATCTGTGCCGCGCTGGAAGCCGACTGTCCCTCTCCCGCCCTGATGGGCTCAACCGCTGCTGAGCGGGCGTTTATCGCTGAGCTCAACCACTACTCTGACAGCGTAATTGGGCCGGCCATCCGCGATGCTATTTTTACCCAGCGCGGCAGGCCTAAAGCTGACTGGGACGCCGCCGTTATCGAGCAGTGCCAGCAGCAGTGGCGCGAATGTCTGAGCTGGCTAAATACAACGTATCTAAAACAGGGCAGTGACCATCACACCTTTGCCTCACAGTTGAGTCTGGCTGAGTGCGCTCTGCTGCCGCGCTTTGCACTCGCCAGCGCTTATGGGCTAGACCAAGCCAGCGAGTTTGCGGCACTGCATCGCTGGTACCAGCACCACCGCAGGCAACCCTATTTCACGGCTACCGCGCCACAGTTAGTGAGTGGCGGCCAACCCTGAGCAGCCGCGCGGCGGCATTGGCAGCCTGCTCGCGACTGCCCTTTGTCATTCTCGCCCCGCTCTGTGCCGGGCTCGGCTTAGCACTCGCGCTCCGCCACGGTGTGGTGGCCCAGGACGGGCGCGCAATCGCAGTAATAGCCGCCGCATTGCTGGCGCACGTCGCCGTCAATTTGCGCAACGAGGCAAAGGACTATACCTCTGGTCTAGACCGAATAACTCAGCGGACACCGTTTAGTGGCGGCAGTGGTTTTTTGCCCAGCCACCCCCAATACGCCAACTGGGTGGCCCAAGCTGGCAATGGGGCCATACTGGCAACCGCGACAATAGGCGCGTGGCTCGCTTATCAGCAGCCGTGGTTGTGGTTGTTAGGTGCGGCTGGTCTGCTGTTGGTGTGGTTCTACACCGGCTGGATCACTCGCCGACCCTGGCTGTGCGCAGTGGCGCCCGGACTCGCTTTTGGACCGATCGTGGTGATCGGCAGTGAATTGGCAATGGGCGGCACAATCAACCGAGAGTCACTGCTGGTCAGTGGCGCAGTATTTTTTGCGGCTAACAATTTGTTACTGCTCAACCAGCTGCCGGACGCGGATGCCGATTGCCAAATTGGCCGCGCGACACTGGCCAGTGCTTATCCAGCCCGGCGGGTGCGCACAGTGGCAGTTATCTTTGCAGCCAGTGCTGCGGCAGCGGCTATTGGCGCGCTAGCAGATCAACGCAGCTTGTGGCTGGCGGTTCCATTGGCCGCACTATTGGCGGCGGCGTTGCGCGCCACCCGGGTGGCGGATGAGCTGCGCAGCAACGGCAAATCACCAACGCTGGCGCTAAACACGGCCGCGGTGTTGACACTGCTCGCGGTGTTAAACGCCCTGCTGTGGGTTTAAACCTTTAATCTGCGCTCGACTTTTTGACTCGATAGGCAAAGGCGGGGCGGCTCAAGCCAACCAATCGCGCCGCCTTTGAGACATTGCCGGACGCTTTGCGCAAGGCGGCATCGAGCACCGCTCGCTCAAAAGACTCTATCTCGAAGCCGGCATCGAGCAGTGAATCAATCAGTTCATCGCCATTGACTCCGGCAGGAAATAGCTGGTCCTGTAGATGGCCGCTGGCATCCAATACTTTGGCGTCGGCGGGCGATTCGCTGCGCTCTGGAAACATCGACTCCATACTGATCACACCGTTGACATCGGCAAGTATCAGCGCCCGTTCGACGACATTCTCGAGTTCGCGAATATTGCCCGGCCAGCCATAGACACACAGCCGCTCCATACCGCGATCAGAAATGCCCAGTACGTTTTTGTTGTACAACGCTTGGTATTTTTCTAAAAAATGGCTGACGAATAGCGGAATATCCTCTTTGCGCTCACGCAGTGGTGGAATGTTGATCGGATAGGCACTCAGTCGATAGTGGAGATCGGCGCGAAAGCGCCCCTGCTCAACCGCGACACTGAGATCTTCATTGGTCGCCGCTACGACCCGCACATCGACTCTGCGCACTTTATTGTCGCCAACCCGCTCGAGCTCACTCTCTTGCAGTACTCGCAACAGTGAAGCTTGCGCTCGCGGTGTCAGCTCGATCACCTCATCAAGAAAAATAGTGCCGTTATCGGCGCGCTCAAATCGCCCCATACGCGACTGATTGGCACCGGTATAAGCGCCTTTCTCGACACCAAATAGCTCGGATTCGATCAGGTCGGGCGGGATTGCCGCGCAGTTAACCGCAATGAAGGGTTTTTCGGCGCGGTCACTGGTTATGTGGACGGCGCGCGCCATCACCTCTTTACCGACGCCAGTTTCGCCGAGCAGAAGCACCGATACCTTGCTGTCGGAAGCCTTGGTGACCATCTGCAACGCATTCTTAAACGGTTTCGATGAGCCGACTATGTTGGCGAGCTTGTCGCCTTCATTGAGGGACTCTTTCAGCGCTTCGACGGTAGTCTGTAAATTGCGCAGCTCCTCGAGCAGCGGGTCGGGCTCGTAGTAGCGTTTGAGCTGCTCATAGTTATCCCACAGCTCGGCCGGTTTGCCGACAGCAAAGCAGCGCTCATTCCCGCAACTCAGGCACTCCAGTTCTTGAAAAAATATTTCACGCTGCAGTAAGGCAGAAGCATAACCACTTGCATACCCTGTCAAATTCCAGCAGCCCGGCTCATCCATCAGGCCTATCTCGCTGGCATAGATCTCAACCTCATAGGAGTTGTGCCATTGCACTTCGCAAAGAAAAACCGTGTCTTGCTCACTAATAATTAAACTTTGAAGCTCTGGAAGCACCATGCCCCTGAGAGCATGCAACTCTGGACCAAGCATAAAACGTTCTTTGATGGACATTTCAGAGCCGCTACTACGTGCCAAGTCCCCGTCGAGGATACCTAACTGATAACCCAAACGCATGAAGAATGCCTTGCAGCGCTCAAAGAGCGCCATCGTGATGCCGATCTGGGGCGCGTGGAACGCGACGCGCGCGCCCGAACCGCGAAAGAGCGCGCGCCAGCCGCCCTCGTGGCGGTAAATGCGCGCGAGCGCGTCGCCCATGCCGCGGTAGTGCGCCGCGGCCGCGGCCGCGC
>JBELGO010000079.1:0-7361 GCA_042091915.1 SAR92 clade bacterium | reverse complement strand
GGCCGATACGGTGTACAGTATCTACTGCTGCATAGTAATCGGCGGCAGTATTGTTCAATGCTTTGCGATATCGCTGGTAAATCAGCGGCTCTAAATCCTCTTCGGTCACCTCGCGGCCAAGCTCTTTTTCGCGCAGTTGCACCCGCGCCACATTGCCGGCAGCCATAATAATCCCTGTTGCATGGAAAAACTCGCCTGCATCTATAGGGAGCTCTATCGGCTCGACGCGGTGTCCAAGCGACTCGCACAATGCGGCTGTATGGTTGGCCGCATCCAAGCAATCGCTATGTACCGGTGAGCGAGTGATCGGAGTGAGCAGCAATCCTATGCGCAGTTTTTTGGGAGGAGTTTGGCTGGCTTGCAAGAAACTACCGATTGGCGCATTGGGGCCACCGGCAGCTCCGGGTTCCATACCCGCAGTGGCATCAAGCAAGGCTGCACTATCGCGCACCGAGCGCGATACACAATGATTAACGCTCATGAGGCTGGTTAATGAGCTAGGGCCATGAGGTGTTCTGCCGCGGCTTGGTTTTAAGCCAAATAAACCGCAACAAGAGGCGGGGATACGAATAGAGCCGCCGCCATCTGTAGCGTTAGCCATGGGTAAAATACCTGCGGCAACGGCTGCCGCCGCACCGCCAGAAGAACCCCCCGTAGTTTTGCTCAAATCCCATGGGTTGCGTGTGGCACCATATAGAGTCGATTCTGTGGTGGTAGTACCGCCAAACTCTGGGCTTGCGCTCTTGCCCATCATCATCAAACCGGCATCCAAATAGCGCTGCACTAGCGTGCTATTTTGTTTGGCAACACGGCCTGCGTAAAACTGCGAACCTTCACTGGTAATAGTCCCTCGCAAATACATGCCTAAGTCTTTCAGTAAAAAAGGGACACCGGCAAAAGGTCCGTCGCCAACCCCTGCAGCTAGCTGTTCCCGCGCATAGTCGTAATCTGGGATTACAATGGCATTGATCGCCGGATTGACAGCACTTGCTCTGGCGATAGCCGCCTCGAGTACCTCTGCGGCGGTAAACTGTCCAAGCCTAACCGCCTCGGCCAAACCGAGCGCATCAAACTGGCGATAATCGCTAAAGCTCAACCTCCCTTGTGCACCCACAGCCAAACTGAGTGGTAGTGCTGAGGCAACTGCAGCAGTGGCCGATAGAGCGATAAAATTACGTCGAGACATAGCCATAACTCAATCCTTATGAATTTTTAGACTTAACATGCCTGATAAGCAACAAACACAAAACCTCTAAATGGCTTATACCAAATTAAACAGATAACAATACCATCGAGCTATCCACCTCGGCGCAGTCCGCGTTATGCTAGTAAACTCAAACCCGGCGATTGGAGCAAAAAATGTCCGAAAACAACCTCACAAAAGCACGCGAATGGCACCTCCTTAAGCGCCCTACTGCACTTCCCAGCAGCGAACACTTTGCCCTTGTCGAGCACGCGCTACCGCAGCTCGAAGCCAATCAGTTACTGGTTGATAACTTGTTTCTCTCGGTTGACCCTTACATGCGCGGTCGCATGCGTGAGAATGCTGTTTACGCTGAGGCTTATGAGCTCGGCGAAGCGATGACTGGTGGTGCCGTCGGCCGTGTCAGCGCATCACAGCACCGAGATTTTACTGCTGGAGATATTGTGCTCAGCCTCAACGGTTGGCGCGATCGATTTATTGGCGATGCAGCAGAGCTGCAAAAATTGCCAGCTGTAGCTGAGCAACACCCGTCACTATTTTTAGGCACGCTGGGTATGCCAGGGCTCACAGCTTATGTTGGCCTCTTGCAAATCGCCCAACCTAAAGCGGGCGAGACTGTCTTTGTCTCAGCAGCCTCTGGCGCAGTGGGTGCCAATGTCTGCCAAATTGCAAAACTCAAAGGTTGCCGAGTGATAGGCAGTGTAGGCAGCGATGAAAAAGCCGACTGGCTGCGCAATGAGTGTAATATAGACGAGGTAATCAACTACAAAACTTGTGGCGATCTAACCAAGGCATTACAGGCAGCTGCACCCGAAGGAATAGATGTCTATTTTGAAAACGTCGGCGGCGAGCATCTACAGGCAGCTATCAATGCAATGAACCCATACGGGCGCATTGCCGCCTGCGGGATGATCAGCGGTTACAACGATGCCGACAATCAGGGTGGGATCAACAACCTAATGTTAATAGTGGGTAAAAAAATCCGCATGCAAGGGTTTATTATTTCAGACCACTTCGACCAACAAGAGGCTTTTCTCAGCGAAATGGTACCGTGGGTACAAAGTGGCGCCATAAAAAGCCAAGAGACTGTTTTCGAGGGTGTAGAGAAAACACTGGAGGCATTTTTATCACTCTTTAATGGCCACCACTTTGGCAAAGCGGTTGTCAAAATTAGCTAAAATTTGCACCGAAAGTTAGCGAGGCAATAGGCTTACCAGCGCTGCGTAGAGGGGCTTAAGGCGCACATACTGGCGCTGGTATACCTGCTTGTAGAGTTGTTCGTAGAGTGCACTGTTGGCACTGTTCGGCTCAAAACGTGCTCTCACGGAGGTCATTGCCGGCACAGCTGCAGAATAATTTGGGTAGTAACCCAAGCTCACTGCTGCAATCATCGCCGCACCCAAACCGCTGGCCTCGTATGTGGATGGACGCTCGGTAGGCAGCTGCATAACATCGGCTAATATCTGCATAACCGCATCGCTCTGCGAACCGCCACCGGCTACCCGCAGCCGTTGCATGGGGATTTTGCTGCGCCGCTCCAATTGCTCTTTTCCCTCTCGCAAGGCGTATGCAAGCCCTTCCAGCAGTGCGCGATACAGGTGGGCACGGCCGTGCTTGTCGGTAAAGCCTATCACGCTGCCGCGCGCTTCTGGACCCGGTTGGCTAAGTCCGGGATTCCAGTAGGGCTGCAACATTAAACCCTCAGCGCCTGGCGGCGTAGCGACAACGAGCTCGTCGAGTAACATCTCAACAGACCTGTTATCGTTGGCTACACGGCCTTGCTCCGGGCTGCCAAACTGCTGCACAAACCACTCGACCATCCAGAAACCCCTGAATACTTGAATCTCGCCGTTAAAGTGGCCCGGCAGAGCTGCCGGATAGGGTGGTATAAATGGTCGCGGTTCAATGTAGCGATTTTGGCAGACGTTGATTGTCGCGGTCGTACCACACGAAATACTGCCCATAGTCTCTTCGATACAGCCAGAGCCCAGTACTTCGCAAGCTTTGTCTGCGGCGCCAGCAATGACTGGAGTGCCGGGCAGTAAGCCGGTTGTCTTAGCGGCAGCGGCGGTAATATTGCCGATCGTGTCTCCTACCGCCACCAGTTTGGGCAGTTGCGATCTAGCCACTGGCATACAGGACCATTTCCAGTCTCTTTGGCCAGACCAGCACTGGCGCTTGTAATCAAAGGGGATATAACCCACTTGGCTACCAATGCTGTCTTTTACCTCACCAGTAAGCCGGTAGTTAAGAAAGCCCGATAGCAACAGAAAATGCGCTGTATTCGCCCAAATCTCGGGTTGATTTTGGGCAATCCAATTAATTTCTGCTTCGCACTCAAGCGCGTCGATAGTGGGTTTGAGCCTGAGCAGGCGGAACGCCAGCCGCCATAGCCACGGCCGTTTAGAACGTATCTCTGCCTTGCGCTGGTCGGTCCAAATGATCGCTGGGCGAAGCGGCTGGCCCTTAGCATCAAGATTAATTACCGTAGCACGCTGGGTCGTCACTACGACCGCTTTTATCTGCTCTGGCGTCTGCTCACTGTCTGCAAACAGTTGCTGACAAGTGGCGGCCATCTGCTGATAAAAAGATTCGGCGTCGTGCTCTTGCCAGCCATCACGCTGACTGGTGTAGTCGGTTAGCGGCGTCTGCGCCTTGGCAACCAACTCGCCACTGCGATTAAATAGCAGCGCACGCACGCTCTGCGTACCGTTATCTATGGCTAGAATTAGCGGCTCTTGGCTCTCCATCACGGCAGCAACCTCTTGTTGTTAGGGACAAAGACACTCAGTCGGGAAGTAAATTGCCGGGGTTCATCATAGTGTTTGGATCTATCGCTCGCTTAATGGTGCGCAACAGTTCGATACCGCCGCTACCCAGGTCGTGATGCAAGTAGTTCTTGCGCAGACGTCCGGACCCGTGGTGATGCGCGATACCGCCACCGGCGGCAGCCGTGGCCTCAAGCACTTTATCCCAACAGGTAAAGTAGAGCGCTTCCATTTGTGCTTTATCGGCCGGTTGGCAAGCAAAGGTAAAATACAAATTTATCCCGGAGCTATAGACATGCGAGCTGTGTGCCGACGCATTGACGATACTCGGCACCGTATTCAATACGTCAATGGCGTCCTCGTAGATCTGCACAATTTTATTCCACGGTGCAGAAATTTCGATGGTATCGGCTATCCAGCCCTGTTCGAGCAGGTCGCGCCACTGTGGCACATGGTTCCGGCGCTCCATCCATAGTTCGCCCACGCGACTATCAGCCTCTATAAGACCTAACTCTGAGGCAATTTCTGCTACAGCGTCCAATTCGGCACTGACCCGTGTTTGCGGTCCCTCATGAACCATGAGCAACATCGCTTGGCCTTGTTGATCAAAATCGGGGAACAGTCGCGCCACCTCAGAAGCATCGTATTGACGCATGACCGGCGGCTTCCAATCGGCTTGAACTATCTGCCGTTGGGCATTAAAACCCTGCGCCATGTCGGCGGCGTAATAGGCAGAGTAGCGGCGGCAGGGCGCTACCCGGCGCAGTGATAAAGTGACCTGAGTAATCACTCCCAAGGTGCCCTCGGCACCCATTAATAGGTGGCGCAAATCAGGCCCGCTCGCTGCGCGCGGGGCTTTGCCCAGCGTGACTAATTCACCATTGGGTAGCACCACCTGTAGTGAATAAATCATATCCTCAATATTGCCGTAGGCGGTAGAAAACTGCCCGGAAGCGCGAGTCGACACCCAGCCGCCCACGCTACTAATGCCAATAGACTGCGGCCAGTGGCCAATGGTCAAACCGTGGGCAGCGACGGCTTGTTCGGCCTCTAAACCGTTCATACCGGCCTCGAAGGTAGCAAGCAGGTTCTCTTCGTCTAGCGCCAGCAGCGTATTCATCTGGCCCATATCTAAGAGTAGCTGTGAGGATTGCGGCTCTATTCCACCGCACACACCACTGCCTAAACCAAAGGGCACAATCTGCACACCGTGTGAAGCAGCGGACTTCACGACAACTTGCACATCGGCGGCACTGCGCGGTTTAACCACACAACCAGCGGCCTCGATGCTTTGGCCCATCCAGTCGCGATAGTGTTTGATGCACCAATGGTCGTAGCGATAAGCTTGCCGATCGCTGGCGTTCACTAACAGCTGTTCACTGCCGATATGTTGCGCCAGTTCGGCTAAAAATGCGTTATTCATAATGAAGTCCGGTGGTGAGTGATTGAGCAATAACTGATTAAATTTTTCTAGTGAGTGTTAACTAAATTTTTGCCTAATGTGGGCATCTATCGCCTCGCAATGAGCAATCTCCAGTGCCTGGCGTGCTTCATCCCAGTCTAATAATCTAGCCATAATCGCGGCAGCCGGTCGCAAACTGGCAATGCCACCGGCATGCTCAAACCATGCCCGGCTGCTCCGGCGCGCCCAATAGTCTTCTAGCCGCAGCGCTCCTTCGCAGCGCACCGCAAAGGTCACTTCAGCCTCAAGATCGCCGCCCATCGACAGCACTATTTCCGCTTCACTGCCGTACAAGCTTTGCAACCTCTGTAGGAGCTGCTCTGGCACCGCCGTGAGCGGCGCCGTCAATGCACCCCCACCTGGCAGCCGTTCTTGATGGGTTGTGCAGGGCGAGGCATTAAAATGCTCGGCAGCCACGAGCTTGTCTACCAGCCGCTCAGCCATAGCCCTATAAGCCGATAACTTGCCACCACCGACCGACCACATCCCCAATGTCCCATGCCATACCTCGTCTTTGCGTGAGAGCTCTTTGGCCGCGACGCCTTCGCCCTCGGCGATCAGCGGACGGATCCCCGACCAAGCTGAGACAATATCTGCCGGGACCAATAGATTCTCAGGGAAATAACCCGCGGTGATACCCAAGAGGTAACTGATGTCGGCAGTAGTCACGGGAGGCCAGTATTCAGTATCGGGGTAAAAGTCGTCGGTAGTGCCCAGATAGGTAAAGTCGCCAACCGGTACCGCAAACACTCGGCGACCATCAGCGCTGGCCATCACAACAGTGTGCAGAACAGGTAATTTGACGTGCTCCACCACTAGATGAATACCGCGACTGAGCGCTAACCGTTTAGGTTGTGCGGGGTTTTCCAGCTGCGCCACCGCATCCACCCAAGGCCCGGCGGCATTGACCACTGCCCTCGCGCCAATACTAAAGGTGTGGTTTTCGCCCGGCAGCTGCGCTTGACAATTAACCGTGAAATGCTCTTCGTACGCCACCCCCACTACTTTGCAGTAGTTGGCCACCTGTGCGCCGTGCGCATAGGCCGAACGGATGTTCGCCAGCGTCAGCCGCGCGTCATCGGTGAGATATTCGGGATAGACGACCGCTGCATAATAGTTGTCGGCAGCCAATGTCGGCTCATTGGCGCGCAGCTGTTCGCGGCTCCAGCGCTGATGACGGTCACTCGCGGCCACTCCCCCCAACCGCTCATAGACGGTGAGCGCCACGCGCATAATGAACTGCTCCAGACGGTGGCGAGTACCGACAATATAAGGCATTTTTCGCGCCAGATGCGGCGCAATATGGTGCAGCGTTTCGCGCTCACTGACAGATTCCCGCACGACCGCGATGTCTCCTTTAATAAGATAACGCAGACCTCCATGGATCATCTTCGAGCTGCGGCTACTGGTACCACTGGCGAAGTCTTGCGCTTCCAGTAAAGCTACACGGAGACCGCGCATAGCCGCATCGCGGGCAATACCGGCGCCGGTAATGCCGCCACCAATCACCAGCAGATCAAAGGTCTCACTCTGTAGCCCAGTAAACAGTGCGGCGCGATCGCGCAAGTCCAGATTGCTGACGGATTGGAGTGAGTCTGCTGTAGATGCGCTAATTTGCATGGTGGCTGCCGCTCAGTGAGGGGTTTCTATACCCCTACTGTAGCGCTTGCAGGACAGTTAAAATGTCTAAATTTAGACTTTATAGGTTACTATGCGGGATGATCAAACTGCTCACAACACAAGGCTTGGAACCGTTTTTGCAAAAATTGACGGTATTCAATCAGTTAACCGCCGAACAACAGCAGAGGCTGCTCGAACACTCTCAATTGTTAAGTTTTAGCCAGCGCAGTGTGTTGCAGCGCAGCGGCTCTGCCCACCACCATCTCTATATTGTCGTCACTGGCCAGCTGGAGATGTGCACCACTAC
>JBELGO010000078.1:0-7400 GCA_042091915.1 SAR92 clade bacterium | reverse complement strand
GAGTTTGACAATATGCAGGTTGGCGCCTACCGCGATGGCTCTGTTTATATTCTTACCAATGTCGGCGATGCTGAAGGCCAGGGTATCGAGTTTGATATGCGCTGGTTGCCGACTGACCAGCTAGATATTTATCTGGCAATGGGTTGGGCGGACTCGGAGTTGACCGATTCGCCTCGTAGGCAAACGGAAGATGACCCAGAGCTTTTTTGCGATATAGTCGATTGCGATGAGGGTGCCGAACTCTCTGGTACCGTAGACTTCAGCGCGGCATTAGTCGCTACTTACCGCTGGCCCTTAAATCACGGCGATCTTGCCTTTACTTGGGAGACATTCCATCAGGGCGACTCACCCGGCTTTGGCGAGTTTAATGATGATCCGCTCATCTTGGAGAGCTTTACCACCAGCAATATCCGCCTCGGCTACGAGAGTGGCGACAACTGGCAGGCCTCTTTGTGGGTAAGCAATGTCACTGACGAGTTTTACTTTAAAGGCATCACCGGTCGCGAGGGCAATATTGCTGCCCACCGTTTCGGTTATGCGGAGCCGCGTCGTGTCGGCGTGCGTTTTAGTGTAGATTTCTAAGACACAGCTGAACGACTAATCACAAACGCCAGTCGTACGCGGCTGGCGTTTTTTTTACTAAGTTTTTGAGGTCACCATGTCTATAACGCTCTGGCACTGCCGCGATTCGCGCTCGCTGAGACCACTTTGGCTTTTGGAAGAGATGCAGCTGGAATACACCTTGGTCGACCTTCCATTTCCACCGCGGGTCTTCGATAAGAGCTATCTACAGGTTAACCCATTGGGAACGGTGCCGTTTTTCCGCGATGACATCTCTACTGCTACTGTTGAGATGACGGAGTCGACGGCTATCTGCCATTATCTAGTCGAACGGTATAAAGAGTCTGCTCCGAGCTTAGCGTTGACCGCGAAAGACGCAGAGTACGGCGACTATCTCAACTGGCTTTATCATGCGGATGCGACACTGACTTTCCCGCAAGCGCTTATACTGAGATATGGGAAGTTTGAAGCCCCCGAGCGGCGCAGTGAGCAGGTCGCAGAAGATTACCGGCAGTGGTATTTGGCTAGATTGCGCAAGTTGGATACTCATTTAGACGGACGACAGTTCTTGGTAGGCGAACGCTTTACTATTGCTGATATCGCTGTTGGGTATGCGCTTTATTTGGGCGAATTTACTGGTGTGGCTGCACAGTATTCGCCGCAAACGTCAGAGTATCTGGAGCGGCTGAAAGCTAGATCAGCGTTTCAGCAAGCAGCAAGCTCTGGGCAAAAAGGTGTGTTGCATCGAAGCTGAGGCCCAAGCTGTTGCTTTGCGTGGGAGCGTTAAATACAACTGCAAGTATAGTTCGCTTAGTCTGTGAGACGAGTGGACAAAACTGAAAGGAAAAAGATGCGGCATTTGGTTTCTACCTCCGTGCTGGCCAGCGGCACCGGCCTCGTGGCGATTATTACCTCGATGGTCTCTTTGGGCCCGCTGGCTACTGACATGTATTTGCCAGCGTTGCCCGCCCTCACCGATGAGCTCAATAGCAGTGTCCGTGAGGTGCAGTTGACCCTGAGTGTCTTTCTTGTCGGTTTCGCGCTCGCACAGCTCATTTATGGCCCTATGGCTGATCGCTTTGGCCGCAAACCGGTAATGCTAGCGGGGCTGTCACTCTTTGTATTGGCTACATTGGGCTGTGCCACTAGCGACACTATCGCCGAGTTGATCAGTTGGCGCTTGGCGCAAGCACTCGGTGGTGCCGCAGGGCCTGTTTTGGGTCGGACCATGGTGCGCGACTTGTACGGACCTCAAGATGCCGCTCGTGTGCTCTCATACGTGGGGGCGGCGATGGGGCTGGCCCCTGCAGTCGGCCCTGTAATCGGTGGCTATCTCATTGTTGAGTTTGGTTGGCCTTCGACCTTTTATCTTTTGGCGCTCTATGGTCTGCTAGTCATTGGCTTGTTGCAGCTTAAAGTGGGAGAGACTCTCGCCAAAGAGCACCGTCAACCGTTCAGATTACGTCCTATGTTGGCAAATTTTTCTCGGTTAGTTAGCAATAGGGTATTCGTCGGTTACAGCCTAGCGCTCTCCGGAGCTTATGCAGCTCTGTTTGCGTTTATATCCGGTTCTTCATTTGTGGTTGTAGACTACTTTCAGGTCGCTCCAGAGCACTTTGGTTACTTTTTTACTGCGATAGTGATTGGGTATGTTTGCGGTACCTTTTCTGTTGGTCGCTTGGGTTATCGCTTTAGTGGCCACCAACTTCTGACGGCTGGGACTTTACTGGCGGTTGTCAGTGCAATAGTGCTGGTGGCCATAGTTGTAGTGGGGCGTTATAACCTCTACGGGGTTATTGCAGCGATAAGCTTTGCTTCGCTGACAGTGGGTATGGTGATGCCTCAAGCGATGGCGGGTGGCTTGGCGCCTTTTGCCCATATGGCCGGTACTGCGGCATCACTGATGGGCTTTATGCAGATGGGTATCGCTGCTATGGCAGGTATAGCAGTGGGGTACTTCCATGACGGCACACCGGCGCCTACTCTATTAGTAACCGCATCAATGGCATTGGCCGCAGCGATCAGTTATCGTGTGCTAGTAGGTAATAACCCTACTATATAAATGTCATTTCCCTGTTGAGAAGGTGTCAGTAATGAATATTGAATCTCGCCCCCTAACTGCAACAACCCGTTGGTTACACGGTCTAGTCG
The DNA here is from genome assembly GCA_042091915.1 of SAR92 clade bacterium. GTDB lineage: Bacteria > Pseudomonadota > Gammaproteobacteria > Pseudomonadales > Porticoccaceae > LSUCC0057. The sequence continues at coordinate 4,688 of JBELGO010000078.1, read as the reverse complement.
CCATTGGCGTAATGACAATGCTCGCCTACGGCTTCGTCATGGAAGAGCTAGACTTTGATGGCGCGGTACTTCTGCATATCTCTTTCGGGCTGACACTGCTATTTTTTATCGCTTACCGTACCTTGCGACGGCTAATCATTGGTTGGCCCGAGCCAAACACACAACACTCTGAAGCGACGCGCCGCATTGCGCGATTAGTGCAATGGGTCCTGTTATTGGCCTCGTTGCTGATGCCACTGTCAGGGTTGCTGATGGCCACCATGAGTGGTTGGGGGCTACAGTGGTTCGGTGTTGAATTAATGGCCTGGTCGCCCAATCCGGCGGTGCCGGGTGAGGTGATAGCGGTCAGCGAATTTTGGCAAGAAGTGGGTCACGAGGTTCACGAATACACCGCCTTTGTTTTGTTGGCGGGGATTGTTTTGCATGTTGCTGGGGCACTCAAACATCACTTTGTGGACCGAGACAAAACCTTGCGGAGCATCTGGCGAGGCTGAGGCAATGCGCTTTTTCAAACCGCAGTATCTTTTGGCCTTGGTGCTATTGGTTAAGCTGTTCACCATGATATCTCCTCCGGTTCGTTCGGCTGAGGAGTACTCGCCCATAGAGCAAAAAAAGCAGCGTTTTGAGACAGCCCTATTGCCGGCAATAGAGCGTGTCCATCGTCAATGGCTAACGCGTTTTGAAACCATCGACCAGCTAATAGAAATCGGAGATCCCGCCGATCAGTTAGAGCATTACCATAAAAGTTTTGGCACAGACAATGATCAACAGCTGTTGGCGGCCCTGAAGCCACACCCAGTGAGTATTGTTATGGCGCAAGCCGCGATAGAGAGTGGTTGGGGTACTTCACGCTTTTATCGTGAGGCCAATAATATTTTTGGCGTTTGGTCTCACAGCAGTGATGAGCCGCGTATTGCAGCGAGAGGCAAACGCAACGGTAAAACTATTTGGCTGAAACGCTATAGCTCATTAGATGATTCTATTCGCGATTACTACCAGCTCTTAGCTAAAGGCAGGCCTTATAAAGCTTTTCGTTTTGCGCGTCTTAAAACCGACGACCCACACAAACTTATCCCTTATTTAAGTGCTTACTCTGAGCGTCGTGCTGAGTACACTAAGCAGGTAAGCCAAGTATTAAGGCAGAACCGGTTTAGCCGTTATGACTCCTCCAGCGACTAGGAAAAATAAATATGAGAGCAGCAATTATTGGCAGTGGAGGGATTGGCGCCGCTCTTACTGAAGCGCTTTTGCAGCGCACTGAACTTCAAAAGCTTTACTGCTTTAGCCGCACTGCAAAGCCGTGGCCAGATACTCGAGTTGAGGTTGCAGCGCTAGATATCGGCGACGAAGCAAGTATTGCCAATGCCGCTGTACAAGTTGATCGGCCATTAGACCTAGTCATCATCGCCACCGGTACACTGCACGGAAACCAGGGTGATGTGACTTATAAGCCGGAGAAAGCGCTCAGTCAGCTCAACAGCGAAGCGATGAGTGCTCTGTTTGCGATCAATACCATTGGCCCAGCCCTGGGGCTGCGTTATTTTGCCAACAAGATGCGCCGCGACAGTAGTGCCGTTATGGCAGCGCTCTCCGCGCGGGTGGGCAGTATCGGCGATAACCGTTTAGGTGGGTGGTATAGCTACCGCGCCAGCAAGGCAGCCCTGAATATGGTGATTAAGTGTGCCAGTATTGAATTGGCCAGACGCACCCCCCAGCTGCAAGTGATCGGCCTTCACCCAGGTACTGTAAATACCTCGTTGAGCCAACCTTTCCAGGCCGGTGTGGCGCCTGAAAAACTGTTTACCCCAGCCCGCTCGGCCAATGCGTTGCTCGATGTTATAGACACTGTGATGAGCGATAAAGTGCAGAAATACAATGGCCGTTGTCTTGCATGGGATGGCAGTGTCATCCCCGAATAAATCATCTAAACACGCAATACACGAGGAGACCCATGGCGGTTCTACGTCTTATATTGGCCGACCAGCTCAGCGATACGCTCGTCTCATTGCGCGATGCTGATCAACAGCAAGATTGGTTGGTTTTTTGCGAGGTAGCTAGCGAAGCCAGTTACGTCAGACACCATAAAAAGAAAATAGCGCTGCTATTCAGTGCTATGCGTCATTTTGCCGAGCACCTGCGACAGCAGGGGTGGCAGGTGCACTATAGCTACTATAAAGATGCCGATAACAGTGGCAGCTTGGCCGGCGAGATGGCTCGTTTAGTAAAGCTCTTAGGTGTTGAAAAAGTGGTTCTCACTAAACCCGGTGAACATCGATTGTTGGCGCAAATGCAGCAGTGGCAGGCTGAGCTGGGTATGCCGGTCGAATTGTTGGAGGACGATCGTTTTCTTGCCTCAACCGATGATTTTGCAAGTTGGGCAACGGGCCGCAAACAACTTCGCATGGAGTATTTTTACCGCGAAATGCGCCGCCGCTACCAGATTTTACTCGATGGTGACCAGCCGGTTGGTGGCGCCTGGAACTACGATAGCGATAACCGCAAGCCGGCGCCAGCGGACTTGGCTGGGGTAGAGCCGCTCAAATTTAGCCCAGACGATATAACCCGCGAAGTATTAGATTTAGTGGCCGAGCAGTTTGCCGACCACCCGGGGACGCTCGAGCCATTTCACTTTGCCGCTACCCGCGAGCAAGCGTTGCAGGTGCTTGAGCACTTCGTCGATCTTTCGCTACCTCTGTTCGGTGACTATCAAGATGCCATGGTCGAGGGCGAACCTTGGCTCTTCCACAGCCATATCAGTTTTTATCTCAACTCTGGGCTGCTGCTGCCACTAGAGTGCATTGAAGCCGCCGAGCGCGCCTACCGCAACGGCCGCGCACCGCTCAATGCGGTGGAGGGGTTTATTCGCCAGATACTGGGTTGGCGCGAGTATGTGCGCGGTATCTATTGGCTAAAAATGCCCGCCTACAAAGAAGAAAACTTTTTTGCTGCAGACCGCCCACTACCACCGTTGTACTGGGGTGCAGAAACCAAAATGAACTGTTTGTCTCAGTGTGTCAGTGAGACGCTCGACAACGCCTACGCCCATCATATTCAACGTTTAATGGTATTGGGCAACTTTGCGCTGTTGGCAGGCCTCTCCCCCGGGCAGGTTAACGACTGGTACTTGGCAGTCTATGCCGATGCCTACGAGTGGGTTGAGCTGCCCAATGTCACTGGGATGGTGTTATTTGCCGACGGTGGTGTAGTCGCCAGTAAGCCTTATGCCGCGGGTGGCGCTTACATATCGCGGATGTCTAATTACTGTAAGAATTGCCACTACAAAGTTAAGCAGCGCGACGGTGATCAGGCGTGCCCATTTAATTATCTTTATTGGGATTTTTTAGTTCGTCACCGCGAACAGCTGGGGAAAAATCCGCGCTTGGGCATGATCTACCGCAGTTACGATAAAATGGCAGCAGAGAAGCAGCAGCTGATAGCCAGTGACGCTGCGGGATTTTTGAGTAAACTCGATAGTGGAGAACCGGTATGACTAAAAGCTGCGACATCTACTGGTTTGGCAGTGATCTGCGCCTGGATGACAACCATTTGCTGAGCCGCGCCGCACAAGCGGGGCGCCCTTTGTTGTTTGTCTATGTTGTCGATAGAGCTTTAAAAGCGAGCAATCGCTATCACTTGCGTGGTATAGGTGCAGCCCGCGAAAAGTTTTTGTTGCAATCACTGGCTTGTTTGCGTGACCAGCTAGCCTCATTGGGCCAAACCCTGCTAGTAGTTGAGGGCGATCCAGTCAAGGTGATTGCTGCACTGATAGCTCGCTGCTCTGCGACGACTGTTTATCGGGGTGAACAGGTCGGCTGGGACGAGTGGTCGCAGTGGCGACAACTGGTCGCCCAGAGCCCGGCATCCATTAGCTGGCAGAGTGGTTGGCAGCACACGCTGCTGCAACCCAACCAATTGCCCTTTAGTGTTGAGCAGCTGCCGAACAGTTTTTCTAAATTTCGTCGGGCAGTAGAGCCTCTCTCTGAGATGTCATTACAACCTCCGAGTGATCTGCCAACGGCGATAGACCTAAGTGATACAGAGAGTTATTTGGTCGATGCGCAGATTGCCAGCAAGGTATCTCTGACGCCGCCGACTCTGCCTAGTGAAGAGGGGTTTGTTGGCGGTAAAGCCGCAGCATGGCAACATCTGCAAAGCTACTTTAGTTCACCACAACCCGCCTGTTATAAAGTTACCCGCAATGCACTGAGTGACTGGCCGAGCTCGACAAAATTTTCACCCTGGCTGTCGCTCGGGGTCATTTCACCTCGCCAAGTGGCGGCTCAGGTAAGACAGTACGAAGCTGAACACGGTGCCAATGATTCCACCTACTGGATTCTTTTCGAATTATTGTGGCGGGATTATTTTCAGTTTTACAGTTATCGCTACGGTAAAAAGTTGTTCACTTTTGGCGGTATTGAAAACCGCCCACCGCTGACAAGTTTTTATCCGCAGCGCTTTGCCGCCTGGTGTCACGGTCGCACTGCCTACCCGCTAGTCAATGCGGCGATGAACGAGTTGCGCGCCACCGGCTATCTTTCTAATCGCGCCCGCCAAATTGTAGCCAGCTGTCTTGTTAACGAATTGCAGGTGGATTGGCGCTACGGCGCAGCTTTCTTTGAACAGCAGCTAGTCGACTACGATGTGGCGAGTAACTGGGGTAACTGGCAGTACATTGCAGGAGTGGGTGC
>JBELGO010000077.1:0-7571 GCA_042091915.1 SAR92 clade bacterium | reverse complement strand
GGTACCATGCGTATGACCCGTGCTATGCTCAAAAAAATGCAGCTGCGAGGTGCTGGCGTCATTGTCAATAACGCCTCGGTATTGGGCTGGCGTGCGCAAAAAGAGCAGTGCCATTACGCCGCAGCTAAAGCCGGGGTTATGGCATTGACTCGCTGCTCCGCACTGGAGGCGGCCGACTATGGCGTTCGTATCAACGCGGTATCACCCAGCATTGCTATGCATGACTTTTTGCGCAAAAGCTCGCCGCCCGAGTTGTTGCAAAAACTCGCGGAAGGCGAGGCGTTTGGTCGCGCCGCAGAGGTATGGGAGGTGGCCAATGTGATGATGTTCTTGGCCTCAGATTACGCTGGTTATATGACCGGCGAGGTGTTGTCTGTCTCTAGCCAGCGCGCTTAAACAGTATTTAAAAAAACGTATAAATGATAGAATTTGGAGACGCCATGCGCGATGCAGTGATAGTTTCAACCGCCCGAACCCCGATAGCCAAAGCTTTCCGCGGTGCCTTTAACGACACCGAAGCGCCCATGCTCGGTGGCCATGTTGTCGATGCGGTCGTGAAAAAAGCCGGTATTGACCCAGCCCTAGTCGAAGAGGTGATCTTTGGTGCAGCCGCTCAACAGGGCACCCAAGCCTATAACTTGGGCCGCCTCTGTGCGATTGCAGGCGGCTTGCCCGACAGCGTTCCCGGTATGACGCTCGACCGCCAGTGTTCATCGGGGTTGGTGGCGATCAGCAATGCGGCTAAATCGATCGCTGTCGGCGAGTACGACATTGCCATCGCTGGGGGTATGGAGTCTATTTCGCTGGTCCAGACCAAACACAAAAATAGCTATCGCAATGTTTCTCAGACGGTTTTAGAGCGCTCGCCGCGCGCCTATATCCAAATGATAGAGACGGCTGAAATTGTAGCTCAACGCTACGCTATCAGTCGCGAAGCCCAAGATGAGTACTCTCTACAGAGCCAGCAGCGCACAGCTGCGGCACAAGCCGCCGGCGCTTTTGATGATGAAATCGTTCCGCTGGAGACCCGCAAAGCGGTATTTAACAAGGAAACTAAAGAGACGACTTACGAGCAAGTTACCTTGCTTAAAGATGAGGGCAATCGCCCCTCGACTACGTTAGAAAATTTGCGGGCTTTGCAGCCAGTTATGGCTGAGGGTCAATTCACGGGTGGCCCGGGTGAGTTCATTACCGCAGGCAATGCCTCGCAGCTCTCCGATGGCGCTTCGGTGTCGTTATTGATGGATGCTGCTACGGCAGCCCAACATAATTTGGCTCCGCTTGGCCTCTATAGAGGTATGGCAGTGGCAGGTTGTGCTGCCGATGAGATGGGTATCGGTCCCGTTTATGCGATCCCCAAGCTGCTCAAACAGCACGGTTTAACCGTTGACGACATTGGCCTGTGGGAACTCAACGAAGCGTTTGCCTGCCAGGTGATCTACTGCCGAGACAAACTCGGTATCCCCAACGCACGTCTAAATGTTAACGGTGGTGCTATCTCCATTGGCCACCCGTTCGGGATGAGCGGAGCACGCATGGTTGGCCACGCACTGATCGAGGGCAAGCGCCGCGGTGTTAAGTATGTCGTCATCACCATGTGTGTGGGTGGCGGTATGGGGGCGGCGGGCCTATTTGAGGTGATCTAGCCGTCGCATAAGGGTAGGGGTTTTAAATAAAAATTAGAGGCTAAAACCATGCAGCAAGAGCAAACTCACAGCTGGGATAAAACAGTTGATGTACTGGTTGTCGGCACCGGTAACGGTGGCTTAACAGCCGCGCTGTGTAACTACGAGATGGGCAGCAAAAATGTGCTGATCTTGGAGAAAAGCGACAAAGTGGGTGGCACCAGCGCGACCTCGGGTGGCGGTATCTGGGTGCCCAACAACCACTACGCACAACAAGCGGGTGCCGAGGATAGCTATCAAGAGGCCCTCGAATATCTAAAAAATACCCTCGACGGCGAGGACGTGCCGCTCGAGCTGATCGAAAGCTATTTGCAAAATGGCCCCAAGATGCTGCGTTTTCTTCATGATCGCAGCCACGTGCGCTACGAGTCCTTGGACCACTACCCGGATTACTACTCCAATGTTGACGGTGCTAAACCCGGCCACCGCTCGCTGGAGCCGGCACCCGTTATGGCTTCAGAGCTGGGCAGTGACTACCAACGGCTCACCTACACTCACCACATGATGCGCCTGTTCGGCGTCATCCACTTCACTCAAGTCGAGGCGCAACTGCTTATGTTGCAGCTGCCGGGCTGGATTAAGTTGGTGTTAAAGATGATATGGGATTATGCCAGCGATATCCCGTGGCGATTAAAAACCCGTATTTCGCGGCGTCTCGCTTGCGGCTCTGCCGGTGTGGCACGGCTGTTTTGGTCGGTTAAAGAGCGCAATATTCCGATTGAGTACGAAGCGCGACTGACCGAGCTGGTCAGCGACGACAGTGGTGCAGTGATTGGCGCAGTCTACGAGCAAAATGGCCGCACTGTGCGCGTGCGCGCAGAAAAAGGCGTTGTCTTAGCGGCGGGTGGCTTTGAGAAAAACCAAGCCTTGCGCGAACAGTATCTACCGGCCCCCACCAACACCGAGTGGAGTGCGGGTACCCCAACCAATACCGGCGATGCGCTGCTAGCCGGCCTTAAAGTTGGCGCTAAAACACGGCTGATCAACGGTGCTTGGTGGACAACCACACTCTGTGTGCCCGATGAGCCCGCGCCGCGTTTGAGCATTATGGAAAAATCGTTTCCAGGCTCTTGTGTAGTCAATAAAGCTGGGCAGCGGTTCGCCAACGAATCACAGAACTACATGGCCTTCCAGAAAGAGCTGTTCAAAGCGCACAGTGATGAAAACCCCTGTGCCCCCGCGTATCACATCTTTGATGCCCGTTTTCGAGCCAACTACATTGTCGGGCCAATGATGACCGCAGCGATGAAGCCGGATTGGATGCTGCCAAAAAAATGGTTTGAGAGTGGTTTCGTTGCCAAAGCTAATACCATTGCCGAACTCGCCGAGCAGCTCGGCATAGACGCAGCTGGCCTGGAGCAGACCGTCAGTGATATGAACCGCTATGCTCAGAGCGGCGTTGACGAGCAATTTCACCGCGGCGAATCTGCCTATGATCGCTACTACGCCGATCCCAATATTAAGCCCAACCCGTGTTTGGCCCCGATCGATCAGGCCCCTTTTTATGCGATGCGTATTGAGGCGGGAGACTTTGGTACCCTCGGTGGGCTCGATACCGACGTCAATGCCAACGTTCTCGCACAGAGCGGTGGCACGATTGCTGGGCTCTATGCGGTGGGTAACTGCTCGGCCGCGCTGCTGCCCACCTACCCAGGCCCAGGTGCCACACTCGGCCCTGCAATGACCATGGCTTACCAAGCCGCTAAACAGATCAATGGATACCAAGACTGATGTTAGATTTAGAAGCGATAGAACTGATTAAACAACTGAAAGCGCGTTATTTTCGTTTTTTGGATACCGGCGATTACGTCGGCTTACAGAGCGTCTTTACCGAAGATGCCACTGCGCACTTCAAAGGCGGCGATTACGACTTCGATATGGTCGGATGGCCGCGTTTAGAGCGCTTCTATAAGCGCGCTTTTACCGAACACACCTTTGGTATGCACAACGGCCATCACCCCGAAATCACCGTTGATGGCGACAGCGCCACCGGTATATGGTACCTGCAAGACATTTTCGTCAACTTGGTCGAGGATGTCACCGTTATGGGTTCGGCACTCTACCGCGATCACTACCGCAAGGTAGCGGGTGAGTGGAAAATATGCGCTACGGGCTACGAGCGTTTGTGGGAGGAGATCCACCCCCGCGGCGAGGGTATTCGCCTAACGGTTAAGCCGATTGCGCCGGTAGCGGAATAGATCACGTTACAGCTCGCATCACTAAAAAGGCCAAGTGTAAAAGCTTGGCCTTTTTGTCTTCTATCCATGGCCTAGAGGGTGTAGCCAAGCACTCTATCCATCAGTAAACTAGACAACAATATTTTCGTGTTAATCTTTATATCTTAGGAACAAGTTATGGCCACATTACTTCTCAAGCAAGCGGTTAACGGTGTTATCTCTAATTTAGGTGCAGGTGTGCACCCGACCCAGGGCAACAGTATTTACTCTCTGACGGTCGAGGGTACCAGCAATATCCCAGAGGGCCTCGAGCTGCTTCGCGAGGGTGATGATCTGATTTTTTCTGTTAAAGGTGAAGAAGTTAGTCGTCTGACAGAATTTTACAGTGACGAGATGGTGGCTAAAGTGAGTGTTAACGGCAGCCTAGATGCCGCCACCGCTGAGATCGGCACCAGCACTTTGGCCGAAATAGAAGGCGGCGGTGTGGTCTGGCCAGAGAGCGAGTCACTGGCTACTTGGGGTGAGCAAGAGAGCCTATTTAGCCCGTCTAACTTGGCTATTGGTGTGGCAGCAGTCGGGGGCGTAGCGGTAGCAGTGGATGACGAAGACCAACCTGCACCACCGCCGCAGCCCACCATTACCGGCGGTACAGCCTCAGCCACTAATAGCGACGTGACCTTCACCATCACCTTTGACATCCCAGTAGAGGGCTTTACTGCGGACGATATCGAAGTGACCGGCGGTAGCAAAGTGACTTTTACGCCGGTTTCTGCCACAGAGTACACCCTAACTGTGAGCCCGGCAGATGACAGCACGACCCAAATTACCGTCGATATTGCTGAAGGTGTGGCGCAAAGTTTGGCCGGTACACCCAGCCTAGCGGCTGTGCAAGCCATCCAAGCGGTGGATACGCTGGTTGAGGCGCCCATTTTAAGCTATACCGACAGCGCCGCCAGTGGCCAAATTACCAACGTTGCCACTGTTAATGTTAGCGGTTTAGAGAGCGGCGCTAGCTGGGAATATTCCACAGATGGCGGCTCTAGCTGGAGCGCTGGAGGCAGTGGTAATAGTTTTGAGTTGATTGATGGAAGTTATGCCAGTGAAGCGGTACAAGTGCGCCAAACCGATGGTGCTGGTAACCTTAGCGAAGCAACAAAATTAGTCGCGGTAACTATCGATACCGCTATCTCTACACCGTCCCTAGAGCTAGCGTCCGACAGCAATATCGAGGATGACCGAGTAACCAACGATGCGACCATTGTTGTCTCTGACTTAGATAGCGACGCCAGTTGGGAGTACTTAATTGGCGAAGGTAGCAGCTGGTTACCGGGTAGTGGCAGCAGTTTCGAGATCACAGTCGATGGAAGTTACGACAGTAACGTCATACGGGTGCGTCAAACCGATGTCGCCGGCAACGTGAGTGAAGAAGGTGCTTTGCAGGCTGCCGTAATTGATACCGTAGCGCCTGCTATTTTGGGTATTGCCTTAGACGATGACACTGGTGCAAATGCCAGCGACAATATCAGCAAAGATGGCACGGTAGTTATCTCTGACCTTGAGAGTGGCGCCACCTGGCAGTATCGCTACGACGGAATTAACTGGACCACGGGCACCGGCACCAGTTTTGTGCTGCCGGAGGGGACTTACACGTCGGTACAAGTTCAGCAAACAGATCTGGCTGGCAATGAGAGTGGCTTTTTTGACAGCGGCTCGTCGGCAGATCTTGGCGCTACCGTTATCGACAAAACAGCGCCAACTGTAACCATTACCGACAACGTTGAGGGCACAGCCAACGGACCGGTCGTATTTACCTTTCAGTTTAGTGAGGATGTCAACGACTTCGAAATAGACGATATCGATGTGGACGGCGGCACTAAGAGTGCCTTTACAGAAGTGGCAGACGACGAGTACACCGTGGTCGTTACACCGCCCGATGACAGCGAGACCGATATCACCGTAGATGTCGCCGACGGCGCTGCGCAAGACACCAGTGGCAATGACAGCACTGCGGCCACTCAGGCAGTTCAAACAGTAGCGCCATCCAGTCCCAATACCGTTGTTATTTTCGACTTTGTAACAGGAAAATCATCTACTGTAGGAGGTTCAAGAACCTTTTCGGAGACGACTGATTACGACATTTATTTTATTGTTAACAGCGGCACGGTCGATTTGACGATGGCCGGAACAGATACTTGGGGCGGAAGCTTAAAGCTGGATGCCGATGATAAACTCTATCTGATCGGTGACACCAACGGAGCAACTGCGGGTGGTTATGGAGCTGTTTACGAGGCTCGAGATCGATTCACTACAACCACATTGTTTGGGACTGTTACTAGAGGTACAGTTGCCTATACATTGACCAGTGAGAATGTCGTTTACCAGTGGTCTACCAGTGAAGGCGATGTAGGCTTTCAGTTGTTTAAGAATCCACGTTTTGGATCGGGCATAGGTTTCGGCAACGCTAACCGTAAAATGACGAGTGTGACTGAGGGTTTTGCGACACCGATACAATATTTTGGCGCTCCATTCGGATCTGGCTTCTCGTTTAGTATGTCTGGTGACACTTCGAGTGACTTTGCAGCTCAGTCTGTTCTCAACACAATGCCTACTTTCAGGATTGGAACGAATAATTACTTCTGGAACGGTTCGTCTCTTGCGCTTACCACTCCACCTTAATTAATCTATGACAGAGCCTGTAGTTAGAGTTTTTAACGCCCGACAACTTTTCATCACCCAACTTTGGCAGTTCCAGCTGCCAGAGTTGGCCGAGTATCACGCCAATTGGTTAGAGGTAATTACTCGCTTGCGCGACAAAGACCAGCGCGAGGAAGCGGGTGGCCGATCCTTAGTGGGTGGTTGGAAGTCGCCGTGGCGGCTATTGGCGCACCGTGCTTTTGCCCCGTTGGAAGAGCAGGCGCGTGCCTGCTTTGCGCAGGTGCTAGAGCAGTTACAGGCGCCGCAGAATTTGCCCTTTGATCTGCAAGGTGCCGTCAATTGGTCTGACCAGTACAGCTACAACTTACAGCACGGCCATGCCCAGGCACTGCTCTCGGGTGTTTACTATTTAACCGTGCCCGATAACAGTGGTGATCTTATCTTTCACGAGCCGCGCGCTGGAGCCAAATATTCCCCCCTGCGCACCGCTTCGCCGATGAGCTCTGAACCTGTGGCGATCACCCCTAAAGTGGGGGAGTTAGTGATTTTCCCCGCCTGGTTGGAGCACTCTGTCAATCAGTCGCAGAGCGATCAACCGCGCATCTCTATACCGATCAACGCGGTCCCGCGCCGTTAGCGCCAGCCCTTTAGTTCGTTGTTGATTAGCTCGCTCAAAAACGCAGTGTGGCTATCGTCATCATTGAGGCAGGGGATGTAGGTAAACTCTTCACCGCCGCCCTCTAAAAACTCTTCGCGCGCTTCCATGGCGATCTCTTCGAGAGTTTCGATACATTCGCAGACGAATGCCGGCGACATAATGGCAATACGTTTTACCCCTTCGCTAGCCAGCCTCTCCAGTGTTTTGTCGGTGTAGGGCTGCAGCCACTCGGCCGGGCCAAAGCGCGACTGAAAGGTGGTAACCCATTTTTCCTCGGGCCAGCCTAGCGCTTCGCGCACCAGCCGTGAGGTTTTAACACAGAGGCAGTGGTAGGGGTCGCCCTCCATCAGATAGCGTTTTGGCAGGCCGTGGAATGAAGTGAGAATCATCTCCGGT
>JBELGO010000076.1:0-7754 GCA_042091915.1 SAR92 clade bacterium | reverse complement strand
GCCACGGTTACAGTGAACGATACCTCTGCGGCACCTGCTGCTCAGACAGACTTCACAATTACTGCTGCTGAAATCGTGACAAACAACGCGATAGCTGGAAATAATCAGATGGCCGTTACGGGCACAGACTCCGGCACAAACTCTGTGACCATCCAGTCAAGTGCAGTCACTTCAGACGGCGGTTTTGTCTACGCGGGCGACGCTGACGTGACTATCACGTCTGGCTCGCAAAACGACAGCATCACTGTAGTATCAGAAGGCGACAGCACTGTTACTTCGGGTGCCGGTGATGACACTATCACTATCGTAGGCGGTGGCAGCAATACCATCAACGTGGGCGCGGGTGACGATACTGTTACCGGCGGCACGGGCTCTGACAACATCGTCATGGGATCAGGTGAGACTGGTGCAAACGATGTGATCGATGGTGGACTCGGTGTCGATACGCTCACTATCTCAGGCGACGGCAATGTCATAGGTGGGGCGGGCGCCTCGATAACAAGCATCGAGAACCTAGTTCTGGATGGCACAACTCTGACAATCGATGAGGCTGATCTAGAGGCTTTAACTTCAGTCAGTGGCGATATCACTACTTCCGAAATCACTGCCGACGTTGCGAATGGCGCGACTCTCGATCTGAGCGGCGTAAGCCTCTCTGGCGTGAAGTCACTTACAGCCGACGACAACGTAACGGTGATCCTGAACGCCACACAAATCGGGCAAATCGGTGCGATTACAACAGCTGCGGGCAAGAACCTGACAATTGATACCGATGTCGACGGTTTGTTGGCTCTCGGAAGCAAGGCGACAGCAGGCACTGGCGGTGCTGTGTCAATTACAGTGACGGACACTGACGCAAATATCCTCGCAAACAGTGCCGCGATCGCTGCGGCTGGCGCCACACCTACTCTTAGCGGCACGTCTACGGTTGCAGAAGCAGTCGCCGCGCTTGCCTCGAATGCTTCAATTACTTTTGCCTTGAGCGATACGGCAGCGAATCTAGCTTTAGCGCCCACCAGCGTGTTTGTTAACGCGGCAAGTGTTACAGCGACAGGCGCTACAACTGCCGTGCAAGCAACTCAAATCGAGTCGATCATTACAGCGGCGAACGCCATCAGGGCGGTAAATCTCGCCGCTGGTACAGTGACTTATAACGTCACTGACACCGCGTCAAACGTTGCTAATTACCAGGCCGCATTGGGTTTCGCAGACAGCGTGACGACAACGGGTCAGTCGACAGTTGCACAAACTGCAGCTACGAACCTACTAACAGGCTCGGTATATAGCACAACGGATACGGCTGCGGCGTTAAACACTGCAGCAGGAGCAGGTGCTGCCGCGGTAGCAGCGCTTGATAACGCTGCGGCTAACACTGTATCGGGCGCGGCGACGGTTGCTCAGATCGATACGATAAACACAGCTACATCACAAGACGTTGAGTCTGGTTATGCGCTGAGCGATTCTTACGCGAACCTAGTAACTGGTACGTCTACAGCCGCCGCTACGGCAGCAACCGTAACTGCCTCTGCTGGTAACATCACTGTCACCGACGCCGGTTTGAATGTCACAGAAGCAAGGACCATAGAGGCTCTCGGTAACTCAGGAACCAATGCGTACGTCGTTGCCGATACGATTAATAATGTGCTCACGGCGCCTAGCAGCGTTGTGAACTCAGCTACCGCGGTCTCAACCTCTGATGCGACCCTTACCGTTGCTCAGGCGAACTCGTTGGTGTCAAAGTATGGCGCTGCGAAGGTTTCAGACACGACGTTTGAAATCAGCGACACTGCAGCTAACTTAGTGGGTGCGTCCGCAGCAGCAATCGCCGAAGCAACAAGCGTAGAAATCGCCGCAGCGTCAGGCACAGGCGCGACGCGCATAAATGACACTGCGACCGTAGAGCAAGCGCTAGCTATCAACACCGCAGCTGGCACAAAGTTAGACAAAACTTCGGTCGATATCTCTGATACTGCGGCCAACGTGCTTGCGGCTACAGCAGATGCGACAGATGGCGCAGTTGTCGACACCATGAACGATATCATAATCAGTGACGCGGCAACTGTTGAACAAATCACCGACATTAATGCCGACCTCTTTGGGTTCGCCGGTGGCCGCACGATAGTAGAAGATAGTTATGCCTTGACTGACACTGCGGCGAACTTGACTGCCGCAGGCGCCGCTGGTGCCCAGGGGATCTTAGATCGCGCCGGCACTGTTACTATTGACGGCGCCACGAGCGTTGCCAACGTGATTCTTGTTCAAACCGAAATGGATCAGACAGGGACGGCGACACTTGGGACTGATCTTGTCTACTCCCTTTCAGACACGGCTACAAACGTGTTGTCGGCTGTTGCAGCAGATGTGGCAGTCAAAACAGGTGCGGCTTCGATCTCTGTCACTGGCACATCGACAGGGGTTCAGGCAGCCGCGCTTGTTGCGCTAGCCAATTTTGATGGCGTGTACACGATATCTGGTGATGTTGCAGATATAGAGAACGTCGCGGTCACTGCTGCCGTTCAGCAAGGCGCGGTATCGGTAACAATGACAGACACCGTCGCAAACTTGGAGGCGAATGCCGCCAGAGCATTAGACGAAGCTGACGTGGACACCATAATCGTCAGCGACACCCTAGCATTAATAGGCGGGGCAGCGGCAGCTACAATCACCGCAGCTACGAGTCTCGATGTTAGTGATAACAACCTAACGATCGCAGACGCAGCGACATTGAACGCGCTAACTAAGCCGGCTACGTATGACGTAGTGGATAGCTTCGCTGACTTTACAGACGCTGCTGGCACAGCAGCTGCTTCAGACGCTGTCGAAACGATGCTGGCAGGTGCGCAGACAGTAACACTGTCAGATGCGACTAACACGGTTGCACAGTTCAACGTTGTCGCCTCTCTTACCAGCGGAACCATCGTTAATAACGCAGCGGTTACGGGTACCACTCTCACGATCTCAGACACTATTGCTAACTTGGCGACTAGCGGTGCAGCAGCAGCTGTTGCTGCCGCAGCGGGCGGGAGTGTGACGGCATCGGACGTTGGAACCACCAACGCGACTGTCGCGCAAGCGGAGCTTCTCGTTGATTACGGTATCAGCATTGACGGCATCGACATTGTCGATACGTCCGCCAATATCGTGGCCATAAGCGCAGACCTCGCTGCTGCGATAGTTGCAGCTAACGGCAACGCGTCAGCTAACGACACTACCGTGAGCAGCTCTGATAACGCGGCAATGACACTCAGCGTAGCTGTAGCTAACGCTGTGTTCGATGTCACGGGCGCTGCGGCTGAGACAGACGGTTCGAATTACGCTAACTACTCTCTCTCTGATACGGCTGCCAATCTCGCCAACGCTAACGCTGGCCTGGTTAACCGCGCGCAGGCAGTTACTGCCACGGGCGACCCAGCCACTTACGCGCAGGCAGGAACGCTAGCTGGTCTAACCACTATGGGCACACCGGTGAGCTACAGCGTTACCGTTGCTGCAGCCGATGGTATTACCGTTGGTGCTGCTCTTAACAGCGCAGTGGATATAGTAGCCAGCGACGCTCAAGATCTAGCAGACGCAATAGTGATTAATGGAGCGACTAACTCCGGAACCACCAGCTACTCAATAAGTGATGCCGCAGGAAGCTTCATCAACGCCGTCGCAGCGACACAAGCTTCAATTTCTAGTGCGGTTGAGGCTGCGACCGGTACGGTCACAGCGACAGGTAACGCGAGCCTCGCTGAAGCTGCGGTTATTGCCGGGCTAACTAAGGCGGTGGTGTTTAGCGTATCTGACGATGAGACCAATCTTGCCGACTTGGACGCTGAGTCACTAAACGAAGCTGTTAATGTGACGGTTACTAAAACCGCTACTGCGCTGACAACCGCTCAGGCTGCTGATTTCTTGGCCGCCACTAACAGTGGTACCACTACGCTAGCCGAAGTGTCAGGCACTGCCTCAGAAGTTCTCGCGATGGGTTTGACCGACAACGACGTCATATCCAGCCTCGTTGTGACTGGAAACATCACCGCTACTCAGGCGGTACAGATCGCGGCACTCGAGGCTGGCGCCAACGTTACCGCGCTAAGCTTGGGCACGGCGACAATCAGCGGCACTTCAGCTGAGCTAGCTCTCGTCCCAGATGCATTCTTAGCAGCAGCAGCCGCTAACGGCGTCACAGTGACGGAGGCTATGACTGTGGCAGAGCACACTGCCCTCGCTTCCGCGATAACTATCGGCAACATCGACGTTTACAACCTGACCGACACGTTCACCAACTTCATGGTAGATGGGTCGCCAGATGCAAACGTAGATGCTGTGACCGCAATGGGTAACGCTGCCGTCGCGACAGTTACGGACTCATTGAACGTAACTCAAGCTCTTGATTTCCTTGCTCAAGGTGGCGACGTCTATAACCTAGTCGACACTGACGCAAACATCGCCGCCTCTCTGGGTACCGATGCCGCAGTTACTTCTGCTGCGACGATAACGAACGGCACAGTGAGCCTGGATATTCAGTCAATTGGCTCGGTAGCAGCGACCGTAATTTCTGGTACGAAGGCAGAGATAGATGCCTTGAGCGCAACTCTTCAAGCCGAGAACGTGGCTTACGAGGTGGGCGTTTCCGACCTAAACGATAACCTTGTCTTCTACGGAAATCTCGCGGCCAATCAGTACATCTCTGTAACGGATACGGTGGCAAACTTAACTAGCGGTAATGCGCTGCTAGCTTCGTCTAAGAGCACGACGGTCACCGATAGCGCCACGGTTGCTCAGGCAACGACGATCGCTGCCCTTTCTGCGATCGACGACATCACTTACAGCCTAACCGACACAGCTGCTAACCTCACTGCCGGCGCCGGCGCCAATAGCATATTGGACACAGCGGTCAATATTACGGCGACCGATGCTGTGACGTTTGCACAAGCTGGTACGATTCAAGGTGAGACGAACTCTGGAACTACGACGTACAGCATCAATGATGTCGATACCAATATCGCTTTGGTTGCTGCAGACATCAACGGAGCGACTGACATTACGGTTACTGGTACGGCTGGTATAACGGCAGCGCAGGCGACCTCACTTGTGAACGCGACTAACAGTGGAAACACGACCATAGCGTTGGTGACTGGAACACCGGCTGATCTCGCGACGCTAGCAGGGGTGATGGGTGCAAATGACACTATTACTGCTGCAACACCTTCGGCTGCCTTGAGCGTAGCGCAGGTGGTCGCTGTCCAAGCCAAGGGCGTTTCTCTGACCGCTTACAGCTTGGCGGACACTGCTGCTAACTTGGCGGCGGCGGATGTTGCAGTACTGAACGGAGCTACCAACATCGATGCTACTGTTGCAGACGCCAATAACGGCAACTCGACTACAGCAACAGTCGCCCAAGCGACGATATTGTCTAATGCAACGAACTCTGGCACTACGGGCTATGCGGTTGCTGATGAGGCAGCCGCGGTGCTAGCTGCCACGGTTTCCGTACTCGAGGGAGACAGTGACGATGCAATAGTTGTTACAGACACCACGATGGACGCCGCAACAGCTACTGCGTTGACTGCGTTTGATGCAGCTAACAATGACGTCGCTGCTACCGCAGCTGTCACTGAAGGCTTTACAATCAACAATGGTGGAGCCGCAGGTGTGTTTGCGATTACTGATACTCAGAGCAATATCGTTGCGGCTGCTAACGCAACTGCCGCTGCCGCTTCGACAGCAGTAGTGGCGACCGATGCTGCGCTTACGGTTGCTCAGGCGGTGGCACTGGAAGCTGCTGCGGCTGCAGACGCGACTCCTGCGTACTCAGTAACTGACACTTACACCAATATCCTGTTGAACCAAGTTGGTGCTGCTCCGATAGATGTAAGTGATGTCTCATTGACGATTACAGGAAATCTCAATATTGCCCAGGCTAAGATTGTAACGGGCTACGGCGCATCTGCGACCACCATTACAGTATCTGACAGCGCTACGAATGCTGCTGCAAGTGCTGCCAATGCGGTTGTTAAAGGTAGCGCTGCAGTAACTACAAGCCTCACTTTCACTACAGCTGCAACTGTCGCGCAGGCTGCGACACTTGAGGCGCAAGGAGTGACTGGATACGCGATTACAGACTCGGCCACAGCCGTTGCTACTGCGCTCAATACCGTTAACGGAGCGGCAGGTACTGCTGATGTTGGATTACTGTCGACGGGCTCGTCTTTGACATTGAATACTGCCGCTACAGTGGCTCAAGCTATCGGTGTAGCCGATTACGCGACTGAAACTAAGGGTCTGTACACAATATCCGGTCTCAGCTACTCGATATCAGACACGGTCACAGCCATCGCGGCAGGAATTGCTGGCATTGACGGAGCTGGTGTAACAGGAGCGGTTACGATCGCTGCAAGTGATACCACGGCCATGTCAATTGCTAACGCAACCACACTCACGTCTCTAGCTAACTTTGTTGGGTACGATGATCCAGCTACCGCTGAGGTAGTTGAAACCAACTACTACCTATCTGATGGCTTCGTGAACATTATGGGTGGAGACGTGGCTCTGATTGCTGGAGCGACCACAGTCACGGCGAATGGAACCACAGGTGATGACACCATTAACCTGTCCATGCACTCTAACGCTATGGCTATTGACGCAGGAACAGGCGCCGATACCATCACCGGTACCATCTCAGCAGATAGTATGACTGGTGGGGCTGGCGCAGATAAATTTGTCATCACAGAAGCTGATACTGGAATCACTTATGCTACGGCAGATAAGATTACTGATTTTGCGACAACTTCTGACACGTTAAGTTTGGGTACTGCCGGAGTAGCAGGAGCAGGCACAAACTTCGCGACTGCTAACGGCGAGGCAGATTTCGCTACCGCATTAGCTTCAGCGACCGGCGCTATGGACGGAACCGTCATCTACTATCTGTCAACTGCGGTAGCAGCAGATATGGGTGGTGGCGCGGGGGCTGAAAGCTTGCTATTCATCGACCAAGATGCTGACGGCACGGCGGATGACGTTATCGTTCTAACAGGTACTGCGGGAATATTGGTAGCTGCAGACATCGTCGCTTAATAGCTGAGCGAGTAAGAATAAAGGGCTAAGCCCTCCTTTTGAAAACTAGCTAAACCAAGAAAAGCCAGCCCTTAACGGGGTTGGCTTTTTTTGTGCGTGGGTGTTTTGCAGTATGCGGATGGCTGGTAAGACCGGATCTAAACTGAGTGAGGTGTGGACACTCGTAATCTGAGACTTCAGTAAATCAATTATTTCTAGCCTGTCGCTAGCCTGATTTTGCGGCGCGAAGGACCCTCGGGAAATTATCTCCAAAAACCACGTGAAGCCGTTTTTTGGTGCCAAGACTCTTGCGCAGCTTAGCAAGACGGATCTCCTGCAGTTCATCGATGCCCGCCGTGAGTCGCACATGCCGGGTACAATCAATCGCGTGCTGATTCTCATGCGCTACGTGTACAACCTCGCCATTAAGTGGGAGACACCGGGGGTGGTGAAGAACCCGGTGTCAGGCACTCCGCTGTTGGAAGAGAACAATCAGCGCGAACGCTTCCTCACCTCCGAGGAGGTCGATCGTCTAGTGTACTGCGTGCGCCACTCCCGCAACGAGATGCTGCAGTACATTGTGCCGGGCCTCATTCTTACCGGTGCGCGTAAGCAGGAGCTGCTGCGCGCGCGGTGGCAAGACTTCTGCCAAGACACCAAAATCTGGCGCATCCCCATGAGCAAGTCGGGCAAAGCGCGGCATGTGCCAATTT
>JBELGO010000075.1:0-7868 GCA_042091915.1 SAR92 clade bacterium | reverse complement strand
GTTTGTATCGCTAATTTGGCAACATGGTCATGGACGCGGTGGAGCACATCGAGTGGCTCCCCACCTGTAGAAATATTGGCATTACCTCTGAGCTGTACTCTCTCGCCGCAAGCAGGAACGCTGTGGGGTGTTAGCTGGGCTAGTTCAAGATAGCTAACTACGGCATTATCAGTCGGATCTATAAGTTTTAAGTAGCGACGTTTAACCGCATCTAATTGTCGTTCTCGATTGAGTTTGTTGATTAGGGTTGTGATATTGGAAAGCCCGTCACCGATCACCGCGGGAGGCGTGCGCAGTGTTGCTGCAACCAATTTGCCACGAACGACTAGGAGGCGATAGTCATCTCCGGCTAGCTGTTCTTCTAGCAGTAATTTTTGCGAGTATTGGCGGGCTGCTATGAAAGCGGCGGCGAGCTGCTTTTGATTTTTTATATCGGTAGTGACCCCTTTCCCCTTGCCGCGATCTGAGGGTTTTAATACCACAGGCCAGGGATAGTGGGTTACCTTTTGCTGCGCTTCGGACAGTGACGAAATGTAGTCATTTTTGGGCGCCGGAAGCCCAATCTTCCGTAAAGTTTTAGCGGTCACCACTTTGTCGTTTATTTGCTCTAAGCCAACTACAGGGTCGGTACCGGGTAGTGTTTCGAAGAATTGCTTAGCTTCGTCGCCGCGGCTGAAGTGCCACCAGCGAGATGAGTTGGGGGCAGGCTGCCATTTTATACCTTGATCGATGGCCGCCAAAATAAGTATTCGCGCTTGATAGTCTGGGTGGCGAGGTGCGACTTTGTGGTGCAGCAATTGGATAGAGCGCTCTATCCTAGCTAACTGTTGCTGCAGATTATCCTTTGGTTGCAGGCTGTACAGTGCATTGATGGTAACGTTCAAAATTAGCTGGCTGGCCTTGCGATCAGTTACAGTGAGCCAAAACTCAATATGCTGATCGTCAATTTGATATCCAGAGTCTGGGCTGATCCCGTTAAAGTCAGAATAGAGGTGAGAGGCCAATATTGCGACTGCGCTTTCACGGCTGCTTGGGGGCTTTGCAAACCAGTAAGGCCAACGCTTGCTGATGATCACAGAGATATCTCGCCACTCTTGCTGGTCGAGCGGCTGAGTTGCCGGCAGCTTTAGCCGGACCACAGATTGTGACCTAGAGTGAGCAGCTGGCGGAGCGATCGAGGACGTGTTCAAATAACCACCTAATCATTTTCGGCAAAAGATGTCGTGATGACAGTTTACCTTTAACCCTGTTTAGCGTCAGTAGTCGCCTGCCTTTAAAAGTATCAATGAGATCATTTGTTTATGAGCCGCCCACGCCCCCCGCACATAGAAGCCGCCAACAGCGCCTGGACGTTTGACGATATTGCCGGCAAATTTGACGAGCATATTGCTAGCTCTGTGCCGCTCTATCGCCAAGGACATCGACTCATCGCAGAGTTGGCGCCATTTTTTTTACCCAAAGAGGGGCAGGTGATTGAGGTAGGGTGCTCGACGGGTAACCTAGCGGCAACACTGTTGCACAATAATGCAGGAAGAGAGGACATACATTACTTAGGCATCGACCCGGTGCCCTCGATGTTAGAGCAAGCGCAAGCCAAGCTCGCCCATGATTCGCGTGCCAGTTTTCAGTGTATAGATCTGCTTGGCGCTGAACTGCCAGCAGCAGATTTGCTAATCGCTTACTACACCATGCAATTTATACCTCCCAGTGTTCGCCAGCAGGCTTATGACAAACTTTATAACAGTTTGCAGTGGGGTGGTGCTTTGGTGCTGTTTGAGAAGGTTCGTGCCCCGGATGCGCGATTTCAAGATATCGCCAGCCAGCTTTACAGCGATTACAAACTAGACAATGGTTTCAGCGAGGAGGCGATTATCAACAAGTCGCGCAGCCTAAAAGGTGTCCTAGAGCCATTTTCCACCCAAGGCAATCTCGATCTACTCGCGCGCGCAGGTTTCACTGATGTGATGACGCTAGCCAAATGGGTTAATTTTGAGGGATTTTTGGCGATCAAATAGACGCCGAGCTACTGCGCGTTAGGGAGATCTCTTGGATTATCTGCTCTTCCCATCAGTTGGTTCCGTTGACGGTTTCATGTAGGTCTATTTGATATTGTCGGCGGCGTAATCATCGTGACTGTATTGCTTTTCTCTTTCAGTGGCCACAGTTCTCCCGCTGAAGTGATTATGTACCTGATTATTGGGGCCTAGCTGGCCAACAATGTTGTCATATCGTTGACTTCTTCCTGTAGTCACAATAAAAACGCGCTATCAAATGGCACTTTTTCGCTTGGCGTGGTGCAGGTTTAGCAGATGGTGTGATGTGCAGATGGGCTTTGTTGCTAGGGTTAGCTGCTATCGCTCGCCTGCTCGATTGGAATTGGCTGGTGTCGGAGGGGAGTTGAGCATTTTTCTGTCCTATCTGTATTGATGGGAAATTGGTTTTTTAAGAAAAAATAGTAAGCTAATTTTAACCGTGCTGCAATTCCACTAACTAATAGTTTATTGCCAGATTTTAAGGGCGATGTTCATATAAATGCACTTTTGGCTGCCCATTCCAGCAGCTACAGAGGCAGATTTCTTTGATTTTCACCGTAACACTTTTTAAGTAAAATATCTTGTTGTTAGGATGTAATAGATCGTTAAAACTGTCAGTGAGCTCTCTATGTCTTTAGTATAACTATTGCAGAAATATTTTGAATTTGTATTTCTTGGAGATGTTGATATTTTTGTGAAAAGTAAATTATGTGTTAGGTGGAACTTTGTGGGCTGATAATATTTAAAGCCCACAGATATACGAGGTCTTCCCTTAAGGATAAACGATGACGAAGGGTCTGAGATACTATTGGATCAACAGAGATTCAGATGTTAATCGAGCTGAAGCAATGATTCGGTGGTTGTCTGTTTTCGACAAAGATAATTGTCGTATTAAAGCGGTAACGCCAAGCAGTTTGCCGCGGCTGCTCACACTGCCTGGTTACGAGACCGGCAATTCATCTATAGAGTTAAGTTGTTTGTGCTCTCACATCTACGCGATAAAAAAGGCTTTTAAGGATGGTTGCGATCATGCTCTTATCTTAGAGGATGATGTTGTGCCAGCTTATACAATTGATTTTACTTCACTTATAGAAAGTGCGCCTGCCGGCTGGAATGTTCTTCAGTTATCTGTAGTAAATGTTCAAGCGATACATAAGGCTGTTAAATCGTTTGAAAAAACTGGCGAAATTTGGCAGCAGTGGGATTTTACCTCCTGGGGTACAGGAGCCTATGTAATTAGCCGTGCGGGTATGAAAAAAGTAATATCCTTATTTTCACCATCAGAAAATCAGGTCATCGATCTCCGGCATATCCGTAAGTATCAAAAGCTAGTTTCTGATTACATTTTATATCGATATCTAGATGCATATTCATGTACTTTTCAAATGTTCTTAGTGTCTAACCGTTTTGGTTCAACCATACATCCTGAACATTCTGATACCCTTCATCTGCCTGCAACCAAATTAAGTAAAAAGTTACACGCTTGGATTGATTCTAATTTCAAGAGAACAGGGAAATTTTATCCTGAATTTATTAAAGAAACGTTTGAGTTGGATTCCAATTGAAGCATCATTGGTCGAGCCACCCTTTTTCTCTTGCCACTATGACAGCTCGGCGATTCAAGGAATTACTGCGTGTTAGTTTGCGGCAGGGCTATTTCAATATAAGTACTCCAAAGCCAGATCATACATAATCGACCCATAAGGATAGCTAGAGTTTTTGTCAATCTTTTTCCTACGCCACATTTCGTTATAGCAGTGTAAAAATCTAGTTTCTGTTGGTATTTGTTTTCCTTCATTCAATAATACTTCAGGACATTCCCACCAATTGAAAGGGTTGCATGCCTCGGGGCGCATGACTCGAAATGTATAGTCGGGATAATTCCTGTGTAACATTGTGAGTAACTTGGGTCCTGTATCGCCCCATTTCTGATGGCTAGTATCCATTTTCTCCGCTACTCCGAGGGCTAAATCTATAACATCCCCTTTTTTGGGGTGCGGGTTGTATATGACATTGCAGTTTATATTGATTTTTCCCTCTTTTGACCGCTCTGAGGCCAAAAAAGGAGTTTCTGTAAGTAAGCTCGAATTGGCAAGGCAGATGACGTCTGTGTCTGACCAGAGGCCACCTTCTGTGGAAAGAAGCTTGTATCGGAATAGGTTAGCGAATCCTGCATAGGATCCGTTAGGATAAGTAAAAATTGCGCTCTCTGGCAAGATCTGATTTGCATCGCGCTGCTTTGCATTTTTGGGTGTATTGGCTATCGACTGATATTGCCATAGATTTACATTAAACCCGTTTTTAATAAAGCTATTTATCGCAAGTACCTCTAATTGACTCAATTTCTTGCCGATCCATAGCATATGGACGTCTATTTTTTTTGTATTCTTTGTGCTCAATTTTTGATTGCTCATTATTTGGGTGTTGTGTTTTGTTATATCAGTTTGAGAAATGTTCTGGTTTTATTGCCAGATGTCGTTCGTTAAGAAAAACCTTTTACTAGCATTTACTATTGCTTCGGTTACTCTCTGGGTGTGCATTAAAGCATGAGATATTCTGCTGGCAATTTTGTTATTATGGGGACAAAACCTGCTGAGCTTACAGATGATCTGTCACAAGTACAAAACCTTATTTATACACCAGCGCAAGTGTGCCGGCACATCAATAATTTCTAGCTTTGGCCTATCACCTCGCGATACAGAATGGCACCTCTTCAATAATGGCAGTCAAGATATTGACTTCTCTACTGGAGGGGCTTTCTCAAGACTGTATGGTGATTATCACATTGCTTCGATTGTGAGAAATCCTTGGGATCGTTTTGTGTCAGCTTGGAAATATCTACCAGCCACGCGCAACCGCACTATCCATGATGTGCTCTTAAATTTACCCTCTGGAGGCCATGATTATAGGCACATAACACGTCCGCAAGCTGCCATTCTAATCGATCAAGGCAAGCCAATTTACGACACTTTGATGCGTTACGAAAGTTTACAGGCTGATTATGACACTTACTGTGACATCATCGGAAAGCCTAGAGTAACATTGCCTCATGCTAATCGTACTTCAAGGCTCTCTTATGAGAAGTATTTTGATGCCAGAGGAAAATCACTTTTTTATGAGCGATTTAGTATTGATATAGATTTTTTCGGCTATCAGTACTGAAAGCTGGCAGTTTAAGGGAAGCCCATTGGACTATTTTACCTACGCATTAATTGGCGCCGTTGCCGGCCTTATGGCCGGGTTATTCGGGATTGGCGGCGGCGTAATCATCGTCACAGTATTGATTTTTTCTTTCAGCGCGCAGGGCTTCCCCACTGAAGTGATTACTCACTTGGCTATAGGAACGTCGCTGGCCACCATTGTTGTCACATCGCTGAGCTCTATCTACAGCCACAACAAAAAGCGCGCTATCAACTGGCGCCTGTTCGCTTGGCTTACCGCAGGCATAGCGGGGGGTGCGGTGGCCGGTGGGCTGTTTGCGCAAACGCTACCGGGTGAGTGGTTGCAGTTGGCTTTTGGTCTATTTTTGATCGCGGTGGGTGTGCAGATGAGCTTTCCGGTTGGGGCGGGTGACTATCGCCCACCTGGTCGTTTGGCATTGGCTGGCGCCGGGGGCGTGATTGGCTATATCTCGGCGCTATTTGGCATTGGTGGTGGCTCGTTGACGGTCCCCTATTTGGCCCATCGTGGGTTGCCAATGCGCGAGGCGGTGGCAACTAGCGCCGCCTGCGGTTTGCCGGTGGCGTTGTTTGGTGCACTCACCTTTGGTTTCGGCGCGGCGGCACTGCCCAGCTTGCCGGAGGGGAGTTGGGGGTTTGTCTACCTACCTGCATTGATCGGTATTGTTGTAGCCAGTGCGCCGGCCGCTCGAGTAGGTGCGTGGTTGGCGCACCGTTTAGATCCACACCGGTTGCGGCAACTGTTTGCGCTCTCTTCGGTGCTTTTTGGCGCGCGCTTTGCCGTAGTTAATGGGATGAGTTTATGGCCGATATGATGACTGGCTTAAAGCCGTTGCTAGAGTTGATGAGTGATGGTGCGGTACATTCGGGCGAGGCGCTCGGCGAGGCGCTGGGTATCAGCCGTGCGGCAGTCTGGAAGCAGTTGCAAAAGCTCGAAAAGCTCGGTCTGGACGTTGTTGCGGTGCGCGGCAGTGGCTACCGTTTGTCTGCGCCCTTGGATCTATTGGACGAAGTTGCGCTTTGTGAACAGTTATCCAGTACCGGGTTGGGGGCTGTAGAGCTTAATCTCTCCTCAGTAGTTGGATCGACTAATCAAGAGGCGCTGGACTGGGCCGAGTCTGCCCCTTTTGGCAGCACCTATGCGGTACTGGCAGAGCAGCAGCTGGCAGGTCGTGGCCGGCGTGGCCGCACGTGGATAAGCCCCTATGCAGCGAACTTGTATCTATCATTGGTGGCTAGCTTCAGTGGCGGTGCAGCTGCGCTAGAGGGGCTGAGTTTGGCCGTGGGTGTGGCCGTGCGCAGAGCGCTGTTGCGGTTTAATTGCAGCGCTCAACTTAAGTGGCCTAACGATATTCTCTGCGATGGGAAAAAACTGGGTGGAATTTTGCTTGAGATGACCGGCGATCCGGTGGGCGATTGCCGCGTGGTAATTGGCATCGGCCTAAATATAGCTATGCCAAGTTCCGCGGCTGAGGCTATCGATCAGCCCTGGACTGACTTAGCTGCGCAGTTACCAGAGCTGCCGAGTCGAACCGAACTGGCCGCGGCGTTAATCGAAGAGGTGGTTAATGTCACTGCCAACTATCAGAATGAAGGCTTCAAAGCGTGGCGGGAAGAGTGGCTGGAAGCCTGTGCCTATAACGGTCAGCAAGTAGTGCTGCGTGGGCCCGGTCAAGAGAGTAACGGTGTGATGGTCGGTGTTGATGAGACGGGTGCGCTGTTATTGCAGAGCAATGAGGGGCAGGTTGAGCGGATTATTGGCGGTGAGGTCTCGCTGAGAGGTGCGCGGCAGGGTGACGGTGATGAGTAGCGACGTAATTTTGCAGTTGGATGCAGGCAACAGTGCAGTTAAATGGCGATTGGTGGGTGCGAGGCCTTGCCAGCGTGGACGCATTGTTGTGGCTGAGCTTGCGGACATGTTAGAACAACTGCCCAAAAAACCGACGAAAGCTATGGCCAGCTGTGTCGCGGGCAGTGAAATTGCCAGTCTGTTGTCGGTAGTAGTTAAAAATTGGTGCGGATTAACGCTCGAGTTTGCTTCGGTAGTCGACGGTACGGGTGGTTTGTACTGTGGCTATGCCGAGCCAGAAAAGCTGGGTGTGGACCGCTGGTTGGCCATGCTGGCGGCGCGTCGGCGTTACACCGGGGCGCTGGTCGTTATAGACGCGGGTAGCGCGGCGACGTTTGATGTTGTCTCGGCCGAAGGCAAACATCTTGGCGGCTATATCCTTCCTGGCTTAGAGATGATGCGCACGTCACTGGCTGGCGGTACAGATCAAGTTCAGGTCGAGCGGATAGGCGCTTCGAATTTAGCGCTTGGATGCAATACAGCTGCTGCGGTCAATAGTGGCGCATTGGCAGTTTTGTGCGCGTTAGCGGAGAAACTTTCCTGCGAGCACTCGGCACGTATCGTTGTAGCAGGCGGGGGCGGGAAGCTAATTAGCGAACAGTTGGCGGGTGCAGAGTATTTCCCAGATCTCGTTTTGGATGGGTTAAATGTCCATTTTTCGTAGTTTCAGCAAGAATATTGGAAAAATAGTGCGAATAGGCGGTGTTTTAGTTGCGCAGCGGTTCGAGTTTAACTAGAATCGCGATCCTTCAAAAAGATGCTGGCGTAGCTCAGTTGGTAGAGCAGCTGACTTGTAATCAGCCGGTC
>JBELGO010000074.1:0-7951 GCA_042091915.1 SAR92 clade bacterium | reverse complement strand
AATCCCTCTCTCACCGCCATTACAAAAAAGCCCAGCGCAAGCTGGGTTTTTTTGTGGGCGCAAGAGTGGGTGAGAAGCCTCGCCAGGTTCGAGTGATTGCGTAGCAATCAGGCCAAGTCGCGAAGCGACGCTGCTCCGCAGGGGGGCGCAAGTGCGCAGGTGCGCTTGCGAGCAATTCGCATCTCAGCGCCATTTCAAACAAGACCACTGTTATAAGATTTGTAAATACGGCACTGCTTATCCCAATAACCCACCTGTAGCTGCATTCAAAAACTCGCGGGAGAGTTCGTCGTGCGGTGGCAATAAGGGATCTGTGTTGGCATCGTCAGTTAATTCGATACAGCCACGTGGATTGGAAAACTCGCGGAACCCCTCTAATCCGTGATGGCGGCCCATGCCGCTTTTGCCAATTCCACCAAAGCCGAGGTTTTCCTGAGCCCCTTGTAGTGATGCGGCGTTGACGCAGAAACCGCCAGAACTTGTCATGAGCCGGAGCTTTTCTACCAGCTCAGGCTGTTCAGAGAAAATATAAATACCCAGCGGGCGTTCGCCCGCCTGAATATGCGTGATAGCTTCGTCGAAATGGTCGTAGGTAACAATTGAAAGTATCGGTCCGAATGCTTCGTTGCGCTCAATCAACGAGCCTGCTGCGGGGTTAACAACTAAGGTCAGCGGCATGTTACAGCTGTCACCGGCGCTGGCTGGCGAGCCAAGTTCGATGACACGGCTGCTATCAATGGTTTTAGCTTCATCGACATAGCGTTGCAAGCGGTCGAACTGGCGCTGGTTGATGACAGCACAGTTAAAGTCGCTGCTGGTGTAATCGCCAAGCTTACTCTCCACATACTCTCTTACCAGTGCAACAAACTGATCCAGCGACTGGCTGGGTACTAGGCAGTGGTCGACGGTAATACACAGTTGGCCATTTTTTGTCAGCTTGGCGCCCATCATCTGGTTGATGTTTTTGGCATTGATCGCCTCTGGTGTGAATACGGTGGGGTTTTTACCTCCGAGTTCTAGCGTAACCGGCACAAGGTTCTCTGCCGCTTTTAGCATGACTTCGCGGCCTATAGCGGTATTGCCTGTGTAGAGTAGATGATCCCACTGCAAGGTGCTGAAATGGCGAGCTAAATCAACGCCGCCATTCTCAATGCTGACGCGATCGCGGTCGAAGGTGGCGGCGACCATCTCGGCCAGCACTTCGCCTACAGCTGGGGTCTGCTCGGAGGGTTTAATGATGACGCGGTTACCTGCTGCGAGCATCTCACAGAGAGGGCCGATTGAAAGGTCTACCGGAAAGTTCCACGCCGGCATATTGCCAATGACACCTTTAGGTTGGTTCTCAATATAGGCTTTAGAGCTGCCATAGAGCGAGGGTTCTAAAGGGCGATAGTCGCGAGCCATCCACTCCTTGAGTGAGCTGGCGGCAAACTGTGCGCGCCCAGCGACATTGGCTACATCAAACATGTAGGTGGTTAGCTCTGGGTGGTAGCCGTAGTCGCTGCTCATCGCTTGTGCTATTAGTTTGGCGTTGCTCATCAGCATGGCCGGTAAGCGCATGAGTAGCTCTTCGCGTTCTTCTAGGCTGGGGCAGGGCGCTTTGAGATAAGCGGCTTTTTGCAGTGCAAAGGTCTCTTCAAGGTGAGCGATAGCTTGTTGGTCTTGTGCTGAAATCATAGTTTTACCCTCTCTAATGTTTTTCTAGTTGGTAATTTAGTGGTTCGGGTTATTTCGGACCTTGGTAGATTTTTTTTAGTTTACTGTCTAGCGCCCAGCGCATTAGGCCGGGCAGGGTGCGATTAAGCCACTCCAGCAGGCGTGGAATGCGCCCGGGGACAATCAAGTAGGCGTCGCGCTGAATACCGGCAAATACCTCGTCGGCGACACGATCTAGTGTCATTGGCGGGATGGTCTGAGTGATGGCGATATTCTCGGCGCTTCGCTGTCCCTCTAGTGCTTGAGTCATCGGTGTTTCAAACTCTCCAGGACAGACGAGTTGCACTGTTATATTGCGCGGTTTCAGTTCCAGCCGCAGGGTATCGCTGAGCCCGACCATGGCGTACTTAGAACCGCAATAAGCAGCATAACCAAAGCCGCCAAATTTGCCCGCCAGCGAAGCAATATTAACGATGCGGCCGCCGCCGTTGCGGTCGAAGTAGGGCAGAGCGGCCTGGATCACATTAATGGCGCCGAAGTAGTTGACCTCCATGGTGTAGCGAAAGTCGTCCAAACTGAGATGATCAAAATAACCTTCGTTGAGGACGCCGGCTGAATTTATCAGCAGTGTGGGGGCGCCAAGTTTTTCTTCGATATTAGCCAGTGTTGAAGCGCAGGCAGCCACATCCGCAACGTCACATGAGAAGCACTCTAGTCTCTGCTCTCCTCTGATTTTCTCAGTAAGAGCCTCTTTAACTGAGTAGAGTTTGTCGCGATCGCGGGCTAACAACGCCACGCAGGCACCGGCACTAACAAATCGCTCAGCCAATGCTCGGCCTAAGCCGCTTGAACCTCCAGTGATCACGACTATCTCATTATTGTTCATGGTTGCTCCTGTGTCTTTGCAACTATTAATTGACGGTGTCACTCCTTGGCGATTACTAGATGTTAGCTGATACCCACTACTAAGCTGATTGCAAAGCTGATAAAGGCTATCCCAACTAACCCAGTGGCACTGCTAGCTAGAGCAATGTTCTGACCAAACAGTGCGGCCAGTCGCACCCCAGAAAAGATAAGCCCCGCCAAGTAGAGCATGCTGATAATTTGCAAAATAATCGCCAGCAGTAAAAAGCTCATCAGTGGTGCTGGGGCATCGGGCGAAACGAACTGGACAAAGAACGAGACAAAAAACAGAATTGCTTTCGGATTGAGCAGGCTAATGATTAGTGCTTGGCGAAATGGCTGTTGTTTGTTGGGCTTGGGGTTGTCGCCATGAAGTGGGTCGTTGTCGTCGCGGCTATTGCCTCGCCAAATAGCCAGGGCATGTTTGAGCAACCCGTAACCTAAATAGAGCAGGTAAACGGCGCCCAGCATCTGAAGTGCGTATAGCGCATTGGGGGTGCTCTTTAATAGCGATGCGGCACCGAGTACCGCCATCAGCATTAGCACGCTGTCGCCGCAAAATACACCTGCAGCAGCCTTGGCGGCTTGCCGCCAACCGATTCTTGAGGCCGTACTCATTACGTAAAGTGAGTTAGGTCCCGGCAGAAGAACAACAAAAATCGTGCCTAGTATATAGGTGGCAAGGCCAGTAATGCCGGCGAATGCTTCCAAGTGTGTTCCTCGATAGGTTTAGTTGCAGGAGCGATGCAGGCCTAAAGCATCAGGTCCCCTGTGTTAGTGCGGTTGTTGTTGTAATTCGATGGTATTGCCAGCAGGGTCTTTAAACCAGATGATCTGGCTGCTGCCATTGCCAAAGTGCACGAACTCGTCTGTACGGTTTTTGACTTCCTCTACGGCAGTTTCAATATCTTCCACAAATAAGGATAAGTGGGTGTTGTTAGGCAGCGCCATTTGGCCCTCTGCAGGGTCGCTAATGACGTGAACAAAGGTCTTATCTACGCCCGACCAGAAGCCGCTGACCAAAGTGGCGGCACCGCTGCGCTCGAATTCGGTCATGCCCAGCACGTCGGGGTAAAACGCTTGGGTTTCATCGTGTTTGCCGGCGGCATTGAGGCCTATGTGGTTAAAACCGGTGACTTTCATAATGACTCCAGTAAAAGCCGCATGCAGAGCACACGGCGGGCCTTGGTGAATTTTTTAGTTTATTGCCATTAGCAGTTGTACTACCCAACTGGCGACTAAGGCGTACTGAACGATATAAAACGCAAACCGCACCAGCACCCAGTTTTTACTGCCCGAAATCAAGTGGGCGAGGCTCTGGCCAATGCGTGCGTAGAGCAGCCAGCAGGCGGTAGCATTGGTGATCTCACTGAGGCCAAGTAGTTGAGCGGCTAAAAGAACGCCCATAAACAGCGGCAGATTTTCGTAGTTGTTACAGCTGGCGCGAGTTAGCCGAGCAGCAAAACCCTCGAGATCTTTGCCGTTGGGGTCAAAGTAAACATTGCCGCGACGGTTGGAGGTGACTACGCGTATCACCGCCAAAGGCGCCAATAGTACGGCCCACCAAGCGGCCAGCCATACGACCGTAGTGAGTGTGGCGTTTATCTCAGTTGTTTGAGTTAACAGTTCCATAATCCTTCCTCTTGGTTGTTATTGTTTTACTGCGGTTTTACTGCGGTTTTACTGCGGTTTAACTAAGCGTCTAACAGCTCGTGTAAGGTCTCTACTATCAGAGCCAGTGACGCTGGATCGGAAAGCCTGTGACCACCGGTTTTGAGCAGCCGCAGTTGACCATTACTACCGGTCATTTGTTCGATGATGGCACCACCGACTTGCCAAGGAACATCCTCGTCATTGACGGCGTGTAGTAACCGCACCGGCACATCGATGGCAAGTGCTTTGTCGAGCAGGGTGTTGTTGTGAGTGCCATCTTGTACAAGTTTGTTGTACATACGGTAGACACCGTTCTCGTCGTAGCAGTTGGGGACATCAAAGTAACCCTGGTTCTGCAGGATTGCAGCTTGCTCCAAGGTGAGTTCTTCTTCGACAAAGCGTTTGGTAAAATCGGGTGCAGCAGCTAAACCGATTAAACTGTGGATGCGCTCGGGGCGGGCTAGGGCGATCAGCAACATAATCCAGCCACCCATAGATGAGCCGACAATCAGCTGTGGGCCACGGGTCACCTGGTCTAATACTTGCAGTGCATCATCGCGCCACTGGCTGATGGTGCCCTCAGCGAAATCGCCGCTCGACTGGCCGTGAGCCATATAATCAAAACGGGTGAACTGGCGCCCCTGGCGCTTGCACTCAGCTTCGAGAGCCAGCGCTTTATCGCCATTCATGTCAGATTGGAAACCACAGCAGAACAACACCCCGGGGCCCTCTGTGCCGAGCGCAGCCGGTTGGTGGCGGTAGGCAATAGAGTGCCCAGCAGGGCTCTTCAAAAACTGTAACTCAGCCACGTTCAGCCGGCCTCTTGAAACTGTACGACTTGCTCGGGCTCGCCGTTGCGGAACACCTCCAGCAGAGCATCCCAGCGCTTGCGAGTCGCCTCGACGTCGCGCTCTTTAACGTGCCCATAGCCGCGAATAGTTTCGGGCAGTGCAGCCAGTTCAACTGCCTGGGCAAAGTTGTCTGCGTTGAGGTCGGCAGTTATTTCTGCCAATAACTCTTCGTAGTCTGCGATGAGTTGGCGTTCCATTTTGCGCTCTTCAGTCATACCGAAGATATCCAGCGCGGTCCCACGCAAAAAGCGCATTTTAGCCAAGAGACGGAATGCAGGCAGAATCCACGGCCCAAAACTGCGCTTTTGCAACTGTCCGGTAACCGGGTCGCGTTTGCTCAGCAGGGGCGGAGCAAGGTTGTATTCTACCCGCAATTTCCCGCTGAACTGGCTCTGCATAGCCGCCAAGTTGGTTGGATCGGTATGCAAACGCGCTACTTCATACTCATCTTTATAGCTGAGTAGCTTGGAGTAGTAGCGCGCCACTGTGGCAGTGAGTTGCTCGCTTTCGGGGTTGAGTGCTCGCTCTGCATCGCGAACTTTTTCTATCAGAGTTTGGTAGCGCTGTGCGTACTCAGCATTCTGATAGCCGGTGAGATGTTGCACGCGGTGAGCAATAATTTCGTCGGCAGTTTGTGGCAGGGTAGCCGATGCACTGCTCGGCTCTACTAAAGCAATCAGCTTGTCGATGTCGTGTGCCGCAACACGGCCGAGTCGGAAGGCGTTAAGGTTGAAGGCAACGGCGGTGCCATTGAGCTCACTGGCCCGCTCAACCGCTTCTACCGAGAGTGGCAACAAACCGTTTTGGCAGGCGAAACCGACCATAAACATATTGCTGGCGATGGTGTCACCGCACAGCTTGAGTGCCAAACTGCTAGCATCGACTAGATGCAGGTGGTCGCGACCGACGCGCTCAACTAATTTGCCCTCGAGCAAGCTGTTGTCGACTTTGTCGTCGGGGTTGAACTGGAAGATCACTGTATTACTGACGCGACTGTT
Organism: SAR92 clade bacterium; assembly: GCA_042091915.1. Taxonomy (GTDB): domain Bacteria; phylum Pseudomonadota; class Gammaproteobacteria; order Pseudomonadales; family Porticoccaceae; genus LSUCC0057. Next base: position 1,890 of record JBELGO010000074.1, on the reverse strand, counting down.
ACCCACTATTTGGGTCTTTTCAGAGAGGCTGGTAAAAGCATCACCACCCACAGAGGCAACCATATCAAAGCCGAGCAGTAGGTCGGCTTCACCTGCGGCGATGTGTTGTGCACCAATATCGGCGTTGCGATCAGCAATTTTTAGGTGGCTGTAAACGGCGCCGTTCTTTTGCGAAAGCCCCGTCATGTCGTAAATAGAGCAAGCGCGCTCTTCTAAGTGCGCGGCCATACCTAGCACTGCGCCTACAGTGATAACACCGGTACCACCGATGCCGGTAATCATCACGTTGTAGCTGCTGCCGTTGAGCGCGGGCGCCTGAGGCGCTGGCAGACCATCAAAGAGTGAACCGCCGGTGGCGACCGCTTCGGGCTTTTTCGGCTCGGCATCGTAGATAGTGACAAAAGATGGGCAGAAACCGCGGTTACAGCTGTAATCTTTATTACACGAGGATTGGTCAATTTGACGTTTGCGCCCCATTGCTGTTTCTAATGGCTGGATACTGACGCAGGTAGACTGCGCCGAGCAGTCGCCACAGCCCTCGCAAACGGCGGGATTGATGTACATGCGCTTGGCTGGGTCTTCGAGCTTGCCGCGCTTGCGTCGGCGGCGTTTTTCAGCGGCACAGGTCTGTTCATAGACAATTACTGTGGTGCCGGGTACATCACGCAGCTCTCGCTGTAGCTGGTCCATCTCATTGCGGTGCAGAATATCGACGCCAGCTGCAATGCCATTGTCGCCTTTATATTTTTCAGGATAATCGCTGACCACAACGCAGCGTTTAACTCCTTCATGAACCACTTGGTGTGTGATTTCAGCTACCGAAATGGGGCCATCTACAGGCTGTCCGCCAGTCATGGCGACTGCATCGTTGTACAAAATTTTGTAGGTGATGTTGATATTGCTAGCTACTGCAGCGCGGATCGCCATTAAACCGGAGTGGTAGTAGGTGCCATCGCCGAGATTCTGGAAAACATGTTTAGTCTCGGTGAACGGGGCCAAGCCAATCCAGTTGCAGCCTTCACCGCCCATCTGCAGGGGGGAAAGAGTATCTGGTCGATAGGCGCTGGCCATTGCGTGGCAGCCAATGCCGCCCATCGCCATACTGCCGGCAGGGACTTTGGTACTGGTATTGTGCGGGCAGCCTGAACAGAAGTAGGGGGTGCGCATAACTGCAAGCCCCGACTTGGCCGGTCCACTTTGTTGCTGTTCGGCAAAGGCGACAATGTCGCTCTCGGTGCAGCCATTGGCGACTAACCGTAGCGCGATAGCGCGAGCGATAATTTGCGCGTTGAGCGGGCGCGAGCCGGGGAGCAGCTCTGAGCCATCCAGCGAGTTTTTGCCGGTCAATGCAGGTCGGTTGGGCAGGTTGATAACCAACTCGGCAATTTGCGGCTGCATAAAGGCTTTTTTCTCTTCAATGACCAGCACTTCATTGTGGCGGCCGGCGACGGCTTTGATCCCTTCGGGTTCTATCGGCCAGATACAGCCGAGCTTATAAACCGTTAGCCCCAGTTTTGTAGCGCGCGCTTCATCGATACCTAGTAGTTTCAGCGCGGCGATAGTCTCTTGCCAGGCCTTGCCCGCCGTGGCGATGGCCAGCTTGCCGTCCGTATCGCTGTTGCCGTGGGTAATGCGGTCGATATTGTTAGCGCGGATAAACTGATGGAGCAGCGGGATACGCTGTTCGGCGACGATCACCTCGTCTAGTTCGCGATCGCCGGCTATCACGCGATAGTTAACACCGCCCTCGGGCAGCTCGCCGCGGTCTGGGGTGTTGAAACTGATCTCGTCGAGATTGACTTCCACCGTAGCGGTCTGTTCGACGGTTTCGTTAACGCACTTAAATCCGATCCACATACCGCTGTAGCGCGATGCAGCCCAGCCGAGCAG
>JBELGO010000073.1:0-7989 GCA_042091915.1 SAR92 clade bacterium | reverse complement strand
TAAATTTATTACTCAGTTCTGGAGAGGAGATACAGATGTCTGCAAGGATGCTCAAGCTGCTTGTTGTGGCTTTGTTGGGCTGGTTGGTAGCCGGCCCAGTTGGAGTTGCGGTCTTAGCCTTTTGTTATGTTGTTCTTCGTCCCCTCGCCCTGGAGGGGGCTGATAAGCACGGTATTTCTACCGATTCGGCCTCGCGGATGGGGGGCAGTGTTGTGGTGTTGTTTATGGCCATCACGGTGCTGCCGCAAATGCTTTTTTCTGCTGCGGTCCTTAGCAGTGCCCTAGTTATTGTCTTTGTAGTTGTTGTTGCGCTGTATAGCTTAGGTGTTGCCGAGGACATGGGTGCTCAGTTGCCCGCCTCACTGAGGCTCTTTTGTATATTGCTGGTAGTTGGCTCAGCCTTTTATGCGCTCAATTTAGACAAAACACTGTCTGCTGTTTGGCCCGGTATTATGCCGCTGCAAGAGGGGTATTTTGCTGCTTTAATCTTGGTGGTGTTGGCCGGGTTTTTTATTAACAGCTTTAACACCGCAGATGGTGCTAATGGTTTAGTCGCCGGTACCACTATTATTTTTTTAGCCGCCACCCTTGAGCAATTTGGGCTGCAAGCAAGTTTAGCGCCACTCTGGTTGTCTGCAGCATTGGGTGCCGGGCTATTTTTTATAGTTAACGTTGTGGTGGGGCGGTTCTTTTTGGGCGACGGCGGCGCTTATGCCTTAGGTGGTATTGTGGTGTTATCACTTTGGTTTGCACTGCAAAACCAGCCTAATGCGGTGTTGCCTCTTTTATGCCTGGTGCTATACCCGATAACTGATTTATCTTTTAGTGCGGCGCGCCGATTGTTAGCAGGCCGCTCACCCATGGCTGCGGATAACCGCCATCTGCATAACCTGCTGTATCACTACTGGCAGCGCAGCCTCAACAGCGGTGTGGCCAACAGTGTAACGGGCCTAACTATCGTGGCTTTATTCTCTGGCAGTGGTTATCTGCTGCGCGCAGCGTCAGCAGAGATATTGGTTTTGTTGGTGTTATTGCAGGCCTTAGCTTATTCGGCACTGTGGTTTCTGCTGGATACGCAAAGCCGCAAACGCATTGCACAGCCGGCTGCAAAAGCAGCGCCAGCCCGCTTAGCTGCGGCTAATGTTGTTAACTATTAATTCTATGCAATCAGCGGGTGGAGTAAACATTGTTCACCACGGGGCTGTAGATGGTGTCACTGGCTCTTGCCACCAATTGTTTTGGAGCGAGAAAGAGTCGTTATTAATTGATTGCGGTCTCTTTCAAGGGGCGGAGCAACCTCTTGGCGAGGACATACCTTTTTCTCTAGCAGGTATTGCCGCGCTAGTGGTTACCCATGTCCACATAGACCACGTCGGCCGTATACCTGCGCTTTTGGCGGCGGGTTTTAGTGGCCCTATCTACTGTACTTACCCCTCGGCTATGTTGTTGCCCTTGGTTATTGAAGACGCCATGTTGGTTGGGGTGACCCGCAATCGAGCGTTGGTTACAGCCACCCTGGCACAATTGCGACGCCAGTTGCGCCCGCTGCCTTATTTACGTTGGGTTACCATCGGCCAGCAGGGCGCTAATAGTGTGCGTATAAAACTGCACAACGCTGGGCATATACTGGGCTCTGCTTATGTCAGCTGCCAATTGCGTGGTAATGAGCTGCCGAATCAACCGCACACCGTGAGATTTTCTGGCGATTTGGGTGCCCCGCACAGCCCGTTGTTGCCCGCACCGCGCGCCCCTTACGGCTGCGATACATTGGTGTTGGAGAGCACCTATGGCGATCGTGTGCATGAGGGGCGGCGCAGCAGGCGCCAACGGTTGGGTGCAGTGCTGCGCAAGGCGGTCAGTGATAACGGCGTGGTACTGATACCGGCATTTAGTATCGGCCGCACACAAGAGCTGCTCTACGAAATAGAGGGGCTTCTTCACCATCATCAGCTGAGCGGGGTTGATATTGTTGTCGATTCGCCACTGGCCGCTAAATTTACCGGGGTTTATCGCAAGCTGCGTGTCTATTGGGATAAAGAGGCAAAAGGTAAGCTCAAAGCGGGGCGCCACCCGCTAAATTTTGAGCAGCTGTTAACCGTTGCTGGTCATCAAGATCACAGGGCCATGGTGGATTATCTGCCTAAGCGAAAACGGCCCACCATTGTGATTGCCGCCAGTGGTATGTGCAGTGGCGGGCGAATCGTTAACTATTTAAAAGCCCTTCTCGAGGAGCCTAAAACTGACATTGTCTTTGTCGGCTACCAAGCGCGGGGTACCCCTGGGCGCGCTATTTTAAAACATGGCCCCCATGGCGGCTGGGTGGAATTAGACGGTGAGCGTTACACCATTAAGGCAAACGTCACCCGCCTGAGCGGTTACAGCGCGCATGCAGATCAGGCTGATTTAACCGGCTTTGTTAGGCGTATGCGCAAACATCCTACAGATATACGTTTAATACACGGGGACGCCGCAGCCAAGCAGGTGCTAGCCGGCAAGTTGCAAGCGTTGTTGCCACAGGCAGGCGTGGTGGTGGCCAGCTAAACTTTGTAGTAACTGCGGTACCAGGCGACAAACTCGGCTATACCTACAGCCAGCGGTGTTGCGGGGCTAAAGCCAACCGCATCGGCCAGCGGTTCGACATCGGCAAAGGTCGCTTGTACATCGCCCGCTTGCATGGGGTAATACTCTTTAATCGCCTCGATACCCAGTGCGTTTTCTATAGTGGCAACAAATTCTCCAAGCCGCACCGGGCTGTGGTTGCCAATGTTAAACAGTCGGTAGGGTGCCGCTGCGTTGCTTGGGTCGCGGTGGCAGAGCTCTGTTTGGTCGGCCATGTCAGGGTTGGCCGTGGGTGGGTGGTCTAGCAGGCGGACAATGCTTTCGACAACATCGTCAATATAGGTAAAGTCGCGCTGCATATCGCCATTGTTAAATAGCTTAATTGGCGTGCCGGCCAATATATCCCGTGTGAAGGTGTAGTAGGCCATATCCGGCCGACCCCACGGCCCATAGACGGTAAAAAACCGCAGGCCTGTGGTGGGTATACCGTAGAGGTGCGAATAACTGTGGGCAAATAACTCGTTAGAGCGTTTGGTGGCAGCGTAAAGCGAGGCGGGGTGACTGGCGCCATCGCTGGCTGCGTAGGGCAGTTTAGTGTTGAGCCCATAAACCGAGCTGCTGGAGGCATAAATAAAATGGCCAATGCTATTGTGGCGGCAGCATTCGAGTAGATTGGTAAAGCCTACGACATTGCTTTCAATATAGCTGTGAGGATTTTCAAGCGAGTAGCGGACACCCGCTTGTGCAGCTAAATGGATAACTTGGTCAAAATGGTGTTGTTTGAACAGGGCTTCAAGCGGTTGACGATCGGCAATATCTAATTGTGTAAATTCTAAGCCCAGGGCTCTGCTCTGCGAGAGCCGCGCTTGTTTTAGGCTCACAGCATAGTAGTCGTTGAGATTATCAATCCCCACCACCTGATGGCCGGCACGCAGCAGTGCCAAAGCAGTAAAATGGCCCACAAAACCGGCCGCACCGGTAACTAATACTTTCACGCTGTCGCTCTTTATCTCGCAATTAATCCAGCTGTATTGTAGCGCTATACCGGTGAATAGGCTAAATTATTTAAATTGCTTATCATCTATAACTTGGCTTTATTTAAAAATTAATATTAAATATATACGTATTTTTAAAGGTTGTGATAATATATTCATGTCATGGATAGAGTTTGCGATTAATTAAAAGGTATTTTATCAAGTCTATTTACTCTGGAGTGTAAAATGAAAGAATCAGCACTGTCGTTATTTGCAAAATCTAAGGCTAAAGCGAAAGCCGAGGCGCGACGCTTGGATCAAGTGCAGCTGGAAAAGCTTATCGCTTCGTTAAATGAAGCGCTGGTTGAAGTTAAAAAGAAAGCGTCTTCAAAAGCACAGGCAGAAAAAGCGGCAAAGCTTAAGCAAATTCAAGCCTTAATGGCCAAAAGCGGCTTAACCGGTGAAGACTTGAAAGCTCTCAGTGGTGCCAAGCGTGGCCGCAAGACTGGGCCAGCCAAGGCGGCTAAAAAGCGCGCGGCAGTCCCACCCAAGTACCGTTTGGTGGTAGACGGCCAAGAACATTTATGGACCGGCCGCGGTCGCAGCCCCAAGGTTTACGCTCAATATGTTGCCAATGGTGGTAGTTTAGAGGCACTGCTAATCAAGTAACAGCCTTTTCCAGCAGATAAAAAAACAGCGCCTTTGGGCGCTGTTTTTTTATCTGCCGGTTAAAGCTTGCGCATCAAATTTCTTTTAAAAATCGGCGCCATGCACCATAATAAGGCACTTTTATTAGGGCTATATGATTAGGCCATTCGGCCGATCAAATAAAGAGTGGTGGGTATGTTGAATTACACAGTTAGTCGGGTTGGTTCGGCTCGGCGGTTGGGCGCAAGTTTGTTGCTCTGTATTCTGCCGTTGTTAGCGCAACCCGTTTTGGCGCGGGGAGAGGTCGGCCTATTTAAGACCCTAATGGGTGAGGTGACTGTTCAGCGCAATGGCAGCACAACTGCGCCAGAGATAGGCGGCCCTGTTTACGCCAGCGATATTATTGTCAGTGGTGCAGAGAGCGCCTTTGGCATCACCCTGCGCGATAACACGATTCTCAGCGGGGGTGCTGAATCAGAAGTCCGTTTAGATAATTTCCGTTTTGACCGTCGTCGCCGTACCGGTGGGCTGCAAGCGACCATTAATCGCGGCTCACTTGCCGCTGTGTCTGGTCACCTCTCCAAAGCTGCGCCAGACTCTATGCGCTTTAAAACCGCCACTATGACACTGGGTGTGCGCGGTACAGAATTCTTGCTCGAAGTGGGCGACAGCGGCGCAGCGGACTACGCCGGCGACAACGTGGTGTTACTGCCTGACTTTGGCGGCGGTGCCGGTAATATTTTAGTGGAAACCTCTGCTGGCAGTGCCGAGATGAGCGAGCCGTTTGAAACGGTTGAGGTGGATAAGAGCGGCAAGTTGGTCTCTTTTATCGGCGACAAGCTGGCCATTATCGGCCGTTACTGTGGTTTGTTAGATGCTTTGCCGCCGCGCTCCAAAATCTACCTGTTTTACACAGATGACGCAGGTGTTATTGATCAAAAATCTGCCGGTATGCTCAAGGCACTGCTGAGTGACCTCAAGTTGCGCAAGGCGCCCGAGCTTGAGGTGGCAGGTTATACCGACAGTGTGGGCAGTGAACCAGCTAACGATGCTGAATCCCAATTGCGCGCAGACGCGTTTGCTGCAGTACTGGCACAGCAAATTGCACAGGCAGGTATCGACACTGTGCTAATGGAAACTATCGGCCGCGGTGAGCGTTCGCCGTTTGTCGAGACTGGTGATGAGGTGGCAGAGCCACTAAATAGACGCATTGAGGTGGTTTTGCGATGAGTGGTGTAGGGCTGGTGGCGCTAGCTAAAAAAGCGACCAATAGTATATTAAAGGTCTTGTTGTGGGGCGACGGTAAGTTCGCCGCTGCACTATTGTTGGGTTACTTTGCTTACGATTTTGCTATGAACGCCCCGTTTGAGGACTCGCTCGGTGGCGTATCTGATGAGGCCCACGAAGTGGCTGGGCGCGAGCGCCAGAGTAGCCCGGTGACCATCGTCGAAATTGACGAAAAAAGCCTAAAAGAAATTGGCCAGTGGCCGTGGCCGCGCAATAAAACCGCCATGCTTATCAGCGAGATTGGCAGTTACGGGCCTGCGGCCATCGCGCTGGATTTTTATATGCCGGAGGCCGACCAAACCTCTCCCGATAAAGTGGCCGACAACTTGCCTGCCGGCAATGAGGCCCTGGCCGAGCAGTTGCGCCAGTTGCGCAGCCACGATCAGATACTGGCCGATGCGCTCTATGAGACACCTTCTATTTTAGGTGCGGCAGGCTTTAACTTTGAGACGTTGACTACAAGCAGCGGTATGCGCGTTAACCCGATCAACGTCACTGGCGGTGATGCTGTTGAGCATGTGCGCAATTTCCCCTTTGTCTTAGCCAGCCTGCCCGAGTTACAAATGGCCGCATACAGCCAATGTGTGCTCTCAGTAGATGCCGACGCCGACAGCGGCTTAGTGCGCCATATACCACTGGTATCTGCTATTAATGGCGATCTGCTGGTCCCCTCCATGCCGTTGGAGGCGCTGCGTGTTGGCTTTGGTGTCGAGGCTATTAACATCAATGTTAATAAGTGGGGTGTGGAGTCTTACGATATTGGCGATATGAATCTGCCAGTACAGTCGGATGGGCAGATGTGGCTGCATTTTGCGGAGGCAGATATTCGTCGCTACCTTTCCGCCAGTGATATCTTGCGCGGCGAAGTCGACCCAGAGATGCTCACCAATAAAATTGTGTTACTCAGCCTCTCTGGTGCGGGTCTGACGGATTATCGCGGTACGCCATTGGGTGAGTATGTCCCCGGCATTGAGATCCAAGCACAGGTGATTGAAAGCTTGTTTGATGGCGACTATATATTGGCGCCGTTTTGGATGAAATGGGCTGAATTATTGCTGATGGTGCTGGGTGGGCTCTTCATTATTTGGGCAGTACCGCAGATGAATGAAGCCGCAGCACTCGGTGTCACCTTAGTATTAGATTTTGTCTTTGTTCAGGCAGGCGTGTGGATGTTCCACAACTTCTCCATTCTGTTTGATTCGGGCACTTTGGGCGACAACTGGATTTTGACGTTTACGCTCTTAGAAGTGTGCATGCTGTTAAGTGAGAAATACTTTGGTGAAGATGAGCCGGAGGTGCCAGGTGTCGCTGTAGAGGGTGGCAAAGCATGAAAGCCTTTCTAGACAGCCCCAAAGTCACCTGGTTTATTACCGCACTAATTGTCTATTCGGTATTTTGTTTTTCTCTGGAGACACTGCCGGATCTCTCTGCGCCTGTGCGCAGGTTCTTAGAGATTTCAGAGATTGTGGTGATCACTATTTTTACCGCCGAGTATCTGGCCCGTTTAGCCGTGGCAGACAAGCCCATTAAGCACTTTTTTAGCTTTTACGCGATGATCGACCTGTTAGCGATATTGCCGTTCTACCTGGCGTTTGCTGTCGACCTGCGCTCGTTGCGTATTTTGCGGCTGTTGCGGCTGTTGCGTCTGCTTAAACTAGCCCGTTACAACGGTGCGATAGTTCGCTTTAGCCGGGCGATGATGGAGGCGCGAGAAGAACTTGTTCTGTTTGGTGGCGCCAGTATGGGTATGATTTATATCTCGGCTGTCGGTATTTATCACTTTGAGCACCAAGCGCAACCCGAGGCCTATGGCTCAATTTTTGATTGTCTGTGGTGGGCGGTGATTACCCTGACCACCGTCGGTTACGGTGATATTTATCCAGTCACCATTGGCGGGCGTTTTTTCACTTTTTTGATTCTTATGATTGGGTTGGGCCTGATCGCAGTGCCCACCGGCATTATCACCTCCTCGCTGTCGGCGGTTCGACGCGAGCAAGAGCGTGAAGATCTAGCCGAAGAGAACACTGAAAATCAACAACCAACGAGCAATGTTTAAACCACAGCAGCTCGTTGATTCAAAGCATTTAGGCATAAGACTATGACAGCTTATAAATTAGTTACTACTACAGCCGATGGTGATCAGGCCACTCAAGTTATCGATCCCCGTTACTTGCTGGTTGTCTCCGCGTCCCCGGGAGTTGACTACCGTCTGGTTGCTGTAGAAACAGATGCTGAGCCTGAAAATCAACGCCTGCACCGCCGTGAAGGTGATCTGCTGATCGAAGGTGATGGCGAGGCTTTGGTCAGAATTATCGACTTCTTTGATGCCGACTTGTCGGTTAGCTACACCGCCTCTGAGAGTGCAGTGATAACCGGTGATCTTGTTGCGAGCGAAGCGTCGACTGATGGGGTGGTCTGGAGTGCCGTAGAAGGCGGCGGAGGTGTTTGTCTTTTTGCTGCCGCAGTGGTTGCTGCGGGTGTTGCAGCCAGTAGTTCGAGTAGTGCCGGCGCCGGTGCCGGC
>JBELGO010000072.1:0-8056 GCA_042091915.1 SAR92 clade bacterium | reverse complement strand
CGGTGTCGACGGTCAAAGCCAAGCGGGCGGTGCCGGGTTTAGTGACATCTTTGGCGACGTTTTTGGGGATATTTTCGGTGGTGGCGGCGGTCGCGGACGCGGTGGCCCGGCGCGCGGTTCGGATATGCGCTACGATTTGGCCCTCTCACTAGAGGACGCTGTGCGCGGTAAAACCGTAGAGATCAAAGTGCCTACTGTAGTGCATTGCGACACTTGCGAAGGTAGCGGCGCGCGCCCTGGAACTTCTACTTCTACCTGTGGGACGTGCCAAGGGCATGGCCAAGTTCGTATGTCGCAAGGGTTTTTCTCGGTGCAGCAAACCTGTCCACAGTGCCATGGGCGCGGCAAAACCATTACCGACCCATGCGGAGATTGTCACGGCCAGGGTTTGCGTGAAGAGCGCCAGACACTCTCGGTTAAGATCCCTCCGGGTGTAGACAGTGGCGATCGCATACGACTCTCGGGCAAAGGCGAGGCCGGTCCCCAGGGTGGTCCGGCTGGGGATCTTTACGTTCAAGTTGTGGTGCGCGAGCACCCCATTTTTGTTCGCGACGGTGCCAACCTCCACTGTGAAGTCCCGATTAGTTTCTCTCAGGCGGCTTTGGGTGGAGAACTCGAAGTGCCTACTTTAGGTGGCAAGGTTAAGTTAAAGATTCCGGCCGAGACACAGACCGGGAAACTGTTCCGCTTGCGCGGCAAGGGTGTGGCCCCCGTGCGCGGTGGTGGTGCGGGTGATCTGCTCTGTCGAGTGGTAATTGAAACTCCCGTTCACCTAAGCAGCGAACAGCGTGATTTGCTGGAAAAATTTGAAGAGAGTCTCGGTGGTAAACGCAAGCATTCACCGAAAAGTGAGACTTGGTTTGCCGGCGTGAAAAAATTCTTCGATAATCTGACCGGTTGACCTAACTGCGTGCGTTTAGCACTGAGAGAGAGCATATGATTAGAGTGGCAGTGACCGGCGCCGGTGGGCGAATGGGAAAAACCTTAATTGAGGCGCTGTCGCTCTCTAGCGAAGCGGAATTAACGGTTGCACTGGAACGCCCGGACAGCTCATTGATTGGCGTCGACAGCGGTGAATTGGCCGGTATTGGTCGCAACAATGTGCTGCTCAGCAGCGAATTAACCTCTCAGGCCGATCAGTTTGATGTGCTGATAGATTTTACTGTCCCGCAGGCCACGGTGGCCAACGCTGCCTGGTGCGCCAACCACAACAAACGCTTGGTGGTAGGCACTACCGGTTTTACTGCGCAGCAGCGCACAGAAGTGGAGTCTATGGGTGAGCAGAGCGCTCTGTGCATCGCCTCAAACTACGCCACTGGCGTAAATCTCTGCTTTAAGCTGGCAGAGATGGCCGCGTCGGTGCTCGGCGATGAGGTCGATATTGAGATTATCGAAGCTCATCACCGGCATAAAGTGGATGCACCTTCGGGTACGGCGCTCTCACTCGGTGAAGCGGTGGCTAAACCGTTGGGTCGCGATCTGAGAGAAGTAGCCGTCTATGGTCGCGAGGGTCAAACCGGTGCCCGCGAGCGTGAGACGATCGGCTTTGCGACGGTGCGCGGCGGGGACGTCGTCGGTGATCATACGGTATTGTTTGCCGCCGAGGGTGAGCGCATAGAAATTACTCACAAAGCCTCTAGCCGCATGGCTTTTGCCCGCGGCGCGGTGCGTGCAGCGGCTTGGCTCGGTGCCAAAGAGCGCGGTTTGTTTGATATGCAGGATGTGCTCGGGTTGCGTTAAAGCGGCCTCTATTTGCCATTAAGGCGACGGATTAGATAGACAGATAGCGAACATTGGCTGTACAATACTGTCCTAGATTCTGCCCATTTAGGGCAGCCTAGATCCGGGAGTATGCGGCCAGAATAGTTCTAATTAAGCGAGATGAGACCCTAGCGTTTCATCTCGCTTTTTTACAATTTGGCCCCTTAAAAAAGCCATTGCTGTGCAAATGGCCACTCAGATCTACTCTTTAATTGCACTTTTTAGGAGGTCGTGTGAGTCCCGAAAACCATCGCCCCGCCATCTTGGTTCTAGCTGATGGCACAGTTTTTAAAGGTTCAGCTATCGGTAGTGATGGTTGTTCTGTGGGTGAGGTGGTGTTCAATACCGCTCTGACCGGTTATCAAGAGATCCTTACAGACCCCTCCTACGCTCGCCAAATAGTGACGCTCACCTACCCGCATATCGGCAATGTAGGCGTTAATCGAGAGGACAGCGAATCCTCCGGCGTGCATGTAGCCGGTTTAGTCATACGCGATCTACCGCTGCTGGCTTCCAATTTCCGCTCTGAACAGTCGCTGGACGGCTACCTCAAAGACAACAATATCCTCGGTATCGCCGATATCGACACGCGCAAGCTGACTAAGATTTTACGCGAGAAGGGGGCCCAGAGCGGTTGCCTGATGGCCGGAGATATTGACGAGCAACAAGCGCTAGAAGCTGCGCGCAAATTTGCCGGCCTGCAAGGCTTGGATTTGGCCCAAGAAGTCACCTGCCAACAACAGTACAGCTGGAGTGAGGGAAGCTGGCAGTTGGGCAGTGGGCACCGCGAGGTAGCTGAACGTCCATACAAAGTGGTCGCTTACGATTTTGGCGTCAAACACAATATTTTGCGCATGCTTACCGACCGCGGCTGCGATCTCACTGTGGTGCCGGCTAAAACTCCCGCTAGCGAAGTACTGGCAATGCAGCCCGACGGTGTGTTCCTCTCCAACGGCCCCGGTGATCCAGAGCCCTGCGACTATGCCATTGAGGCGATCAAATCGCTGCTAGAAGCCAAAATCCCTCTATTTGGCATCTGCCTTGGTCACCAGTTGTTGGCCTTGGCCTCTGGCGCAAAAACCCAAAAAATGAAGTTTGGCCATCACGGTGCCAACCACCCCGTTGAAGCTTTAGCGTCCAAAACAGTCATGATTACTAGCCAAAACCATGGTTTTGCTGTCGATGAGGGCTCTCTGCCCGATTGCCTGGTCGCGACTCACCGCTCACTTTTTGACGGGTCGCTGCAAGGAATTGAGCGCACCGATCGCCCCGCTTTTAGCTTCCAGGGTCACCCTGAGGCTAGCCCCGGCCCGCATGAGGCCGCGGTGCTATTTGACCACTTTATAGAACTGATGGATGCTGACAAAGCTCACTGATCGCAAGATCGAGCAGAGAGTAGCCACTTTAAAAATTAGATTAAGACAGCCGCAGGAACCCGCAGCGCTATGCCAAAAAGAACCGACATAAAAAGTATCCTCATCATTGGTGCCGGCCCGATTGTTATCGGCCAGGCGTGCGAGTTTGACTACTCTGGTGCGCAGGCGTGTAAAGCGCTTCGCGAAGAGGGCTTTAGAGTGATTTTGGTCAACTCTAACCCGGCCACCATCATGACTGATCCAGCGATGGCTGACGCCACTTACATCGAGCCTGTCGAGTGGCGCACAGTGGCAAAAATTATTGAGAAAGAGCGCCCCGATGCGCTACTGCCGACCATGGGCGGACAAACAGCATTGAACTGTGCGCTCGATCTCTCAAAGCACGGCGTGCTAGAAGAGTTTGGTGTTGAAATGATCGGCGCCAACGCTGACGCTATCGATAAAGCGGAAGACCGCGAGCGTTTTGACACGGCAATGAAGGCGATCGGTCTGGATACGCCTAACTCCGGTATTGCTCACAGCTTGGAAGAGGCAGAGCAGATCTCTCACCGCTTTGGTTTCCCCTGCATTATTCGCCCATCGTTCACTATGGGTGGTTCAGGTGGCGGTATTGCCTACAACCGCGAAGAGTTTGAAGAGATCTGTCGCCGTGGTCTCGACCTGTCGCCAACCAATGAGCTGTTGATCGATGAGTCGCTGATCGGCTGGAAAGAGTATGAGATGGAGGTGGTCCGCGATCGCGAGGACAACTGCATTATTATTTGTTCAATCGAAAATCTCGACCCTATGGGTATCCATACCGGTGACTCGATCACCGTGGCCCCCGCTCAGACTCTGACCGATAAAGAGTACCAAATTATGCGCAACGCCTCGCTGGCGGTATTGCGCGAAATCGGTGTAGAAACTGGCGGCTCCAATGTCCAATTTGCCGTAGACCCAGACAGCGGCAGGCTCATTGTTATTGAGATGAACCCGCGTGTTTCGCGCAGTTCGGCGCTGGCCTCTAAGGCGACCGGCTTCCCGATCGCTAAAGTGGCGGCGAAATTGGCGGTCGGTTACACCCTCAATGAACTGCAAAACGAAATTACTGGCGGCCGTACGCCGGCCTCGTTTGAGCCCAGCATCGACTACGTGGTGACTAAAATACCACGCTTTGCTTTTGAAAAATTTAGCCAAGCTAACGCCAAACTGACCACTCAAATGAAGTCTGTCGGTGAGGTGATGGCGATTGGCCGCTCGTTCCAAGAGTCGATGCAAAAAGCACTGCGCGGCCTAGAGGTCGGCGTCAGTGGCTTTGACCCAGTACTCGCTCCCGATCAGGCCGATCAGTCGACACTGCTCAGCGAGTTGGCAGAGGCGGGCCCCGAGCGGATTTGGTACTTGGCCGATGCAATGCGCGCCGGCATGAGTGTTGAAGAACTGTTCGATATTACCAAGATTGACCGTTGGTTCTTGGTGCAAATTGCTGACTTGATCGCAGACGAACAGCGTCTGCTCGGTCAAACCATCGATACATTAAACCGCGATCAGCTCTATCGCCTCAAGCGCAAAGGGTTTGCCGACAAACGTCTGGCAGAACTGCTGGTGTGCAGTGAAGACGCGGTCCGCGATCACCGCCAGGCACTGGGGATTCATCCGGTTTATAAGCGTGTCGATACCTGTGCTGCAGAATTTGCCACCGATACCGCCTACATGTACTCAACCTACGAGGAGGAGTGCGAGGCGCAACCAAGTGACAGACAGAAAATTTTAGTGCTCGGAGGTGGTCCCAACCGCATTGGTCAAGGAATTGAGTTTGACTACTGCTGTGTTCACGCCGCGTTGGCGATGCGCGATGACGGTTACGAAACCATCATGGTTAACTGTAATCCCGAGACCGTATCCACCGATTACGACACGTCTGATCGCCTCTATTTTGAGCCTGTCACCTTGGAAGATGTCCTGGAGATAGTGCGTATAGAAAAACCCGCTGGGGTGATTGTCCAATTTGGCGGGCAGACTCCGCTGAAATTGGCGCGCGCACTTGAGGCGGCAGGCGTGCCGATTGTCGGTACAACTCCAGATGCCATCGATCGCGCGGAAGACCGTGAACGCTTCCAGCAAATGATCGATAAATTGGGTTTGTTACAACCACCGAATGCAACTGCTCGCAGCGCCGAAGAAGCGATCGGCTTGGCCGAGAAAATTGGCTACCCGCTTGTTGTACGCCCCTCTTACGTTCTCGGTGGCCGCGCCATGGAGATTGTCTACAAAGAAGAAGAGCTGGCGCACTATATGACCAGCGCAGTTAAGGTCTCTGACGACTCTCCTGTGCTTTTAGATTTCTTCTTGCCAACAGCCATCGAGGTCGATGTCGATGCTGTCAGCGATGGCGAAACAGTGGTTATCGGCGCGATCATGCAACATATCGAGCAGGCAGGTATTCACTCGGGTGATTCGGCTTGCTCTCTGCCACCGTATAGTCTGCCGGCCGAAGTACAAGACGAGATGCGCGAAATCTGCCGCAAAATGGCTCTAGAGCTGGGTGTGCGTGGTCTGATGAATGTTCAGCTGGCACTCCAAGATGGCAAGATTTATGTCATCGAGGTGAATCCACGTGCCTCGCGAACTGTCCCGTTTGTCTCAAAATGTATCGGTCGCTCGCTGGCCAAAGTGGCGGCCCGCTGCATGGTGGGTCAGACACTGGCCAGTCAAAAGTTCACCAAAGAGATTATTCCGCCCTACTTCAGTGTCAAAGAGGCGGTGTTCCCATTTAACAAGTTCCCAGGTATCGACCCCATTCTCGGTCCAGAGATGAAGTCGACCGGTGAAGTCATGGGTGTTGGCGACAGTTTTGCTGAGGCCTATGGCAAAGCTGAACTCGGCGCCAGTGACGAGATCCCGTGCGGTGGTTCGGTATTTATCAGTGTTCGCGAGCGCGACAAAGACGGTGTTGCCGAGCTAGCTAAACGTTTTGTTGAGCTTGGCTTTACCCTTTACGCCACACGCGGCACGGCTGATGTATTGATCGCAGCAGGCATTGAGGTTGAACGTGTAGCCAAAGTTAAAGAGGGCCGCCCGCACATTGTCGACATGATTAAGAGCGATAAGATCGATCTGATCGTCAACACAACAGAGGGGCGTCAGGCGATAGCGGACTCCTCGGCGATTCGCTCAAGTGCCGAGCAACACCGAGTCTACTACACGACCACACTGGCGGGCGGCAACGCAGTTTGCGATGCGCTACATTACGCCGGCGATATTACCGTGCGCAAATTGCAAGATCTGCACCAACAGATTCCAGCGTAAGCGGTAGGAGAGAAATAATGCAAAAGAGTCCTATGACGGTTCAAGGTGAAGCAGCACTGCGCGAAGAGCTCGACCGCCTGAAAAAACAAGACCGCCCCAAAGTGATTGCGGCGATTGCTGAGGCGCGTGAACACGGCGATCTCAAAGAGAACGCGGAGTACCACGCGGCTCGCGAGCAGCAAGGTTTTATTGAAGGGCGTATTCAGGATATTGAAGCCAAATTGAGCAATGCTCAGATTATCGATATCAGTAAAATCCCCGCCGCCGATAAAGTAATTTTTGGCGCCACGGTAACCATCTTAAATGTTGAAACAGAGGCGACAGTCACCTACACCATCGTCGGTGATGATGAGGCCGATGTGAAATCCAACAAAATCTCTTATCAATCGCCGATTGCGCGCGCACTTATCGGCAAAGAGATTGGTGATGTTGTCGCGGTGCAAACGCCCGGTGGCGAGGTGGAATACGAGATTGACGAGGTAGATTACGCCGGATAATGGCCTCGACACAAAAAAACCGCCGCTGGTCACAGCGGCGGTTTTTTATGTCCGAATCACTATACCCCGAGTAGAAACGCCATCAAGGCCTTCTGCGCGTGCAGGCGGTTTTCCGCCTCCTCCCAGACGACCGAGATGCGTTCATCCTCAAGTAACTCGGCAGAGACCTCTTCGCCGCGGTGGGCGGGTAAGCAGTGCATAAACAGCACATCGTCAGCAGCGCTGTCGAGCAGTGCGTGGTTAACTTGGAAGCCATCAAAACGCGCCAATCTCTCAGCTTGCTCTTGTTCTTGGCCCATAGAGGCAAAAACATCGGTAGTGACTAAGTGCGAGCCGCGCACAGCTTGCTCCGGAGTGTGGCCAATGGTGGCGCGGCCGCCCGCAGCTGCGAGAATCTCGGCATTGGGTTCGTAGCCTTTGGGAGTGGCTATGCGCAGTTCGAAATCGAGTATTGCTGCGGCGTTAATCCAAGAGTGACACATGTTGTTGCCATCGCCAATCCAGCTGACGGTTTTGCCGCTTAAGCTGCCGCGAGCTTCGGTGAAGGTTTGGATGTCTGCCAACAGCTGGCAGGGGTGATAGTCATCCGAGAGGGCATTGATGACAGGCACTTGTGAGTACTCTGCAAACCGTTCGATTTTATCGTGGCCGAAGGTGCGAATCATGACGATATCGACCATGCGTGAAATCACTCGCGCACTGTCCTCAATCGGTTCGCCGCGCCCCAGCTGGGTATCGTTTGGCGAGAGAAATAGAGCACTGCCGCCGAGCTGCGCCATGCCGGCTTCAAACGAGACGCGGGTGCGTGTTGAGGATTTTTCGAAAATCATCGCCAACACTTTACCACTTAGCAGTGGGTGTTCGGTGGCGCTGCGCTGGAGTTTTTTAAGCTGTTGAGCGCGGTCGATAACCCCCATCAACTCGTCGGCGCTGAGATCGCGCAGGGTTAAAAAGTGGCGGTTAGACATAAACAGCTCCTAAATTGCAGGCTTTAAACTGCAGAGGTTGCGGTGTGATGCTCATCAATTAGGGCAATCACAGTTTCAATCACTTGATCTGCCTGGGCGTCACTCATGATTAGCGGCGGCAGCAAGCGCACGGCCTCGGATGCGGCCATCGACACCGCGACGCCCC
>JBELGO010000071.1:0-8252 GCA_042091915.1 SAR92 clade bacterium | reverse complement strand
GTATCACCGTTGCGCACAGCTTTAGTCTGTACCGCACCCAGATCGGTACCAGCTTGCGGTTCGGTAAGATTCATGGTGCCAGACCAGTGGCCAGTAACCAGGTTGCTGAGGTAGGTTTCTTTCTGCTCATCGCTGCCGTAGAGATCCAGCGCGTGCACAACACCCTGAGTCAGCATAGGCATTAAGCTGAAGCCCAAGTTACTCGATTGCAACATCTCTTGAACAGCCAAGCCAACGACGTTGGGGAAACCGGCACCGCCGTACTCAGCGTCGCCGCTCAGCGCAGTCCAGCCAGCCTCTACCAACTGCGGATAGACGCCTTCCAGTGCATCGGGGATTTTTACCTGGCCATCAATCAGCTTGCTGCCCTGCTGATCGCCGGGTTGGTTGGTGGGAGCAACAACTTGCTCAAAAAACTTGGCCGCCTCAGGCAGTACTGATTCAACCATCTCTGGAGTGGCATCTTCAAAACCGGGCAGTGCAGCCAGTGACGCGTAGTCAAAGACTTCATTGAGGAGGAAGTTAAATTCTTTTTCAGGGCTTTTATATACAGTCATGGTTGCCTCCAGGCAGCTAATTCACAGGAGCATTCTAGGCTGCGAACGCGCTGGGACAATCAAAATGGGTGACTGAATAGTCTCCACTTGCGGGGCTAACAACAACCCTTTGAATTGCTAACAGGTCGCTAATCAGGACAAAGTCGGGGGCGTAGCAAGACCAATTTGTGCACCAGAATAGTATTTAATATGTATCTGTTCGCCGTCTACGTTGTAACCTAAAAACGTTAAACCACTTTGCGATTCTACAGGCGCGTTCAGCACGGCATTTCTTTTGGGGTTAGAGACATTTATGTAAAGCCCAATCGGACTATCACTGACAGTAGGGTCAAAACTGCTCTCTAAATAATTTAGGACCAAATAGAAAAGCTTCGTATCAACCCACTGAGCCGGGGCGAGACGCAAGATACTTGCGCGAGCATCTTTAGCTACGCTGACACGAAAAGTATGGAACCAATTTTTTAGCCTAGGCACCCATATCACTTTGACTGTGGCCACACCTACTAGCTTACCAGCATCATCCCTAGCAATGGCTATAACCTCTCGGAGCCTCACTGGGACGAGATTTTCCGGTACGCCAATGGCGTTATCAACCCAATATTGACTTATCTCACTATCGAGTAAAGCATCTGCATGCTGATGAACTAACTTTGCTGTCACTTCCATTGTTTTGATTCTCGAAAGTTGTTATCACTTAGGGTTGAGACGTGCGTCGTCGAAATACCTTATACGCATCTGGTGGCCTCGTTGGTTGTAGCCAATGAAGATCATCTTCGAACGGCTACCTACTGCTTCAGAAAAAAGCCTGTCCAAGTGCTTATTTTGTATCGAAGCCAGTAGACCAATTGCTGTATCACTATTAGGGTCATATCTATCGTTTAATAAATCGAAGGTCTTGTTGAGTAGCTGACTTGAGAGCAGTTGACCGCCAGCAGCACGAGATACGCTCGCTCTAAAAAGGAAAAAATCATGTTTGAAAGGAGCGTGATAGGTTTTTTCGACAGAGGCAACGCCGACAATTGCCCCTTCAGCCGATCTAGCCACTAGTGCTACTTGCTTAGCACGTTCTGACATATTGCCAGCTACTGCAATATCTGATGATGACCAGTAAGAAGTTAACTCGGCCATGAGCGAGGGAGTCACTTCACCAAACACATTGTCAAAAATTAATGGTGTGGACATTTAATCCTTCCTTATAAAAATTTTCGTAGTTTAACGGAATACAGGTACAGAAACGAGCTCAGGGGGCTTTGGTATGTCCAGATAGGGAATGAATCACTTCAAATATGGTGCCTCGGGCCGGAATCGAACCGGCACGGTCGTTTCCAACCGAGGGATTTTAAGTCCCTTGCGTCTACCAATTTCGCCACCGAGGCTTCAGTGACACAGCCAAGAGTTGTCTTGAGCTGCTAGTGGGGCCTCTGACGAGGCCACCCTGCGGTCACTTTTCACGAGTGGACGACACAAGGGTTTTTATCAAGCTAACTTCCAGTGGAAAAGAAGATAAAGCTGAAAGAGCCAACCCTCTTGGATATGGAGGCGCGGGTCGGAATCGAACCGGCGTAAGACGAGTTGCAGTCGTCGGCATGACCACTCTGCCACCGCGCCTGCATATCCAAAAGAGCTGTTAAGCCCAATACTCAATGTTGACAGTAGTGTTCACTTACGACTTTGAGCAGGTTGGCTATTCTAGTGATCAACACCAATAAATCAACCATTAAAACAGTTAGCTACTCGCTTTTAACTGTGGCCAGGCCAACTTGAGATAGAGCACCATAGACCAGAGGGTTAACGCTGCCGCTGCACTGATAGCGATATAGCCCAGCCAGAGCAGCCAGGGGTGTTCTGGCGTGGCTACCAGCAGCACAACTACCGCCGCCATCTGTACCCAGGTTTTGACTTTGCCGATCATTGAAACTTTGACATCGCCACGCGATCCAATCTCTGCCATCCACTCTCTCAGTGCTGAGATAACAATCTCGCGGCCAATAATAATGACCACAGGCAAGGCGAACCATGGCTCCGAGTGCACTTCGAGCAACAGTATAAGTGCAGTTGCGACAATCAGTTTATCGGCAACAGGGTCTAGAAATGCCCCAAATGGGGTCATTAGGTTCATCTTGCGTGCGAGATAGCCATCGACCCAGTCTGTCAGCGCAGCGGCAGTAAAGATCGCCGCTGAGGCTATGTGATGCCACTCCCAGGGTAGGTAGTAAACCACAACAAACACCGGGATGAGCGCGACGCGCAAGGCGGTCAATGTATTGGGTAAATTCCACATGGGGTGGCAGTCCTTTGTAATTCTGTTAGTTCTAGCGCTACAACCTACTGGTTGTGAAAGGCACTGTAAATAGCTTCGGCGACCTTTTTATTGATATTGTCTACTTTCATCAAATCGGCAACGCTGGCGCGTTTAATCTCTTGAAGCCCACCAAAATACTTGAGCAGATCGCGGCGCCGCTGCGGTCCGACACCGGCAATATCTTCCAGGCCTGAACTGCGGCGTTTTTTATCGCGGCGCGCTTTGTGCCCAGTAATCGCGAAGCGATGTGCCTCATCGCGAATCTGCTGAATAAGGTGCAGGGCGGCTGGGGCGGCGCGAGTAATTTCACGCCCCGTCTCAGCCACAATCAGCGTCTCCAGGCCAGGTTTGCGGGTGACCCCTTTGGCGACCCCGACCAAAACTACATCGCTGACGGCCAGCTCAGCCAAAACTGCTTGGGCGATAGTTAATTGACCTTTGCCGCCGTCAATAAACAAAATATCGGGCAGCCTGCCCTCGCCCGCGACCAAACGCGAGTAGCGCCGGCGCAACGCTTGGTCCATAGCCGCATAATCGTCACCGCCGGTGATACCGTCAATGTTGAAGCGCCGGTAGTCGCTCTTCAGCGGTCCGTTGCCGTCAAACACTACACAGGAGGCGACCACCGCTTCACCGCTGCTGTGACTGATATCAAAACATTCCATGCGCGTGGGCAACTCGTCGAGCTGTAACTCAGCGGCGAGCGCTTCTAGGCGCTGCTGCATATTCTCTTTGCTGGCCACTTTAGCCGCCAGGTTATGCTCGGCTGTGCGCATGGCCAGAGCCAACCATTTACTGCGCGCAGCGCGCACTTGATGACGGATAGCAATTTGTCGCGAGGCCAACTGAGTGAGCGCTTGTGCTAACGACTCTGCTCCCTCAAAGCTGTGGCTTACCACCAGTTCCCGAGGCAAATCGGGACGGCCGTCACCGGTTAGATAGAGTTGTGGCAAAAAATGTTCTAAAACATCCGCCGAGTTGTCGGCCAATGGCACCTTAGGGTAGTAGCTGCGACTGCCCAACACCTTACCTTGGCAAACAAAAAGCACATGGACACAGGCAGCTCCGCCCTCGTAAGCGGCACTGACAATATCGATAGTGGCGTTGCCCTGTTCGATAACCTGCTCGGCCTGTATTTGACGCAACGCTCCTATCTGGTCGCGATACTCCGCAGCCTGTTCAAACTTAAGCGCTTCTGCGGCTTGCTCCATATCGCGCTCAAGATCGCGCATTAACTGCGAGCTCTTACCCTGCAAATAGAGTTGCGTTTTCTGCACATCGGCAGCGTAATCTTCTGGCGAAATCAGCCCGACGCACGGTGCGGTGCAGCGTTTAATTTGGTGCTGCAGGCACGGCCGCGAGCGATTGCGAAAAAAACTGTCATCACACTGGCGCACTTTGAAAACTCTCTGTAAAAAACCCAAGCTTTCACGCACCGCATATTTGCTCGGAAACGGACCAAAATAAGCACCTTTGGCTTTTTTAGGGCCGCGGTGAAGCGTCAAACGCGGGTATTGGTCACGATCCGAGAGAAAGATATAGGGGTAAGATTTATCATCGCGCAGCAGAACGTTGTAGTTGGGCTGATGCTGTTTAATCAGGTTGTTTTCGAGCAGTAGCGCCTCGGTTTCGGTCTCGGTGACCGTCACCTCCATATTGGCAATACGCGCCACCAGCGACTGAGTTTTAGGGGCAAGGCCGGTCTTGCGAAAATAGCTGGATACTCGGCGTTTTAGGTTTTTCGCCTTGCCGACATAAATGACCACCGCGTTGGCATCGTACATCTGATAAATGCCGGGGCGTTCTGTCAATGTCGCCAAAAAAGCCTTGTGATCAAACGCCATCAGACATCCCGCCGTACTGGCGGCGCGATATAGCGCAGTGTGAGATTGATACGCGGCTCAACGGCAGCGGTCAGCTTGGGTACGCGGTGCTGCCAGTGGCGCTGCACGCCCGCTCCCATAATGAGCAGTGAGCCGTGCTCCAAGTCAAATTTATGGCGCTGTTTGGTGCGCTGATGACGCAACTGGAACTGGCGGCGGCTGCCCAACGACAATGAAGCAATAATGGGTGCCTCACCCAACTCGGCCTCATCGTCTGCATGCCAATCGACACTGTCGCGGCTGTCGCGGTAGTAGTTGGCCAAACAGCGGTTGAGCGGCGTCTCTGCCAGCTCGGCTATCTCGGCAGTGATATCTACCAACCATTGAGGAGCCGCCTCGGCGACCATTCCCAGACCAGACCAGCGGTAATCGACCTCTCCGCCAGAGAGTCCGTCCGTGCGGTACCAGCAGTGCAGTCGAGGCACGGGGATTTGGCGACCAAACATCCGCAACTGATCCTGCCGCCAATTGAGCTGCTCAGCCAATGCCAACAACTGATCAGCGCGGGTTTGGCTCAACCATGTAGGGTAGTAGTCGAGCTGCAACTGTTGACCTACATCGCCCTCGAGCGGGATTTGTTGATGGCTAAACAGCATTGCCAGCTCCACTATTTGGCCATTCAAAGACTGCCAGTTCTTGCGGTTCGCGCTGGAGTTTAACGGCAAATTTTTGCTCTACTACCTTGGCGCAGTGGTCGGCAAACTCCAGTAACTCCTGCAGTGATGCACCACCCTGATTCACTAAAACCAGCGGCTGTAGGGCATGAGTGGCGACCGCGCCGTGGCGGTAACCCTTCAATCCACCCTGCTCTAACAACCAGGCCGCAGGTATTTTCACTTGCCGCTTTGTTGGCGCAGAAAAACACGGAATCTCCGGGTAGCGGAGTTGCAACTGCTGAAAATGTTCCAGGTCGACAACCGGGTTTTTAAAAAAACTGCCGGCATTGGGCTGCACGGTGGGGTCTGGCAGTTTGTGCTGGCGAATGGCGGTAACGGCTGCGGCGATAATACCTGCATTGACGTCACACTGGGCAGATTCAATTAAAGCCTCGGCGAGCGCCGGGTAGGCAGTATTGTAGGCGGGTTTAGCGCACTGTTCATCGAGCAACTGCAGCTGCACTGAAACTACCGCCCCCTGCCCGGCAAGTTGGCGTTTAAAAATACTTTCACGATAGCCAAACTCGCACTGCTCTGCATTCATCTCAACCAGTTGCCCACTGCCCCAGTGGTAGAACTGAACCGATTGCAAACATTGCGCAATCTCTACCCCGTAGGCGCCGATATTTTGTATAGGTGCCGCACCCACGCTGCCAGGTATTGCGGCTAGGTTTTCTAACCCAGAAAGTCCGTTAGCTGCGGTGGCAGAGACCAGCTCTGCCCAACTGACACCCGCGGCCACTTCAATCGTTACTTGGCCGCTCTCAGGCTGTCTGGCAATTTCTGTGTAGCAACCCCCATCGCCGACATTAGTCGGAGCCTCTAGTTTAACCACCAAGTCAGGCATATATTCACGGCAGAGTGAATTGCTACCACCGCCAAGCAGTGCAATAGCTAATCCATTCTCGAAAGCATAGTCTCGTGCCGCCTGCAGTGTTGCCAACGAGTTGCAGCGAATTAACTGTTGAGCACGACAACTCAGCGCCAGCGTATTGGCGCCGGTAAGATCCACATCGTGCTCCACTGACAACTTAGTCACTGTACAGCTTCGCTCAAAACCGTAGATTGAATGCGACTAAAAAACATTACTGGCCAGCGCTGTTGATATGGGCAACAACCGCATCGAGATCGGCTTGAGTATCGACGCCACCAGGTACCTGAGCGCAAGCGGGGGCGACGTGTATAGGCACACCATTGGCCAAGAAGCGCAACTGTTCAAGGCTCTCGAAACACTCCAGTGGTGCTGGCGGCCAGGTGACATAGGCATTTAAAGCCGACACTCGGTAGGCGTAAATACCGATGTGTCGGGCCACCGGCAAACCGATCGGCAGTTGTTTTTGCGGTTGCGCAAAGGCATCGCGCGGCCACGGAATTGGGGCGCGGCTAAAATAGTGCGCCAAGCCACTGTTGGCGGCGACAACTTTGACAACATTGGGGTTGGTAAAGGTATCGACGTCCAGAATCGGTTCACACAGCGTCGCTACCCCTGCAGTGGGCACCGCGGCTAAATTTTCTGCCACTTGCTCGATAACCGCAACGGGTATCAGCGGCTCATCGCCCTGCACGTTGACTACGATCGTTTCAGCATCCCAACCCAGAGTCTTTACCACCTCTTGCAGACGGTCTGTCCCGGACGGGTGATCGCTGCGGGTCATCACCACTTCGGCCCCAAAATCGCGGGCGGCATCCGCAATGCGATCATCATCGGTTGCTATAACCACCTGTTCAGCTCGGCTCTGCACTGCTTGGCGCCAAACTCGTTCAATCATGCTCTGGCCGACGATCTCTCTCAACGGCTTGCCCGGCAAACGGGTAGAGGAGAAACGCGCGGGGATAATCACTCGGTAGTTCAAAATAACTCCAGTTTATTCAGCCGGCTGGGGTTGGCCCAGCAGGTCATTCAATTTTAACCAAAAAGAGTTCGGCAGCTGTGCCTCTACAGCCAGCACCCATACTGGGTTAGCCACCTCGGCGAGGACCTGTGCAGAAATTTTTACCGCGTCCTTGTCTGTCACTACCACGGGCTTACCATCCGTTTGCTTGAGCTGTTCAGCGCTGAGCGTTGCGTGATCGGGTGCCGGGTGGAGTGTCACTTGATAACCGAGCCCATTGAGAGTCTCTGCAAAACGCTCTGGGCGCCCTATTGCCGCAACTGCGTGAACCGCCGATGGCGCTGTTAAAGATTGTCTGTGGGCAGCCTTGTTAAGTGGCTTTAAGGCGCCTGCGATCACATTCATCGGCTCCGCTTGCACTGCGTCAGGGCAAGACTGACCACCGTTAACGACCACAATATCGACACTGCGCAGACGCGCTATAGGCTCACGCAGAGGTCCGGCGGGCAGCAAACGGCGATTGCCAAACTGGCGCACTCCATCGACGACCGCAATCTCGACAGTGCGGGCCATGTTGTAGTGCTGGAGGCCGTCGTCGCTGAGTACGACATTGACACCATCCAGAGCTTGTATAGCGGCAACAGCTTGGCTGCGATCCGGATCCACGACCACGGGCAGCCCGGTTTCGCGAGCAATTAGCAGGGGTTCGTCGCCACATTCGGCTGGATTGGAGTCAGCGGATACCGTGAATGGATAGTTTTTTGCTCTACCGCCGTAACCGCGACTGACAATACCTGGATGCCAGCCCTCGCGCTGCAATTGTTTCGCCATCGCAATCAGCAGCGGGGTTTTCCCACTGCCGCCAACTGTAAGGTTACCTACCACCACTACCGGTGTAGTGCCCGGATCTGTAGCAGAGCGTCGAGTTTGGCGCTGCGCTGCCAACCATCCATAGAGCCCTGCCAAAGGGCGGAGAACCCAGAGTAGCCCGGCATCTTGCTGCCACGCTTTTAAAAACCACT
>JBELGO010000070.1:0-8322 GCA_042091915.1 SAR92 clade bacterium | reverse complement strand
CTTGCGGTGCGCTGCGCATAGAGTCGGCGACCAATGTCTGGCACATAAAGTACTCGCTGCGCGACATGTAGAACTGCGCGCCACTGCGCTCACAAATCCAACCGGCCAAGCCGACATGGTCTGGGTGCAGGTGGGTACAAATAACACCCTTGACGGGTTTTTCGGCACCAATCATATCGCTGGCTAGCCGCCACACCGAGCGCCATACCTCCATACCTTTATCGGTGGCCATGCCGGTATCGATGACGTACCAGCCGTCGTCGTCCTCAAGCAGCCACAAATTGATATGGTCGATTCCGCCGGGGATAGGCATATAGACCCAGTAAATACCTCTAGCCACCTCTGTAAACGAGCCCGCAGTAGGCGGCTCGGCGAACGGGTAATCAAGTTCAGGGCGCGGCAAATGCACAACCATAGCTTTATTCCTTTAATTTCTTTGCGAGCTAGAATAACAGAAGGCGTGGTGCACCACAGTCCCAAAAACGAGCTGACTCGGACCAAGCGGCCGCAGAAAAAAGTGGTTAAAACTTGCCTGGCACCCAGATTTAGTTAATCTGCTTCACGCAAATCACCCTCTAAGCAACAGGATTTCATTATGATCGCAGACCTCGCAGAACGCTGCCCACAAGTTGACCCCGACAGCTTTGTTGCCACTAACGCCACTGTAGTCGGCTCAGTTACCCTTAAGAAAGGCTCCAGCGTTTGGTTCAACGCAGTAGTGCGCGGCGATGCCGAGCAGATTACCATTGGCAGCAACAGCAACATCCAAGATGGGGCCGTTGTTCATGCAGATTTTGGCGCCTCCACCCTGATCGGCAACAATGTCACCGTTGGCCACCAAGCTACTGTACACGGCTGCTCGGTCGGTGATAATGCGCTAATAGGTATCAACGCAGTGGTACTGAACAAGGCGGTAATCGGCGCCAACTCGGTGATCGGCGCCAATAGCTTAGTGCCAGAGGGCATGGTCATACCAGAGGGGTCCCTGGTCATGGGCTCGCCAGCCAAGGTAAAACGCCCGCTCAGCGAGAAAGAAATAGGTTTTTTAGCGCTCTCCGCCAAACATTACGCCGATAACGGACGCCATTTTAAAGCCAACATGGTGGTGCGCGACGGCGAATAGCCGCTAAGCGAGCAGCAGATTCCAGCCGGGGAACTGCGCCACCCGTTCGAACACCCACAGCGCGGCCAGACCACCGGTTGCGTAGAGGGCAACACTGCGAACCCACCCCTGCGGGGGCTCAGCCAATGCTTGCCAGCCATTGCCGCTAAATTGGCTTGGCCGAATAAGGGTGGCAACGCCAGCCAACAGGGCAAACAGGGCCATCAATGCGCCGATAAACAGCAGCTGGCCAACTTCGACACCGACATTGAAACCGAGTAGCGCGGTGACAAACTGCTGTTCGGGCAGCCCTATCTCTTGCAGCACGGCTGCAAAGCCAAAACCGTGCAGCAGCCCAAATGCGACCGACACAACCAGCGGCTGGCGAAAGGTAAGCGAATCGCGCTGATCGCGCGCCAACTCTACCGCCAAAAACAGCACACTGAGCGCAATCACCGCCTCTACAGGCGCAATCGGCAGGCGCACCCAATCGACAGCGGCCAGCGCCAAAGTGACCGAGTGGGCTGCGGTAAAACCAGTGATAGTGAGCAACAGACGCCGCCAGTTGGGCAGCGTCAGCAGCACCAAGCAGCTGACGAATAGCAAGTGATCTATGCCCTTCCAGATATGTTCGACACCCAGTATCATGTAATCCAGCAAGACATTGCTCGGTACCGCTCTACCTCTGAGCTGCCAACTGAGCTGGTCTGGACGCAGCAGCTCGGCAGTTAATGCCTCGCCGTTTTCGCCACTCAAACGAAACAGCGTAAACAAGCCCGGATTGGGCTGCGGATAATGGAGCGACAACGTCTGCCCTAACAGTGACTCTGCACAGGTGACAATACCGCGCTGAACAATACTGTCGCTGCGATACTCTTTGCGCTCGCCCTGCCAACGGCACGAGGCGGGCAGGATCAGTTCAGGCGGTTGCGCCAAACGGCCACTATTGGGCACTTTAATCAGCAGTTGATAGCTCGGCTCACCGCCCTCACCGAAACCGATCGAAGCGACACTGACCAGTACCGGTCGCGCATCGTCTGCGCCAACCGGGCCCACCAGCGCCAACACTAGCAGCGCGAAGGCGGCAAAACTACGGCACATAGCGCTCTACCACATCATACTGATCGATAATCGCCTCAATCGCACGATTTTGCAGAGTCGCCTCTGCTTCACGACGGTAGTCGAGTGCGATATTGTCGTAGACATCGTTGAAGCTCGGCAGCTGACTGGGACTGTAGCGATCCACTAAAAATAGGTGCCAGCCGTAGGCAGACTCAATGGGGCCAAACCACTCTGCAAGCTGCCATTGTCCGCCATCCAGCCCGGCAAAGAGCTGCTTAGCAGCGGCACTGCCAAAGTGGCTGGCAATCACCTGTTGGTTTTTTTCAATATAGTTCTTATGGAACGGAAAGTGATCGCCGCGCCCCAGTGCTTGAGCAAACTGCAGCTGCTCTGCGCGCACAACGGCTAACTCCGCTTGCGCATCGGCGCGCGCATCGAGGCGCCGCTCGCGATCAAAAAATAGGTGGGTAAAGCTAATTTGGGCTGGTTGAAGATACTCTTCGCGACGCTCGGTAAAAAATGCCAGCAACTGCTCTTCAGTTGGCGGCTGCTCGAACTCGCTCAAACCGCGGGTGATAAATTCGAGTTTCTGCACCATACGCCGGCGGATAATATAGTCTTCGCGATCCATGCCCAGCTTCAATGCCTCGCGGTAGAGCACCTCCTCGCGAATATAATCGTCGATTAAATTGCGCCGCGCAGCAGGCTCCATGGCCGCCAGCTGTGCAATAAAGCGCGGTGGATCAAACTGCTTGGCGCGAAACTGCATAAAGCTCACCAGTGCCGCCTCATCGACCACAACGCGGTTTGCCTCGCGGTCGCCACTGCGCTCATCGAGCCAACTGTAGAGAGCAAAAAACAACCCGCCGATTAGCAGGAAATGAAAAAGTGGCTCACGCCACCAGTGGGCTTTTTGCTGTACCGTCATTGGGATTCCTTAAATAGCGTACCGAGGAGATTACAGCCCGATTAAAACAAAGGCCACACTCGCTAGAGATGCCGCCAACAGCGCGTAAGGGAGTTGGCTGAGCGCGTGCTCCATCACTCCGCAGCCCGCACTCTGGGCGACCAGTGCGGTTGAATCGCTGTAAAAACAGGCGTGTGAGCCAAAACTGCTGGCCGATAAAAGCGCGCCGATCAACAGCGGTGCGGGCACGCCCATCGCCTCTCCAAGCGGCATGACTATCGGAATAGCAATGGCAAACACACCCCACGAGGAACCCGTTGCAAAACAGATCGCCGCCATCGTTAAAAAGACAATCAGCGGCAACAACAGCGGTGTCATCAGTGGCATGACCGAGTCGATGATATACGGAGACAAACCGAGCTGGTCGTTGACAGATTTGAACATGAACGCACAGAAAACAATCGCCAGCGGCGCCATCATCATCTTGAACCCCTCCATGCAGGCGTCCAAAGCACCGCGCAGGGTAATCATTTTACGGGCAACCAAGTAGGGGATGGTCAGAGCCAATGTGAGCATCACCCCTTTCAAGAGATCGATATCAAACCACCAGGAGAAGCCGATCAATGCCGCTAATGGCAGTAAAAATGCCCACAGGTCAGAGCGCTCATGCTGCTGCTCTTCAATTTCCGCAATGGGTGTCAACACCAGTCGGCCCTCGGCAGCGGCGGCCTCGGCACGGCGCATAGCACCCCACAACGGCACTTTGCCAAGCACCACCAAGGGCACCAGAAACATCGCGATCCAAGCGTAAAACATATAGGGAATAGCGGTGATATAGAGCGCCAGGCCTTCACCGCTTGGCGCCGCCCCGCTCTCTTCCAATAGCGCGGCGAAAAATACCGCCCAAGTGGAAATCGGCACAATTACACAGACCGGCGCTGCGGTGGAGTCGACCACGTAAGAGAGCATCGAGCGCGACACCCCAAAGCGGTCGGTGACCTTTTTCATCGAGGCGCTGATAGCGATAGCGTTAAGATAATCATCGATAAAGATCATGATGCCGAGCAGCCAGGTTACCAGCAGCGAGCGCTCGCGGCTGTTGGCGTGCTCAGCCAGACGGTTGGCAAACGCAGTCGCAGCACCGGTGCGAATCAGCAGAAAAATCAAACTACCCATCAAACCACAGACGACTATGACCCAAGCGACCGTCTCATCCTGCAAGGTTGTTGTGGTAAGCGCAGCGAAATTGCCGACCACTGCAGCGGGTTCAATCATCGCCAAGCCAAGCACAACGCCGCTGATCAGAGCGATGGCTGGCCGGTGCAACCAGAGGGCGACCACTACCACCAACGCAGTCGGCACCAAACTCCAAGCGGCATAGCTATCCATAAGCCATACTCTCAATGACTGAACCAAAACACCCAGGGCTGGGCTGTTCGATCAACGAACTACGCCTCAGCAAGAGCAGCATTCAGAGACGCATAGGCCTCAATCACCGCCGCTGGTGCTTGTACCAGCTCGACCAACACCCCCTGCGAGCTAAGTGGAAACTCGTCGTTACCTTTGGGGTGGATAAAACAGACATCATGGCCTGCTGCCCCCGCGCGGATTCCGCCCGGGGCAAAACGCACACCACGACCGGAAAGCCAGGTGACAGCGGCGTGAATATCGTCCACCCAGAGACCGACATGGTTGAGCGGTGGGCTATCGACACGCGGCTTGCGCTCTGCATCGAGCGGCTGCATAAGATCGACCTCGACGGCAAACGGGCCGCTGCCGAGCTCGCAAATATCTTCGTCGACATTCTCAGATTCGCTGACAAAAGTGGAGCGATAGCGCAACCCCAGCAGCTCTACCCAAAACTCGGAGAGTTTTGCCTTGTCGGGGCCGCCAACGGCTATCTGTTGCATTCCGAGTACTGAAAATGGTCGTATATCGCCCATGGTAAACCTCTATTCTGATTTAATTAAATGCTATAAATTACTGAAATTAATTGAAAATTTATTTAAGAAGTTATCTCTATCTTGCTCTGCCAACAAGTTAATCCCGGCCGCCGCCTCGCGACCACCACCGCTGGCAAACTGCCGGCAGAGTCGAGCCGCACCGGTGCGACGGCTGAGCGGTGCGCGCACGCTGACTAAGTAGCCCCCAGCTTTTTCTGTTAACAATGCCACCGCACTATCGGGGTTCTCGCGCGCCAGTTGGTTGGCCCAGACGCCGCTAATACGGCGCGCCCAGGGCGCATTGGGCAACAATTTAACTACCCCCACGGCGTTGCTGAGCAGTGTCTCGACCTGGTCACACGCTGCAACGTCTTCAGCATAGCCGGCGCGCAGCGCCGTCAACGCTGGCGCTGCGTTTTCTATAAGTTCGAGTGGGGACTCAAACTCAAGCAGCTCTGTGAAGAGCTCGGCGGGGTGAAAGTGCAAATCGGTGAGCGATTCGCCATAGCCGTTGTAGTTAAGCAATTCACCCAGTTCGCAGAGCGCCTCACTCTGCTGCTCGTTGAGGCCAATATTGACGGCCAAGCGGCGCGCACTGTCATGCAAATTATCGCCGAAAGCACCGACCACCGCCCAAGCGGCAAAGCGGCCGCGCAGATAACCATTAACTAATAGGCTAGTGCAGACCTCTGGAGCTTCATTGATCAGTGAAAGCAAGCGGCTAGAGCCAGGAACGGCACCTGCGTAATGGTGGTCGCAATAAAAAACCTCGGCGCCGCGCTCGAGGAACTGCTCCAGTGGAGCGCGATTCTTATCCAGCGACAGATCCAGTACAACGAGACGGTCGCCCTCACCCACCTCGCTGAGCTCAGGCCTCTCTAACAGCGCGATGTCGCGTTTTATACCAGTGACCAATTGCGCCTCGCGCGGCTCTGCCAAGCGCAGTTGCAACAGTGCGGTGATGCCGTCGGCATCGCCATTAAAAATGTCGAAATCGGCCACTTTGGCTTAGGCGCTCGCTTCGCTCTGGTAGTAGTCCATAAGGATTTGCGCCACCTCGGGGCGAGAGAACTCAGGCGGCGGCGCTATACCGTTGCCTAGCATCTCGCGGACTTTAGTGCCGGAGAGCAGGATGAAGTCTTCAGCGCTGTGATCAGGCGCTTCATTCATCATCACTACGCGGCCGAGCTTCTTTGAATAGGCAGTGTGGTCGGCGTTGAAGATCTCAATCTCCAGAGCCCCAGCTGGCACTTGATCGATAAAGATGGTCTGCGCATCAAAGGCACCGTAGTAGTCGCCAACACCTGCGTGATCGCGACCGACGATGAGATGGGTAGCCCCCATATTCTGGCGGAATATGGCGTGCAGCACTGCTTCGCGCGGCCCAGCGTAGAGCATATCAAAGCCGTAGCCGTTGACCATGACGCTGTTAGCTGGGAAATAGTTGTCGACCATGGTGCGAATTGATGCATCGCGCACAGCGGCAGGGATATCGCCTTTTTTAAGTTTACCCAGCAGCATATGGACGACACAACCGTCCGCGCCAAGACGCTCCATCGCCATGCGGCAGAGCTCTTCGTGGGCGCGGTGCATTGGATTGCGGGTCTGGAAAGCGACCACTTTTTGCCAACCGCGCTCGGCAATCTCGGCGCGAATCTGCACAGCGGTGCGGAAGGTCTCGGGAAAATCGACATCGAAGTAACTGTAGTTGAGCACCTCAATGGGGCCCGACAACAACACTCTGCCAGCGCCAGAAAACGCTGCTACACCCGGGTGTTGTGGGTCATTAGTGGCGAAAACAGCTGCCGCCATGGTCTCAATTTGCTGATCGCTAATGGGCTCGACTGCCTCGACATCCATAATAGCTAACACCGGGTTGCCGGCAACATTGGGGTCGCGCAGGGCGATACGGCTGCCCGCTTCGATACCTTCGGCACTTTCTACCATATTGACGATCGGCACTGGCCAGAACAGCCCAGTGGTTGTGTGCATGGTCTCTGCCACAGCCAGCGAATCGGCGAGGTTCATGTAGCCCTCGAGGGGGTTGAAATACCCGCCCGCGAGCATGACCGCATTGGCCGCTGCCGCTGAGCTAACGGTAATTGCCGGGAGTGAAGCAGCTTCGTCAACAAGCGCCTGTCGGCGCGCAGAATCAGCAACGAAAAGAGGGTTTAACTGGTCAGAACCGTGCGGTTTAATCAAAACTAACTCCTAGTATGGGGCAGGTAAATCAAACCGCACATGATACCGGAAAATCAGCCGCTGCGGAGCACCCCGCACTCGACCAGATAGGCGATGATTTGCTCTACCTCCTGCTCCAGCGAGAGCTGATCGGTGCGCAGCGTTAGCTCTGCCGCGGGTGGCGCCTCATAGGGATCGTCGATGCCGGTAAAGTTGCGGATCTCGCCAGCGCGAGCTTTTTTATACAAACCCTTGGGATCGCGTCGCTCCGCCTCATCGAGCGGGCAGTCGACATGCACTTCAATGAAAGGTAGACCGGCGGCACTGTGCAGTTCGCGAACACCATCGCGGTCAGCGGCATAGGGGCTGATAAAGCTTGACAGGGTAATCACGCCTGCGTCGGCAAATAGCTTAGCCACCTCGCCGATTCGGCGGATGTTCTCAGTGCGATCTTGCGCAGAAAAACCGAGGTTTTTATTGATGCCCAAGCGAATGTTATCGCCATCAAGACGGTAGCTGAGCTTGCCGCGCCGGTGCAGCTCAGCCTCAAGAGCAACTGCAATCGTGCTCTTACCGCTACCCGACAGCCCCGTAAACCAGAGCGTTGCGCCACTTTGGCCAAACATTTCGGCTCTATCATTGCGACTGACCTCTCCATCGTGCCAAGTCAGGTTGCCGCCACCGGTGATTCCATTACTCATTATTGATCCTTAAAATTTGCGAGACTATTCATTTACAGCCAGACAATGCCGCCAAGGCTTTCATCACCAATTTCATTGGCAAATTGCTGCTCAACTTGATCGCGCTTCACTTTGAGTGTGGGCGTCAATATACCGTTCTCTGGCGTCCACGCCTCAGGGGCAACAATCAGCGCATCTAGGACTGCGTGGGATTCTGACGGCGTATTGGTAGTGGCTAAGATATCCTCAAGTTGAGCGCTAAGCGCCTCGCGAGAATGACCTTCTGCCGCTTCAGCAGACAACACCACCAAGGCCACTGGCTGTTTGCGCGAATCGCCCACCACACACGCCTGCTCTACCAAACCAGAGCCCAGCAGGCGGTTTTCAATCGGCGCGGGAACGATATATTTGCCCTTGCTACTCTTAAAGATATCCTTGATGCGGCCT
>JBELGO010000069.1:0-8999 GCA_042091915.1 SAR92 clade bacterium | reverse complement strand
GCATCGCAAATTGTCGTGCCCGGCCAAGGTGGTGGTGCCGGCGGCATGGGCGGTGCTATGGGCGGCATGGGTGGCGGCGCACCCGGTGGCGGCATTATCGTTTAAACGCGCATCACCTAGCCACTATTCTGCCCGAGGCTAGCCTGCCAGCGCCCGCTTGGCGCTTGGGCTGAGCCTTTTAATCTCTGCCTCGCGACGGCTGGCGCTGCTGCGGTCGTGGCCGCCCTCGCTGTAGACCACGGCCAAAGGCTTACGGCCTAAAAAATATTTAGCACCACGGCGCGTCTTGGTTTGGCTGGGCTCGCTCATTTGTGCGTGATCAGCAAAGCGGCGCTGCACATCGGTGGCAATGCCGGTGTAGAGCGAGCCATCGCTGCACGCCAACATATAGACAAACCACTCTTTGCCTTCAGCCACGCTAAACGCTCGCCTGCAAGGGGCCGCGGCAAGCTCGGCAATGGTAAATCGCTTGTCCGCGGCTGGCGCGGCGATGGCGCACAGCGCCGAGTTGGTGGCTGCGACAGCCACACTGGTAGGTAAAGCTGCGCTGCTGGCGCTGCGGGATACCCTCCACGCTGTAGCGTCCAGTGGCGCGCGCGGGAAGACCAAAGGCGCGCATCACTGCTTGCCACTGTTGGCCGTGCGGCTTGAGCCGGCGCTGTGGATAGAGTCGGCTTACCGCGTAGTGAGCCACCTCGTGTGGCACGGTGTCAGCCAAGCTCTCCTGCCAATATTTGGCAAATAACCACGGGTTAAAACGCAGCTTATCGGCTTGCGCGAGCCGTTTAGCGGTGGCTGGCCGCGCCGCGATAAAACTGCCAGCCACGCGGCCGCGCTGATCAAAGCGCACCTCCGGCAGCGGCAGTGCCACACTAAACAGCTGCTCGCCGGTTTGGCACCACTGCTGCACGGCATCGACAACCAGTGCCTGCTCGCGCTCGCCAATCGGCAGGTAGTAGCCATCTTCTATGGTTGGGGTGAAAGAGTTCATCGCCGACAGTATAACCAGCCGCCGCTGCGCTACAATGGCAGCATGAAAGTTGACCTGCACTGCCACACCCGCCACTCCGACGGCGAGCTCGACGCACCGGCACTGCTGGCGCTGGCCGCTGAGCGCGAAATAGCGCTGCTCGCCATTACCGACCACGACTCACTCGGCGCCCACGACGAGCTGGCGGGCAGTGGCGAGCCAGACAACGGTGTCAAACTACTCGCCGGCATTGAGCTCTCCACCAGCTGGCGGGGCCGCGGGGTGCATATTGTTGGGCTCAATATAGACCCCGCCAACAAACAATTGCGCGCGGGCATTGCCGAGCAGCAAACGGCGCGCGAGCGGCGCGCTGAAATTATCGACCAGCGCCTAGCTAAACTCGGTTTTGCCAACACCTTGGCCGGCGCCCGCCAGCGCGCCGCCAACGGTTTCATCGGCCGGCCGCACTTTGCTGCCGAGCTAGTAGCGCGCGGCGTCGTTAAAGACCACAACGCTGCGTTCAAAAAATATCTGGGCGCTGGCAAGGCCGGCGACATTAAAGAGCAGTGGGCCGACTTAGCCACAGTGGTCGAGTGGATCACCGCTGCCGGTGGCACGGCTGTACTTGCCCACCCGGACAAATACCAACTCACCCGCACCAAGCTGTGCGAACTGCTGGATGATTTTACCGGTGTTGGCGGCACGGCCATGGAGGTGGTCTCCGGCAATCAGACCCACGCTGCCAGTACTAAATTGGCACAACTGTGCCGCCAGTTTAATCTGCTTGCCTCATCGGGTAGTGACTACCACGGCCCCTCTCTGCCGTGGGCATCGCTGGGCAATCAGCCGGCGCTACCGGGCGGGTTGAATGCAGTCTGGGAGCAGTTCTAGAAATCCCCTACCGGCTCGCCTATACTGCCTGCCTTTATTAGCAAAGGCGGCTAACAGATGTCGCCACTAGGAGCACATAAGCCCGTGGATTTTTTTGTTTTTGTCAGTGAGCAGTGGCTGTTAATCAGCTTGTTAATGGTACTCGTTTACGCGTTTGCGATGCTTGAACGCAGCCGCGGCGGCAAGCCACTGACCCCCGCCCAAGTGGTTACTGAGCTCAATGCTGAGCGCGCACTGTTGGTAGATGTACGCGATGCTAAAGAGTTTGCTGGCGGCCATATACATGGCGCACTGCATATCCCACACAGCAAAATGGCTACCCGCATGAGCGAGCTAGAAAAGCACCGCGACAAGACAGTGATTTTGGTCTGCAAAATGGGCCAGAGCGCGGCGGCCAGCGGCAAACTGTTGACTAAGCAAGGCTATACTGTGCGCCGTCTTGGCGGTGGCATGATGGAGTGGGGCAACCAGGGCATGCCGATAGTTGGCGCAAAAGTCAGCAGCAAAAGCTAACAGAGTTGAACTTACCGATGAGCAACACTCCGATCACTGTCTATACCACCCGCTACTGCCCTTATTGCACTGCGGCCAAACAGCTTCTCAGCGCTTTGGGGCTCGACTTTGAAGAGATTTCAGCCGACAATAATCCGCAGTTGCGCGATGAGCTGCGCCAGCGCAGTGGCCAACACACTGTTCCACAGATTTGGTTTGGCGAGCACCATGTAGGCGGTTTTTCCGAGCTGCAACACCTGCATCAGCGCAATGCCATCAACGAACTTTTAGAGGCTGGCGATAATTCGTCCGCCGTATAACCCCCACAACGACTACAAGGCTTAATACCATGACCGAAGAGAATCAAGCAGCTGCCGCACAAGAGCAGAAACCCGAAGTTCAATTTGCGTTGCAGCGCGTCTACCTCAAGGACCTCTCGTTCGAATCACCCCAGGGCGTCAAGGCTTTCACCACACAGGCCAAACCCAAGGTAAACCAAGAGCTCAATACTAAAACCGCCAAAATTGAAGATAACCTCTATGAAGTGGCTCTGCGCCTGACGGTGACTGTTGCCGACGGCGAAGAGACACTCTACTTGGTAGAAGTTGAACAAGCCGGCTTGTTCGCCGTAAGCGGCCTGGAAGACCAGCAGCTGGCACAGGTACTCAACACCGCTTGCCCGAACATTCTGTTCCCCTACGCGCGCGAAGCTATAGACAACACGTTGACTAAAGCCACCTTCCCGCCGCTGCTGTTACCGCCGATTAATTTTGATGCTCTGTTTGCTTCTGCCGTGCAGCAAGCACAACAAAAGGCACAAGCTGAGGGTGAAGCCGAGACAGAAACTGCTCACTAAGCGCTCCCCGTTACAACCAAAATGCCCGCATCAATGCGGGCATTTTAGTTTGGGCGACTAGTAAATGCCGTACTCTTTGAGCTTGCGTGTCAGCGTATTACGACCCCAACCGAGCTTGTCGGCAGCCTCGCGCTTGCGCCCATCAGTCGCTACTAGCGCCGCTTCAATTAATACCCGCTCTGCAGCTTCTACCACGCGCTGAGCAACATCTAGTCGATCGCTGGCAAGCTCACTGCTCGCCCAGCGCTCGAGCAGTTGTGGCCACTGCTCAGGACTCTGCCCAACACCATTTGCCGTTGCCGATGAAATATCTCCTGGCTGGACCGGCTGCTCTGCAGCGAGCAAATCGGCTGGCAAATCGGCAGGTAATACCTCACGCCCCGCTGCCATGACAGTCAGCCAGCGACAGACATTTTCCAGTTGGCGCACATTGCCCGGCCAATCTAACTGACACAGGCGCTGCTCTGCTTCAACCGAAAGCGTCTTGCTCTCAACGCCCAGCTCGGTGGCAGCGCGTTGAAAAAAGTAGCTCATCAACTGCGGGATATCTTGGCGGCGCTCGGCTAAGCGCGGCAGTTGTATACGGATAACATTGAGCCGGTGAAAGAGATCTTCGCGAAAACCGCCCGCTTCCACTAAACGCTCTAAATTTTGGTGGGTGGCGGCAATAATACGCACATCTACTTTTACCGAGGTGTGGCCACCCACTCGGAAAAATTCGCCATCGGCGAGCACCCGCAACAGCCGGGTCTGCGCCTCTTGCGGCATATCGCCAATCTCGTCTAAAAATAGCGTGCCGCCGTTGGCTTGCTCAAAGCGGCCTTCGCGGCGTGCCGCAGCGCCAGTAAAGGCACCCTTCTCATGCCCAAAAAGTTCTGATTCGATCAGCTCAGAGGGAATAGCGGCCATATTGAGTGCAATAAACTTTCCTTCGCGACGCGGGCTGTGGCGGTGCAATGCCTGCGCGACAAGCTCTTTACCGGTGCCCGACTCACCGTTGATAAGCACGGTTATATTGGACTTAGAGAGACGACCAATAGCGCGAAACACCTCCTGCATGGCGGGCGCCTCTCCGATAATCTCCTGCGCTACAGGTAGCTGCGCAGCATCGCCACCCTGCTCGCGCTTAAACTCCGCAGCCACGGTGAGCGCTCGCTCAACCACCGCTTGCAGCTCATCAATATCAAAGGGCTTGGGCAAATATTCAAAGGCGCCCCCCTCGTAAGCGGCGACTGCGCTGTCCAGATCGGAGTGCGCAGTCGTAATAATAATAGGCAGCTGCGGTTGGCTACTGTGCAATTCGGCCAGCAGTTCAAGCCCGTCGATACCCGGCATACGAATATCGGAGATAACTACCTGCGGTGTTTGTTCGGCAAATGCCTCGAGCAGCGCATCGCCGCTAGCGAAGACTCGCACAGAGAGTTCCGCACGCTGCAGCGCTCGCTGCATCACTTTGCGCAGCGAATCATCGTCTTCGGCAAGCCACACTTGTTCTTTTGCGGTTGACATACTTTACCTCGAAGGGGTTACTGGCAGCTTGGCCACCAGCGGCAAATAGATTGAGAATTGGGTGTTGCCCGGCAGTGATTGGCATTCGATAATTCCGCCGTGGTTTTGCACTAAAGATTGCGCAATAGTCAGCCCTAAGCCACTGCCCTCGGCGTGGCCGCTAACCATCGGAAAAAATATCTTCTCGGCTATTTCAGGGGCAATACCGGGGCCGTTATCGATCACATCAATACGGCAAACAACACGGTGAGGAGCCCCATTGATGGTGTAGTTGCGCTGAATACGGCTGCGCAAAGTAATCTGGGCAGCCGCGGTACCGATCAGCTCTCGCTGAGCATTGCGAGCAATGTTGAGCAGCGCCTGAATCAACTGTTCTTTGTCTGCCACTAACAGAGGGATACTGGGGTCGTAATCGCGCTCCAAGTTCACTGCACCGTGGCTCTCAACTTCAACCAACGCCGCTACCCGCTCTGTCACTTCATGGATGTTGAGCTCAGACAGTTGCGGCTTGCTAGTGGGGCCCAACAACCGGTCTACCAAATTGCGCAGACGGTCCGTCTCATCGCGGATAATAGTACATAACTCATCCGCCTCGGCTCGCACTTCGCTAGCGAGATCACTGGCTGCTAGCTCTGCCGCCAACAACTGCGCTGCACCGCGAATACCCCCGAGCGGGTTTTTCACCTCATGCGCTAAACCGCGCACCAACAGACGCGATGTGTCATGTGCAGCGAGCAGGGCCTCTTCGCGCTCTATGCGCAAAAACCTATCGACTGGCTGCATCTCTAACAGCACGGCTGCCTCATCGCTATCCAATGGCGAGACGGTGTAATCCACTTGGGTTTGCACCGCCCCTAAAGTTTGCAGATATTCGTGGCGGCGGGTAAAGGGCTGCCCCAGCTCTAGGGCGTCGCGCAACGTAGTACGCGCCAAGTTATCGTTGGCAAACAGCTCACTGGCGACACTCTGCAGCAGGCGCGGGCCACTCAGTTGCAACAGTGTCTGCGCCGCGGAGTTGGCATAGGTAATACGCAAGCAGCTATCGACAACCAACACGGCTGTATTAAGGCTATCGAGAAGTCTCTGCTCAGAGCTAATCGATTGGCTGGTGCTGCTGACTGCTGGCATGGCGGTGCTATCTCGTGTCAGGTCGTTACTGAATAGTTTGCTTGCTAACTACCTTGCAATTTACAGGCCAACTCTGCGTAACCGTTTGACTCGCTATATAGGCCTTAA
Organism: SAR92 clade bacterium; assembly: GCA_042091915.1. Classification (GTDB taxonomy): domain Bacteria; phylum Pseudomonadota; class Gammaproteobacteria; order Pseudomonadales; family Porticoccaceae; genus LSUCC0057. The sequence goes on along the minus strand of JBELGO010000069.1, from coordinate 3,045 downwards.
AGAGGGATTACTGAACTAACCCTACCGCATAATGCACCATTTTGGTGCGGCAGGCCAGCCGACTGTTCGGCGCAGAGACTACTGCTGAGATGGAAACAGAGGAGCGGCAAGCAGGTGGTGGCGCTGCACAACAATGCTGACCGGCTCACTGAGTACCACCGGCTGCTGGCTTGCTGAGTAAATAGCTAACTGAAGTTGCTGCTCACCGCGTTCGGGCAGCGGCAGCCAACAGTTAAAGCTGCTGTTAAGCACAGCAACAGCGACTCGGTTTAGCAGGCAGTGAATCTGCTCGCCTTTGGCGAGTGCACCTTTAAAACTCGCGGTTATACGCACTCCGCTGCTTTGATGCGCTATTAACATACCCTCACTGGGCGAGAGTATTTCAAGCTGCTTTTTTTCTCTAGCCTGTGGCTTGGCTTCTGCCTTAGAGGGGCGCACTGCGCTTGCTGGAACACTGTTTAAATGCGGCAGCTCGAGCGCCGACCCCGCCGCAGGGTCGTCACTGTAGAGCGGCGGCGTATCGTCTGAGCTGCGGTAGACACCCGCCTGGCCAACAGCCAACGGTGCCAATAACAGTAAAGTGCAGAAAAATTTACCCATACAGATAGCTTAACCGCGGCGCCCGAGCCGAGCCAGTTTAAACCGACACAAAAAAACCGCCGAGCAAGTGCGCGGCGGCTTAATTGTTGCCGGCAGCACAGCTACCGGCATACAACGATAATTAAACGCTGTAGTAGAGGTCGAACTCAACCGGGTGAGTGGTGTGCTCAACGCGGTGGACATCTTCCATCTTCAGATCGATATAAGCATCGATCATCTCGTCGGTAAATACGCCACCTTGGGTCAAGAAGCTGCGGTCTGCATCCAAGCACTCGAGTGCTTCGCGCAGGCTGCCGGCCACTTGTGGAATCGCCGCTGCTTCTTCAGCAGGCAGATCGTAGAGATCTTTGTCAGCTGCATCGCCAGGGTGGATCTTGTTGATAACTCCATCGAGGCCGGCCATCAACAGCGCGGCAAAACAGAGGTAGGGGTTGGCGATAGGGTCGGGGAAGCGAGCTTCTACACGAACCGCTTTCGGCGAAGAAACGTAAGGGATACGGATTGATGCAGAGCGGTTGCGCGCAGAGTAAGCGAGCATTACGGGTGCTTCAAAACCGGGGATCAGACGCTTGTAGCTGTTGGTGCCTGGGTTGGTGAAGGCGTTCAACGCTTTGGCGTGCTTGATGATACCGCCAATGTAGTAGAGCGCTGTTTCGCTCAGGCCCGCATAGCCGTCACCTGCGAACTGGTTGACGCCATCTTTCCAGAATGAAGAGTGGACGTGCATACCAGAGCCGTTGTCGCCAACGATAGGCTTGGGCATAAATGTCGCTGTTTTGCCGTAAGCGTGAGCAACGTTGTGTACACAGTACTTGAGGATCTGAACTTCATCCGCCTTGCTCACCAAAGTATTGAACTTAACACCGATCTCACACTGGCCGGCGTTCGCAACTTCGTGGTGATGCACTTCAACGTCTAAGCCCATTTGCTCCATGGCGGTACACATGGCGGCGCGCAGATCATGCAGAGAATCAACCGGGGGTACGGGGAAGTAGCCGCCTTTGACGCGCGGACGGTGACCCATGTTGCCATCGGCATACTCAGCAGCTGTCGCCCAAGCGCCCTCTTCTGAATTGATTTTGACGAAAGAGCCGGTCATGTCGACGCCCCACTTGATGTCGTCAAAAACGAAGAATTCAGGCTCTGGGCCGAAGAAGGCGGTATCGCCGAGGCCGGTGCTCTGCAGGTAACCCTCAGCGCGGCGTGCAACCGAGCGCGGATCGCGGTCATAGCCCTGCATAGTAGCAGGCTCAATGATGTCGCAACGTACAATAATAGTCGACTCATCGGTGAATGGATCGATGATTGCAGTGCTGTCGTCGGGCATCAAAATCATGTCTGATTCGTTGATACCTTTCCAGCCTGAGATTGAAGAGCCATCAAACATTTGGCCATTTTCGAAGAATTCGGCATCTGCCGCTTTCGCCGGAATAGTAACGTGCTGCTCTTTACCTTTAAAATCGGTAAAACGCAGATCTACCCAACGCGCTTCACTCTCTGCGATCAGTTTCAGTGTATTTTCGGCCATGCCTTCCTCCAGTTTAACGATTGCTGATTTAAGTTGTCTGTTGCCGGAAAGCCTATCGGCTTGTTCCAGCTTGTTAATTGCCGTGTCACGGCGTCAAAACCTATTTTGAGCGAGCCCTGATGACGCACTTGTATTTAATAAAGCAAATGTCGTGCCAAGAAATATTTGCCAGATTGACCAGCCACCGCAACTAAAATCGCACTTGCGCACCAAAATAATGCGAAATTCGCATAAAGCGCACCAAAACGGCGCAAAAAATGGCGTTGGGGCAGGTCAGATTTGCTCAATTCACATCATGACGCGTTGGCGAACTTTTGTCACTCTCCCGCTAACACTCCGTGATTTATTCATACTGACCAAACAGCGGGAATAAAAAGCAAATAGTTGCTGTGGTAGCACCACTATTCACCTATAATCGCGCCCTTTTACAATTCGAGCCCGCCCATGTCTAGCAACGCCCCTATCGAAAAATTACGCAATATCGCCATCATCGCCCACGTTGACCACGGTAAAACCACTCTCGTCGACAAGCTTCTGCAGCAGTCTGGAACACTCGACCGCAAAAACATGAGCACTGACCGGATCATGGATTCTAATGACCAAGAGCGCGAGCGCGGCATTACCATCCTGGCCAAAAATACCGCCATTAGCTGGAACGACTACAACATTAATATTGTCGACACCCCCGGACACGCCGACTTCGGCGGCGAAGTTGAGCGCGTACTCTCTATGGTTGACTCAGTATTGCTGCTCGTCGATGCAGTCGACGGGCCGATGCCACAGACCCGCTTTGTGACACAAAAAGCATTTGAGAAAGGCCTCAACCCTATTTTGGTCGTCAACAAAGTTGACCGCCCCGGCGCTCGCCCACACTGGGTAATGGACCAAGTCTTTGACCTCTTCGACCGCCTTGGCGC
>JBELGO010000068.1:0-9245 GCA_042091915.1 SAR92 clade bacterium | reverse complement strand
ACAGCTTGGTGTTGGCGTCGATCAGTGATTCGAGCTTGGCGTAGTCGTCAAAACCGGCAAAACGCACATCAATACCCTGGTTAGGCAGCGAGTGAGCAAAAAGATTATAAGTGCCGCCGTAGAGCTGACTGGTGCTGACAATATTGTCGCCGACCGAGGCCAAAGTCTGCACGGTGTAGGTGATAGCTGCCATGCCGGAGGCTAACGTCAACGCACCGATCCCCCCTTCAAGCGCGGCTATACGCGCCTCGAGTACGGCGCAGGTAGGGTTCATAATACGCGAGTAGATGTTGCCGGGGACTTTCAGATCAAAAAGATCCGCGCCATGCTGAGTATTGTCGAAGGTGAACGAGGTGGTCTGATAAATAGGCGTGGTCGCCGCGTTGGTCGCAGGGTCGCCATCGTAGCCCACGTGCAAAGCGATAGTCTCAGGTTTCATAGCTCTCTCCAGATTCATTTCAGTAATAAAATTTAGCCAGATAGTAAACAATTAATCGGCACTCGGCCATACACTCGCTAGAATAGCTCAAGTACTTTGTTTATCAGCGGTAAATTTATGCAAGCTCTTATCCAGCGCGTCAGCCACGCCAGTGTCACTATTGGCGGCAACACCACCGCCACTATCGGCCGCGGTTTGCTACTTCTTTTGGGTATTGAAAAAACTGACAACAAAGCGGTCGCCGAGAAAACTCTGCAGCGGGTCCTCGATTATCGCGTCTTTAGTGACCCAGAGGGCAAGATGAACTTGTCGCTGCGCGATATCGCTGGCGAGCTGTTGGTGGTATCGCAATTTACCCTCGCCGCCGACACCGGCAAAGGGCGCCGGCCAAGCTTTGCCAGCGCTATGCCACCGGCAGAAGCCGAGCAGCTCTACCGCTATTTTTTAGCACTGGCCGCAGACAGCGATGTGGCAACTCAAGCGGGAGAGTTTGGCGCCGATATGCAGGTTAGCTTGTGCAACGACGGCCCGGTTACCTTTTTACTGTAACTGCGCCGCCAAGCTGGCCGGCAAGCCAGCAAAGCCGCCGTTGCTCATTACCACGATATGCCCGCCCTGCTCGGCCCAGCTAATAATTGCAGCAGTGAGCGCGGCCATATCACTGTGGATCGGCTGGTTTGGCCTGACCGCCGCGGCCAAATCAAAATCGACACCCCTGTTTTGAAACCAAAATACGTCGTTCGCCGCCAGCGCTGAGTGGCCCAGCCGCTCGCCGTGGACGCCGGCGCGCATGGTCGCCGAGCGCGGCTCAATGACAGCCAAAATACGCGCGTCGCCCACTCGGGCCCGCAGCCCCTGCAAGGTGGTGGCAATCGCTGTCGGGTGGTGGGCAAAATCGTCATAAACAGTGATATTCGCTGTTTTAGACACTACCTCCATGCGCCGTTTAACTCCGGCAAAAGCACTTAAGGCCTGGGCTGCAACGGTTAGCTCAACACCCACCTGTGCCGCTGCGGCAGCTGCCGCCAGTGCGTTAGCGACATTGTGCTGGCCCGACAGAGCCCAGTCGACGAGCGCCGATTTTTCGCCACTGCATAGGGTAAACCGGCTGCCATCGGCATTGACCTCGCGCACCCACCAGTCGCCGCTGGCGTCGGCTAAACCGGCGCGCCCGCCGAGGGTGATCGGCTTGCTCCAGCAGCCCATCGCCAGCACCTCGTTCAGCGGTTCTATAGCCGGCGGATAAATTACCTGGCCAGTGGCCGGTACGGTGCGAATAAAGTAATGAAACTGGCGCTGTATAGCGGCCAAATCAGGAAAGATATCGGCGTGATCGTACTCAAGATTATTGAGTACCGCTGTAGTCGCTCGATAGTGGACAAATTTTGAGCGCTTATCAAAAAAGGCGCTGTCGTACTCGTCTGCCTCGACGACAAATAATTCGCCCCCGCCAAGGCGCGCCGACTGCGTGAAGTTACTTGGCACACCGCCAATCAAGTACCCCGGCTCGCGGCCGGCGAATTCTAAGATCCAAGCCAACAAGCTAGCTGTGGTGGTCTTGCCATGAGTGCCAGCCACCGCCAAGACATGGCGGCCGGCCAATATCTGCTCACCTAACCACTGCGGACCGGAGGTATAGGGCAGGCGCCGCTCGAGCACAGCTTCTACCGCGGGGTTGCCGCGCGACAGGACGTTACCAATGATGACCAAGTCGGGGGCCGGTTCCAGCTGCGCCGGGTCAAAGCCCTCGGTCAGCACAATGCCCGCCTGCTGCAACTGCGTGCTCATCGGTGGATAAACGTTTTGATCGCTGCCCGTCACCCGGTGACCTGCGGCTACAGCCAATTGCGCCAGGCTACCCATAAAGGTGCCACAGATGCCCAAAATATGAATATGCATAGCGTTATCGGCGCCCTTAATAGTAAGTATGCGATTATCCCACCGGGCCGAGCTAATGCAATAGGGCCGGGATTGAACTAAAATTACAAATTAGTGACTGCTCTTACAAGGAAGCCCCATGGCCAAAATGAATGCGTTTTACGCTCAATCAGGTGGTGTTACCGCCGTTATTAACGCATCAGCCGCCGGGGTGATTGAAGCCGCCCGCGAGCACAAAGACAAAATTGGCAAAGTTTATGCTGGCCTCAATGGCATTGTCGGCGCTCTCCAAGAAGAGTTAATTGATACCAGTAAAGAGAGTCTCAGTACTATCAAGGCGCTGCGTCACACCCCCTCTGGTGCATTTGGTTCGTGCCGCTACAAACTCAAAGGTTTTGACGAAAACCAAGCGGAGTACGAGCGTCTTATCGATGTCTTTCGGGCCCACAATATCGGTTACTTCTTTTACAACGGCGGCGGTGATTCGGCAGACACGTGCTTAAAAGTGGCGCAGATGTCGCACAAGATGGGCTTCCCCATTCAAGCGATCCATATCCCCAAGACCGTCGACAACGATCTGCCGTTCACCGATTGCAGCCCAGGCTTTGGCTCGGTAGCCAAATACGTCGCCGTCTCTACCAAAGAGGCGAGTATGGATGTCGCATCGATGGCGCGCTCGTCGACCAAAGTATTTATTTTAGAGGTGATGGGGCGTCACGCCGGCTGGATTGCCGCGGCTAGCGCACTGGCCGCTGAACAGGCGGGCGACCCGCCCCATATTATTCTGCTCCCCGAGGTACCGTTTGAACGCGACCGATTTATCGCCGAAGTCGAGCGCTGTGTCAGCGAGCACGGCTACTGCGTCATTGTTGCTTCAGAAGGGGCACAGTATAAGGATGGCGCCATGCTGGCAGGCTCTATCCACAAAGATGCCTTCGGCCACCAACAGCTCGGCGGAGTGGCGCCGACGCTGGCGAGCATGATCAAAAAGGCACTCGGTTACAAATACCACTGGGCACTGGCCGACTATCTGCAGCGCGCTGCTCGCCATATCGCCTCTAAAACTGATGTCGAGCAAGCCTATGCTGTCGGCCGCGCGGCGGTTGACAAGGCGCTGGCCGGAAAACATTCGATCATGGTCACTATTGAGCGCAAAGAGAGCGCTCGCTACGGCTGGACAATTGGCGAGGCGCCGTTGGATAAGGTCGCCAACGTCGAGAAAAAAATGCCGCGCAGTTTTATCAGCAAAGATGGCTACGGCATCACAGCCAAAGGTCGCGCTTACCTAGCCCCGCTCATTGAAGGTGAGGACTACCCGCCCTACAAAAACGGCATACCTCAATACGCCCGCCTGAAAAAAGTCATGGCCAATAAAAAACTGGATGAAACCTTTGAGGTGTAGTGAAAAATTCTCCTCCGCACCCCTGTAGAGAGCCCAACTAGCCTATAATATCAGCCCAAATTTTGTGGCTGCCAAGGTAGGTCAAATATGCCCTCACTGTTCACACGACTGATGCAATCCACCGTGCTGCGCTATCCGCGCAGCGCCCTGTTAGCGGTGGCTACACTGACTGTGGCTATGGCGATTGGACTGGGCAACTTTAAAATCGATGCCTCGGCAGACTCGCTCACTCTCGAACACGATGATGCGCTCAACTATTACCGAGAAGTGGCAGGCCGCTACGGCAGCAGCGACTTTTTAGTCGTCACTTTTGAGCCCAAACAGGGCGATCTGTTTGACGATGCAAACTTGTCGTTATTGGGCGAACTGCGCGATGAACTGGCGGCTATTAGCGGTGTCGAGCAAGTGGTATCGATCCTCGACCTGCCGCTGTTGTTTAGCCCCAAAGTGTCGGTCGGAGATTTGAGCGAACCGCTCAACACCCTACTCAGTGATGGCGTTGTTCGCAGTGAAGCGCGCGACGAGTTCCTCACCAGCCCACTCTACCGAAATTTAATTCTCTCCCCCGATGGCACGACCACCGGGGTGCTTGCCACACTCTCGCTAGACAGCCGTTACCTTGAGCTGGTGGGGCTGCGCGACGGGCTGCGCCTAAAACGCGACACCCAAGGGCTAACCGGCGCCGAGATGGCCGAATTAGAAAAAGTGAGCACTGAATTTCTCGACTACCGCACGGCTAAAGCTGAGCGCGATAAACAGCGAGTCGCCCAAGTGCGCGCCATGATGGCTCCCTACCGCGATCGCGCCACTATCTATCTCGGCGGCCCCGACATGATCACCGCTGATATGATCGATTTTATTCGCAGTGATCTAGTGGTATTTGGCAGCGGCATCTTGGCGTTTATCGTGCTGACTATGGCAGCCATCTTCCGCCGCTGGCGGTGGATAATCCTACCGTTGGCGACCTGTACAGTAACGCTGGTCTCAATGCTGGGATTCCTGGCTTGGATAGATTGGCGGCTCACCGTTATCTCATCCAACTTTGTCTCGCTGCTGCTGATTATCACTCTCGCCCTTACCATCCACCTAGTGGTGCGGTACCGAGAGCTGCACCGCGCAAACAGCGGTTGGGATCAGCTGCAACTGGTGTCAGCTACTGTAGGGTCGATGGCGCTGCCGTGCCTGTATACGGTTCTCACCACCATTGTCGCTTTCGCGTCACTGGTTGTCAGTGATATTCGCCCGGTCATCGACTTTGGCTGGATGATGACTATCGGCATTGCGCTGGCACTGCTGCTGACATTCGTCGTCATGCCCGCCGGCATGATGCTTTTGCCCCGCGAAGCCGATATAGATGACAGTGACAATTCGGCATCGGTAACGCTGCGCTTTGCCCGCTTTACTGAAAAACGCGGCAATTGGGTGCTGCTAATTTCGGCACTGCTCGCCGCCCTGGCTGGTTTGGGTATTAGCCAGTTGCAAGTTGAGAACCGCTTTATCGATTATTTCCGCAGCGATACCGAGATTTATCGCGGCATGGAGGTAATCGACTCGGCGCTCGGAGGCACTACGCCACTGGATATTGTGATCCAGGCTCCCAGCTTTGCGCAGAGTACCGCAGATGATGAGAGCGAAGACCCGTTTGGTGAAGACCCGTTTGGTGAAGACCCGTTTGGTGAAGACCCGTTTGGTGAGGACCCGTTTGGTGAGGACCCGTTTGGTGAAGATTCGTTCGCCGAATCGAACAGCGAACCACAACTCATTGATACCTACTGGTTCACCCGCGCCGGGCTCGCCGATTTAGACAAGCTGCACACCTTCCTCGAGAGCCAACCTGAGATTGGCGTAGTCTCCTCGCTGGCGACTTTGAAGCGTGTTGTCGAATCACTGCTCGGACAACAGCTCAATGACTTTGAAATCGCCTTTATGCGCAAAAGTCTCAGCCCAGATATCTACCAGCAAATCGTCGCCCCTTATCTTATCGAAGAGCGCAACGAGGCGCGCATACAGCTGCGCGCCATGGAGACCCAAGGCCAACTGAAACGGGCCGAGCTGCTGGCGCGTATCGATCAGTTCATTGTTGAGGAGCTGGGCTATCGCAACAACGAGGCGCAATTTACCGGCCTGCTTGTACTCTACAACAACATGCTGCAAAGCCTGTTCAAGTCGCAAATTCTTACTCTTGGCGCTGTGTTTATTGGCATCGTTGCGATGTTCATTGTGTTGTTCCGCTCGCTCTCAATTTCACTGATAGCAATTGTCCCCAACTTCTTGGCCGCCGGCATTGTGCTCGGCGGCATGGGGCTGGCGCGCATTCCGCTGGATATGATGACCATCACCATTGCTGCCATTACTGTAGGGATTGGCGTCGACCACGCCATTCATTATATCACCCGCTTCAAACGCGAGTTTGCAGTCGACAACAACTACGTAGCGACTATGTATCGCGCCCACGCCAGCATTGGTAGAGCGCTGTTCTACACCGCCATCACGATAATTATCGGCTTCTCTATTTTGGCGTTTTCTAATTTTATCCCGTCTATCTACTTCGGTCTTCTCACTGGACTGGCGATGATCGCAGCACTATTTGGCTCAATGACACTGCTGCCCAGACTCCTTCTTCTCTTCAAGCCTTTTGGCCCAGGAAATCGCTCTTAAATGTCTCTTCTCAATCTCAACGATGTCACTATCAGTTATGGCCAACCGCCGCTTATCGACGGAATTTCCTTGTCGATTGAGCGCGGCGAACGGGTCTGCCTAATCGGTCGCAACGGCGCCGGCAAGTCGACTCTACTCAAAGTCATCGTCGGCCAGATACAACCTGATGATGGCGTCCGCAAAGTTGAAGAGGGGCTGGTTGTCGCACAGCTTGAACAACAAGTCCCCATCGGCCTAACCGGCTCGGTTTTTGATGTGATTGCCGCCGGGCTCGGCGAGCAAGGCGAGCTTCTTAAACGCTACCACACGCTGACCCACGCTATGGCTGAGGGTGATTTCAGTGATGCCACTATGGCCGCTCTTGAGCGCTGCCAAACCGCCCTAGACGACTGTGACGGCTGGGATACCAACCAGCGTGTAGAGTCTATTATTACTAAAATGGAGCTCGATGCCGAAGCGGATATCGATGCCCTCTCCGGCGGCTACAAGCGCCGCGTGCTGCTGGCACGCGCATTGGTACGCAACCCCGATCTGCTCTTATTGGATGAACCAACCAACCACTTAGACATTGAGGCGATTGGCTGGATAGAACAATTTTTACTCAACTGGCACGGGTCGCTGCTGTTTATCAGCCACGATCGCCAGTTCATGGAAAACCTCGCCACTCGCTTCATCGAGATAGACAGAGGTCAGTTGCGCCAGTTTGATTGCAACTACGCCACCTACTTAGTGCGCAAAGAGGAGCAGCTGGAAACCGAAGCTAAGCAACAGGCGCTGTTCGATAAACGGCTCTCTGAAGAGGAGCGCTGGATACGCCAAGGCATCAAAGCCCGCCGTACCCGCAATGAGGGCCGCGTGCGCGCCCTCGAAGAGATGCGCCGCGAACACGCCGAACGCCGCAAGGTAACCGGCTCGGCCAAAATGGCCATTCAGGATGGCAGCCGCTCCGGCAAGTTAGTCAGTGAAGTTAACGACATCACTATCAAGTTTGGCGACAAAATCATTGCCGATGGCTTCTCCACGCTGATTCAGCGCGGCGATAAAATTGGTCTGATTGGCCGCAACGGCGTGGGCAAAACTACACTGCTCAAAGCTATCTTGGGGGAGCTCACTCCCAGTAGTGGTTCAGTCCGCACTGGCCACAATTTACAGATCGCTTACTTTGACCAGTACCGCGCCGCACTGGATGAAGAGCGCAGTGTTCAGGATAGCGTTGCCGATGGCCGCGACATGCTCGATATCGGTGGCAAACAGCGCCATGTGATCAGCTACCTGCAGGATTTTCTCTTTGATCCCAAACGCTGTCGCCAGCCGGTAAGCGCACTCTCTGGCGGTGAGCGCAACCGCTTGCTGCTCGCCAAGCTGTTCGCTCAGCCATCTAACTTACTGGTGCTCGATGAACCGACCAACGATTTAGATATCGACACGCTCGACCTGCTCGAGGAGCTGCTAATCAACTACCCCGGCACACTCCTTTTAGTCAGCCACGATCGCGCCTTTATCAACAATGTTGTCACCAGCAGTATTGTCTTTGAGGGCAATGCCGAGCAACCGGGTCTGATCAATGAGTATGTGGGCGGCTATGACGACTGGCTGCGACAGCGAGACTACGCATCAGCTACAGCAGCTGTGCCAACCGAGAAGAAGAAGCCAGCGGCGACTGCAGCTACAGCGCAAACCAAGCCGACCAAGCGCTCTTACAAAGAACAGCGTGAGCTAGACAGCTTGCCACAAGAGATAGAGCAAGCGGAGACGCTGATTGAGCAGCTCGGCGAAACAATGTCGAGCAGTGATTTCTACCAGCAACCACGAGAAAAAATTGCCGAGATCGAAGCTCAGCTCAGCGCCGCTCAAGCCAAACTGGAAGAGCTCTTTCAACGCTGGAGCGAGCTGGAACCGTAATCATTACGCGACATCAATAAATCGCTGCTTTACACTTTAACGATCATTCTTTGGAGCTAAAAATGTCCGCACACACTGCCAGCCCCACCGTTTTAATTATCCTCGATGGCTTTGGCCACCGCGAAGCTAATGACAACAACGCTATCGCCAACGCCCACGCCCCTTTTTGGCAGTCGCTGTGGGCAGAGTGCCCTCGCACCACCATTGCCACTTCAGGCATGGCGGTTGGCCTTCCCGAAGGCCAGATGGGCAACTCGGAAGTGGGCCATATGACCCTGGGTGCTGGACGCGTGGTCTATCAGAATTTTACCCGTATCAATAAAGCCATTAGCGACGGTGACTTTCAAACTAACTCGGTCTACTGCCATGCCATCGATACCGCGGTAGCTAACGATCGCGCTGTCCATGTGATGGGGCTGCTATCACCCGGCGGTGTCCACAGTCACGAGCAACACCTTCTGGCTATGATTGAGATGGCTGCTGCGCGCGGTGCGACAAAAATCTATCTGCACGCTTTTTTGGATGGCCGCGACTGCCCACCGCGCAGTGCTGAACCCAGCCTCAAAAAAGCTGAAGAGCTATTTGCCAAGCTCGGCTGCGGACGTATCGCCTCGGTTTGCGGGCGCTTTTATGCAATGGATCGCGACAACCGTTGGGAGCGCGTCAGCCAAGCTTACCGTCTCCTCACACAAGGGCAGTGCGAGCAGCCGGCCAACAGTGCACAAGAGGCCTTAGAGAGCGCTTACCAGCGCGATGAGAACGACGAGTTCGTCGCCGCCACCGCTATTTTAGACAGCCAAGGCAATTCCGCTTTTATTGAAGACGGCGATGCAGTCTTGTTTATGAACTTCCGACCCGATCGCGCCCGCCAGCTCGCCCACTGCTTTACCGACGCTAATTTTTCCGGCTTTGAACGCACGGTAGTCCGCCAACTGAGCAGCTTTATTCAGACCACTCAGTACGAGG
>JBELGO010000067.1:0-9277 GCA_042091915.1 SAR92 clade bacterium | reverse complement strand
GAATCACCTTGCTGGCGCCGGGACGCAGATGGCCGCGCAGACCGTCCTCGTCGCGCCAAACGCCAGTATTATCGACAATAATAGCGTTGTTAATACCGCACTCAGTGTAGTCGACCTCAGCGGGCGAATTGGCATAGATCACTTTGACAGGATTGCCGTTGATAACCAGGATATTTTCATCTTCCAAGACACGGATAGTCCCTTTGAAAGAACCGTGGACAGAGTCGCGTCGCAACAGAGCTGCGCGCTTTTCAAGATCGTTCTTAGCCTTACTTTTGCGGATCACAATCGCTTTGAGGCGCAGCACATCTCCGCCGCCAGCTTTTTCAACCAGCAGTCGCGCCACTAGCCGACCGATGCGACCAAAACCGTAGAGCACCACATCTTGCGCCTGCGGCAGCGGCTTGATGTCTGATTGGATAATATCGGCCAGCTCTTCGCGGACAAACTCTTCGACAGTGCGACCATCTTCTTGACGCTGGCGCTTGAGCACCATCTTGCCAATATCGATGTGCGCCGGCCCCAAGCTCAGGCTCGCCATAGACTCAATAATGGGATGAGAGTCAAACTCAGAGAGCTCGCTCTGCTCGACTTGGCGCACAAAACGGTGCGCCTTCATTAAGTCTGTCACCGATTTGTTAACCATACTTTTGCCGTACATATAGCAAGAGACATTGCGTTCTCGGTAGAGCCTGCCGATCAGAGGAATCATAGATTCAGCTAGCGCTTCGCGCTCTTTCCAGTCTTTAAAGAAATCTGAAGGTAGCGGTCGTTGTTGATCAGTCACGGCAGTACTCCTAAAAGTCAAAATCACAAATGGGTGTGGCAACAGAGAGCTCATCAACACTCACTGATTAGATGCATTATCTTGTTATGGCTGGGTGGCAGCAACCGCACAGGTCCATTTAGACGTTTAAACAGGCCATAGAGATTATTGATTTGGCGAATAAGGCGTTATCATGCGCGGCCATTATTATGGCTGTAAGACTACAGGAGACTGCCATCAACACTGCCACGCAACAGCTGTTACCCAAAGCCATGCCGCGAGCCGGCGAAAAGCGCCGCTGGACCGGATTAGCGGGATCTGCGTCAGCGCTGGCGGTGTTTACTGCAGCCCAGCAGCACCAAGGGCTCAGCGTCGTTGTTACCGCCACCGCACGCGAGGCTAGCGCGCTGCGCGAGGCGATCGACTTTTACAGCGCATCTGAACCTTTAACAGTGGTGGAACTACCCGACTGGGAGACGCTGCCCTATGATATTTTTTCTCCACACCAAGATATTATCTCGCAGCGTATCGCTACTCTCGCCGCACTGCCGAGTCTTGCTCAAGGGATATTGATTGCCCCGCTCTCAACCCTGATGCATCGACTGCCACCAACAGATTATGTTGCCAGCCAGAGTTTTAGCTACCAGGTCGGCGGCACGGTCGATCGCCAAGCCCTCATCACACAACTGACTCGCGCCGGTTATCAACGAGTAGAGACGGTTTTTGAGCATGGCGAATTTGCCCTGCGCGGCGCGATCGTCGATATCTTCCCAATGGGCAATGAGCTGCCATTGCGACTCGATTTGCTCGACGATGAGCTAGACACACTGCGCACATTTGATCCAGAGAGCCAACGGACTATAGATAGCATCGCTGCTATCGAGCTGTTACCGGCGCGCGAGTTCCCGCTGGATCGCGACGGCATCAACCGCTTTCTCAACAACTGGCATATACAGTTTGATGGCCGCGGCGCCAAATCAACCCTCTACCAAGATGTTGAAGCAGGGATAGCGCCGCAGGGCATCGAATACTATCTTCCACTCTTCTTTGAACAGACCGCGACACTCTTTGACTACCTTCCCGAAAACACCCTGATGTTCAACAGCGGTGCGCTCGAAGATAAAGCCGGCGAGTTTTGGCAGGACGTTACTGAGCGCTACAGCGAGTATGGCGTCGACCCTGAGCGCCCTATCCTGCCACCAGCGACACTTTTCCTGAGCATCGATCAGCTGTTTGCCGGGTTCAAACAGTGCCCGACTATTATTTTAGAAAAAAACCCCATCAGTGCAGCGCACAGCGACTCGATCAATTCGATCGAACTTCCCGATGTAGCTATTGATGCCAAACGCGACAACCCACTGATCGCCCTGCAGGCTTTTTTAGCCGGCCAACCCGACTTGCGAGTGCTGCTCTGCAGTGAATCGGCCGGGCGTCGCGAGGCGCTGTTAGAGCTGCTGCAAAAATCAGCACTGCAGGCTCAAGCCGTAGAGGGCTGGCAAGAGTTCTTAAGCAGTGACTTTTCGCTTGCCATCACCGTCGGCGGGCTCGACGAGAGCGTAATCCTGCCGAACCTAGGCGTTGCTGTTATTACCGAGGCGGCACTGTTTGGCCAACAGGTTCTGCAACGGCGCAGGCGCAGCAAAGCCAGCAGCCAGAGTGAGAACCACTTTAAAAGTTTGGCTGAACTGCAGGTGGGTGCACCGGTGGTTCATCTCGACCACGGTATCGGTCGCTACCACGGCTTAGTCACACTGGAGGTCGACAAATCAACACAAGAGTTTTTGCAGCTGCGCTATGCCGACGATGCCAACATTTATGTGCCGGTCGGCTCTTTGAATCTAATCAGCCGCTACGGCGGCAGCGACCCTGAACTGGCTCCACTGCACAAACTGGGCAGCGACCGCTGGAGCAAGGCGCGCGCCAAGGCCGCGGAACAAGTGCGCGACAGTGCCGCTGAACTTCTCGAGATCTACGCGAAACGGGCAGCTCGCAAAGGCTTTCGCTGCAGTGATGACGAGCGCGACTACCTGGCATTTTGTGCTGACTTTCCGTTCGAGACCACAGCCGATCAGCAAGAGGCCATTGATGCCGTGCGACGCGACCAACTTGCCGAACAGCCGATGGATCGGCTGATCTGTGGCGATGTCGGTTTTGGTAAAACCGAAGTGGCGATGCGTGCCGCCTTTACCGCAGTGAATAGCGGTCAGCAGGTGATCGTGCTGGTGCCAACCACCCTACTCGCCCATCAACATCTGGAAAACTTCCGCGATCGTTTTGCCAACTGGCCGGTGCGTATTGAGGAGCTGTCACGCTTTCGCAGCGGCAAAGAACAACACGATGTACTCGCGGCGCTCAACAACGGCCGCGTCGATATTCTCATCAGCACCCACAAACTGCTGCACAGCAAAATCGACACGGAGCGGCTGGGGCTTTTAATTATCGATGAAGAGCACCGCTTTGGCGTTCATCAAAAAGAGCAGATAAAAGCTCTGCGCGCAGAAGTAGATATCTTGGCTATGACCGCAACGCCAATTCCGCGCACGCTCAACATGGCAATGCACAGTATTCGCGATCTCTCTATTATCGCCACCCCGCCGGCGCGTCGGCTGTCGGTAAAAACCTTTATTCGACAAAATGAGAGCCGCATAGTCCGCGAAGCCGTGCTGCGCGAAGTCTTGCGCGGCGGCCAGGTCTACTACCTGCACAATGACATCAAGTCGATTAACCGCTGTGCCGAGGAGCTCGCGGCACTGCTTCCCGAAGCGCGTATCGAGGTCGCTCACGGACAGATGCGCGAGCGTGAACTCGAAAAAATCATGTCAGACTTCTACCACCAGCGCTTTAATGTTCTCGTCTGTACCACCATCATCGAAACTGGTATCGATATCCCCAGCGCCAACACCATCGTCATGGAGCGCGCCGACAAGCTCGGACTGGCTCAACTGCACCAGCTGCGTGGACGCGTGGGTCGCTCGCATCACCAAGCCTACGCCTATCTGCTAACCCCAGACAAACGCGCATTGACGCGCGACGCCGAAAAGCGGCTCGAAGCCATCGCTGCAGCCGACCATTTGGGTTCTGGGTTTACTCTGGCCACCAACGATTTGGAGATTCGCGGTGCCGGCGAGCTGCTCGGTGAGGAGCAGAGTGGCCACATACAAGCCGTAGGCTTTACTCTGTATATGGATATGCTGGATCGCGCGGTCAAAGCCCTGCAGAGTGGAAAAATACCTGCTAGCGGCCTAGAGGGCCCGACCATTACTGAGATAGACCTGCACTGCCCTGCACTTATACCCGATGACTACCTGCCGGATGTAAATGCGCGCCTAATGCTCTACAAACGCATCGCCAATGTAGAACAGAGCAGCGAACTGCGCGAGCTGCAAGTCGAAATGATTGATCGCTTTGGCCTGTTGCCGGAAGCGGCCAAAATGTTGCTTGCGGTAACCGAGCTCAAGCTTCGCGCAATTGCGCTGGGTGTGGATAAAATTGAGATGAACAGCAGTGGCGGGCGCATTGTCTTTAACAACACGACACCGATTGAACCATTGGCTATCATTCAACTGATGCAGAGCAACCCGGAGCGCTACCGCTTGCGGGGCGGCGATCAATTGATTCTTCACAGCGAACAACCCTCAGCCGCGGATCGGCTTAACGGCGCAGAAGAGATCATTGATATACTGCAAAAACTTGCCGACCAGCCCACTCACTAGAAAGGCCTTATCTTGTCGAGACTGCCAGCCAACTGTTTCTGCGCCGCACTGACCCTAGCCTTCAGTGTCTCTATCTGTGCGCAGGAGTCTCTGCCAACTGTGACCATTGATGGCGAGCAATACCTTTTGCAAGAAAAGGCTCAGCTTCCCGAATGGCTGCAGATAGAGGTGGTGGTGTTTCGCCACAACAGTCAACCAGCGGAGCTCTCCAAGACTCTTACCAGCAGTTATCCCACACCACTGATCGAACTGGTCGACACCCAACAATTAGCTGCCGAGCAAGCATTGTTGGCCGAACAGCGCGGCATTGCCCTGCTCGGTAAAGAGCTAAAAAGGAACCCTCACAATCTCTGGCAGGCTGCGCTTGTCACCGATTTAACAACACTCTATGACCCCTATTTCGACCCCGAAGACCTGAGCTTAGAACAGGACGACAACCTCTCAACAGGGCCCCTTGAGAGCGATGGCGAAACGGCACTCGAAACAGGACCGGTAGGTGTCGATTTATCTCTACTGCAAATAGAGCCAGGTTTCGAGCAATTAACCCGCCAACAATTAACTCTGCGCGATTCCGCGCGGGCTATCGACCGGGAACAGCGCTACACGCTACTCAGCCATTTTGGGTGGCGCCAGAGTGCAGACCAGAGCTCGCCGTGGATAACGGTGCAGGGCGGGACTCCACTGCTTGGCCGCCACCCTCTCGAGGGTGCTATTCGGCTGGTCAAAAGCCGTTTTCATCATATTGAGACCAATCTCTGGTGGGCACAGTTCGAACTGCTCGAAGATGAGCAAGAATCCGCGCTGCCGTCACTGGATGCTTTGCTTAAACCCCAGCCTGCGCTCCCCCCCCTGCCCGAGCTGCTAAGTTATCGCACCGATTTATCCGCTGACGAGCAGCCTGAAAAGCGCCGCTGGTCACTGACGGCAGCCATGACTGCAGAGAACAGTGAACTTAACTGGCACCACCCCTTACTGCAAAGTGAACGCTGGGTGCTCAGCATGGCGCCCTTCTCACTGCAATATCGACTGTTTAGCAATGAGCAAACAGTGACACCGCTGGCTTTGAGTAATGCCTACAATCGCTTTGACGCCGCGACCACTGTTAGCCAAACAGATTGGCTTGGTAGCTATGAGAGTGAGAGTGCAGAAGCCCGTGAAGAAGCGAGAGACGTAACCGATATTGCACAAGCTGATACCCAACCACTGCAGAGTAATCTTGCATTAGCCGACTCGAGCAGCCTGGCTGAAATCGCTAGCGCCGATGCACTGGAGGCCGGCAAAGAACAAGCCGAGCCCAAGCTACAACTCGATGAACTCTGGAGTATTGTCGAGAGGCGCCGCGTCGACGCTGGCAACGATTACTACATTGACCACCCTGTAGTCGGTATTGTTGTGCGGATCAGCGAAGTTGAACCCACCTACACAGCCCCGGCTGCGGTTGAACTGCCTGAGCCGTTTTATCCGCAAGAGTGAGTTCAGCTCTCTTGGCCTAACCCCTCGAGAAACACCTTGCGGGTGGTGAGCATCCGCTCTGAGACATCCTCTTCCTGCCAGCTGCTGGTATCGATTTCGGGCAACAGCGTAATTGTCACCGTGCCGCCATAAACTATCAGCCCACGCATCGCGCGCTCGTTGCCTTGCATTAGCATCGGCACAAATGGCACCTTTAGCTGCGCTGCCAAATGAAACGGGCCCGCTTTGAATGGTCCCAACTGGCCGCTGTTACTACGCGTCCCCTCGGGCGCAATCAGGAGAGTCTTGCGCTCAGTGCGCATGACCTGAGCGGCATTTTGCAATGTCGAGAATGCCGCTTCGCGGTTGCGCCGGTCGATCGGTATCAACCCCAAAAACATCATGGTGCGACCGATCAGTGGAATCGAATTGAACTCTTGTTTGTAAATCGCACTCCAGCCGCGCTGCCACATAGAGGCTAAAATGATCAGGTCGAGCATATTGATATGGTTGAAGGCTAAGATCTTACCCTGCAGCTGCTGAAACTGCTCTGGGTTTGAGAATTCCAGCTTGATCCCCAACAACCAACAGCTGACGACGCCGAGCGAGCGCACCCAGCGCTGCTGATTGCGGGTAATAAAGCGCGGCACAATTAACGCAGCCAACATCACCACGGCCACTGCGGCAAACACCCAGGCAAAGGCAAACGGTAGTAGCAGTGTCCGCCATGCGCGCATTTACGCAGCGCCATCCACTTGTGGGGCAGACATGTGCAGAGTGCGTGTCGGGAAAGCCACCTCAGCACCGTGGGCTGCAATAATGTCGGCTATTTTGAGCAGCACATCTTGCTTAATCTTGTGATACTCCACCCAAACTGTGGTCTTAGTGAAGGTGTAAATAAAGAAGTCTAACGAGCTGGGGCCAAACTCATTGAAATTGACCATAAGCGTTTGACGGGTATCAATGGCTTCGTGATTGCGCAGCATGGTCTCGACATCTGCAAGGATAGCGGGAAGCTGTGCAACATCGTCGTAACGCACACCGATGGTCTCTTTGATGCGGCGGTTGGTCATACGCGAGGGGTTTTCTAGCGATATGCTAGCGAACACAGAATTCGGCACATAGAGTGGCCGTTTGTCAAAAGTGCGAATACGCGTCAGCCGCCAACCGATATCCTCAACATGACCCTCGATCTCTTGGTCGGGTGAGCGCACCCAGTCGCCCACTTTGAATGGCCGGTCTAGATAGATCATCAAACCGCCAAAGAAGTTAGACAACAGGTCTTGCGCTGCAAAACCAATCGCGATGCCACCGACACCGCCGAAGGCGAGCAGACCGGAGACGCTAAATCCAAATAGCTGCATACCAATGAGCACTGCGGTAACCAATACCGAGGCGCGCATCAATTTTGCTACAGCTTTAATCGTCATTGGGTCGCGCGGCTTTTTGCCAGGCTCTGGGGTAATCAGGTTATTTTCCGCCAGGTTGATAAAATTAATTAAAAACAGCGCAAACAGCCCGACAACTGCAAACTTGTTGAGATAGACCAATAGCGGCGTCCAACCACTCTTCAGTTGCTCGGCGGCAATGATTGCAGCAAAGTTAAGACCGACGATCCAAATCAACCATGTCACTGGCTTGCGGCACGCCTCTATCAGCGCATCATCCCAGAGGTTTTTACTCTCGGCCGTGCGCTTTTCGATATTATCGATAATTCTGTTGGCCACCTTGGCCAAAATCAAAGCCGCGACAACCAGGACAAATACTTCGAGTATCCAGCCGTATTTTTCTCCACCGAGAAACTTCATCCACTGTGTAAATGTTTCACTCTTCACTGTTTACTGTTCCTTACTATCTCAGCGGCCAATGCCACTTCTTCTATATAGATTGATTGACTCACTGGACCACTAACTCCTGGCTCAAAGCCACGGCTGATCCCCAATAGGGCGAATTTTCAAGCTCAGCCCAACTTTGATGCTTTTTAGCCCGCATCATGTTTAGAAGAGGACTACCTTGTACAGAGTGTTGTTCGAGCCACTCCAACACCTCTACTGCGCCTTGGCGATGGTTGCAAACCAACACCATATCGCAACCTGCATCGAGCGCTGCAGTGGCACGCTGGGTGTAACCACCGACTGCCGCGGCCCCTTCCATAGTCAGGTCGTCGCTAAAAATAACTCCGGCAAAGCCCAACTCGGCGCGCAGTTTATCCTTCAACCAACGCTGAGAAAACCCCACAGGGTGAGTTGCATCGATGGCAGGGAAAAGAATATGCGCGGGCATCACCCCTGCGAGCTGGTCGGATAGCGCAATAAAAGGTTTTAAGTCTCGATCTAACAGGGTCTGCCAGTCGCGTCTGTCTGTGGGCAGCTCAAGATGGCTGTCGCCGTGAACACCGCCATGGCCAGGGAAATGCTTGCCGGTAGCGACCATACCCGCTGAGCGCATACCAGCAATGAAGGCGCTGGCAATCATTGTGACCGCTTCGGGCGAGTCTGAAAACGAGCGATCTCCAATCACCGAGCAGAAGTCGGCATCGACATCTAAAACTGGTGCAAAACTAAAATCGAAGCCACTTGCGAGCACCTCAGCTGCCATCAACCACCCAAGCTGCTTGGCGCCATCTATAGCGGCATCGGGTTGGCGCTGGTACCAGTGACCGAGTTTTTGCATAGCTGGCAAGGGTGTAAATCCCTCGCGCAGACGCGCCACTCGCCCACCCTCTTGATCAACGGCCAACAGCAGATGTGGATTGCATTCGCGAATACTCTCATTGAGCTCAATCACCTGGCTCTTAGAGCGGACATTGCGAGCAAACAGTATGACACCGCCAACAGCCGGCGAGCAGAGCAAATCGCGCTCTTGGGCGGTAAGTTCCGCTCCATCAAGGTCAAGCATCAAAGGGCCAGGGGTCGGCGACAGCGAAGGCATAGTCTAATCCAGTAGTTTTACTTGGCGAGGGTGGGAAATTGAAGGCTTACAGTTTAGACAATATTGTCATTTCTAATAAGCAGTTTATTCCAAATAGCTATTTTACCGTGCCCTCCCACTTTGCAGTCAAGCGCTATATCTTATTGATTAGTTTGTGCTTTTTTCTGCACAGCAAGAATGACTGAACCGCCCTTCTCGGTCGAGAACCATCCGTCAAACCTGATTCACTAATTGCTGTCCGCACACCGATCACCCAGTGATAGTGTGAAAACAGAACAAATCTGCGTTCTTAAGTAAATTCGCGAGGTGAATCAGATGGCTAAGATGGCGGCAGTAATCGGACAGTGGTACCACGATGTTGCACTGGAGAGGCTCTTTGAAGTAGTTGCTTTTGACGACTACAGCGGCGCTATAG
>JBELGO010000066.1:0-9515 GCA_042091915.1 SAR92 clade bacterium | reverse complement strand
GTGTCTATATTGTGTCCTACGGCAACGACAGTGGTGACCATGCAACTCTGCGCGACAGCACGGTTACTTCTGTGGCGCGTGGCGATGAGGTTGCCGACGTCAGGGCGGATGGCGCATCGCTAATTGGTGAGGCGGTATTTGTACAGGATAGCACCGTAACTGCGAGCGCTCGCTCAGTGGGCGATGCCGGAGATTATACGCTAGATGTTGAGGGTGTTGAGATCTATGCTGAGAGCACTGCCTCGATAACCGGTGATTCAGCCGATGCCGCTGTGGCAATTGATGCAATGGCCGGCATTGCGATTGGCGATGGAGTTAACAATCTCGGTATTTATGTTGAGGCCTATGTGGATGGGCTCTATGTTGAGGTGGATAACTCGGGCGGCCAAAACGTAGAGCTTACCTATGTGGATGTGACCGCCTCTATTGGCCAAGTTGATGCCGAGAGTGGCGAACTAATGATCGATGCAGAGAGTGGTGAGCTGGTCGCCGCCACGGTCATGGTTAGCGAGGGGGCCACCCCGGCGCGCGCTGCCGTTATGGATCTTTATGCCACTGCGGTTGAAATTGAATTGAACAACGGTGCCGATGCCGACATCGATCACCTGGACGCCCTGGCGCAAATTAGCGCTTCAGCCACAGGTGGCAGTGGTGGCTCTTACAGTGATGTTAACGCGATAGCCGAAGGTCTGCAGCTGCGCGGTCAAAACTTAAGTGTGATTACCATTGATGACTCGGTGGGGCGCGCTGAGATTGTGCTGCAGAGCGACGATTATGCAGAAGTCCGCGCGCAGGGTATTGACGTGTATGGTGAATACGGCGATCTGTTTATAGAAAATTCTAAAGGTTATGGCAATGTTGATTTAACCTTGCTGGCGGACGGAGACGACCACCAAGGCCGCTTGGATGCGAATGCTGATGGTGTCGGCCTCACCGATTTAGGTAACGGTGATGTGCGAGAAGTTTACGGCTTGGCCGAAGTGGAGTTGTCGTTCGGCAATGCCACTGCGGGCACAGTGTATGGTGATGCAGATGGCGTCGATGTCTACGCTGAAATAGCCGTACTCGAATCAGTCGAGGGTGTCTCTAAAGGTACAATAACCGGTGGTGCCAGCGGCGAAGATGTTACCGGCACCGACCTGCAGGCTAATCTGTCGCTGCGCGCGGTCGATGTCGATGCTGAAGATATCGATATGACGGGTGTCACTGGGCGCGCTTACGGTGATATTACGCTGGGTGGCGAAGCGACCGATGCCGATATTAGTGTCAACGTTAATGCTTGGGGTATCGATGCCGGCTCGGAAGGCACCATTGTCGGCGAGGAGCTGGGAGCTACTAATGTGGCAGGCTATGTCGATATCGATATCGACTTGACCTCTACCGCCATGGGTGAGGCCGGCGGCTCGGTCTACTCAGAAGTTAATGCGATAGCCACTGATCTAAACGATGACGGTGGTTTAGACAGCTTGGTGGTTGTCGATAATGTTTCCGGTCAGACATTAATCTCTACCGTGGGCACCGCCGATGATGACGTGCGCTTGCGCGCCAGCGCAGAGGGCGTCGAGTTGATCGGTGATCTGGGTGTTACCGGTAGCGGTGTTGACGGCCATGTAGATGTCGACCTTGATGCCACAGCAGGTGTTGATGGTTACGCCAGCGTGCGCGCCACGGCGGTTGATATCCAAACTGAGTTTGAGCTCGGCGATGTGATCGATGTCACAGACATTACTGCGCTGGCGGATATCTCCGCCACTGCGGTGGGTGGTGCTATCTCTGATGCACAGGCTTACTCAGTGGGTCTCTATGTTGAAGGCCAAGCGGTGGAGTTGGAGGCGGTTGATGCCGCTGCCACTGCTGCAGCCAGTGTCGGTAGCGTAGATAATTACAGCGAGATCTCGGGCACTGCGAGGGCGACGGGTGGTGAAATTGTAGTCGCTGGCGATAGCTCAATAACGACAGCTAGTTTTTCTGCAGATGCCGATGCCGCCGCCGCCTACGGTTTTGATCTGTCTGAGTTTAAGTACTCGTTTGAAAATACAGTTACAGCGGATGCGCGCGCATTAGTTGCGGATGTCGACGGGCGCGATAGCGACCTACAGCTGACAGACATTGACGTTGAGGTGAATGCCAGTGGCAGCCTGACTAACGGGCGCCTGCTCTCAGGGGAGGAGCTCAATTTCTTTGTCGACGCAGTAGATGTCGACGCCGTCGGTGTAGAACTGGCTTCAACCTATAACGCGCAAGGCCTTACGGCTGAAGTTGGCGAGTTGGTGTTAACCGGTGTTTCGGTCAGCTCAGAAGCTGTCTCGGCCTCCGTTGAGGGTGTTTATAACGAAGATCTCGTAGGTGTTTTTGGTGAGGCCTTTGGTGGAGCAGTGCTTGACTCTCATCTTGCTGATGCCGCAGCCTTTGGGGTGCGGGTGCAAGGCTCGGTGGCAACTGACGATTCCGGGGTCGACCTAGAGTACGACGCGCTGGATGTCACAATGAGTGATGTCGATGTCTACCTGGCCGAGGTCTCTTCTTCTGTGGTGACTTCTCTGGATGGAGAGGGCGGAGCCCTCAATATTAATCAAGTTTTCGCAGTGTATATGGATGGCAACGGTTTGGCGCGCACCTCTGCGTACGGTGTCAATATCGATGCGGTATTCTCAAACGAGCCAACCGAAGAGCAGAAATACAGCTCAGGTGCCTTCTTCGGTGACGAGAATGATGGTCGGGTAGGTGATGTCTCTCTTGCCGATGTGAGTGTGACGCTGGCTGATGTACACGCCCGCGCTGAAGGCGCCAATGTGTTGGCCCTAGTTGAAAAATACGACTCAGCTGGCGCAATAACCGAGAACGACCTGCTGTTTGCCGAAGCTTGGGGCGTTGCAGCCTACTCAGAGTTCGGCGACATCTCCGCTAACGGATTGGATGTGGCTATTAATGCCGGTGCGCACGCCGAGGGGCTCTCTATGGTCATCGGTGAGGCTGATGGCGCTAACTGGGACAGTAACGACATTGCTGAGCTAACCGCCGCTGGCGTACAACTCGAAGTGATTAATGACGGTGATATCACCCTGGAGCAGAGCAGTGTTGAGCTAACCACCAGCGCTGCTGTTGAGGGTTACGCATTTATTGATCTGCGTGCCCCTACTGACCAATACGGCTTCGCTGACAGCGATATTATCAATACAGAGACCTACGGCGTAATTCTTGATGGCTCAGGCGAGAGCCGAGTCGATGCGCTCACTGTGGACATTGCCAGCACATCAACGGTGTCCGGGATAGCTTCAACAGGGGAATCTTCTTCGGACCTTGACTTTTTACTGGGCGCCTTAGACTCTACCTTGGGTGGCCTGTCAGGAATCACCGCTGAGGGGACTTTCGTCGACAGCGCCGGTGAGATCATTGAGAGTGAAGTCCGCGGCTTGCATGCTGCGAACAGCGACAGCCTAGTCGTTGATGACCTCACGGTTGATATCGAGGTAGTTAATGAGCTCTCGTCTTATGAGAGTGCGAGCGGCCTCATTTTTGGTTACGGCGAGGGTGATGTCAGCTACACAGTAGCAATCTCTGCAGGAGATACCATCCAGTCCGACGTGGTTGGTGTGTACGCCGAAGCTAACGAGCTTCTGGAGCTGACCGATCTGCAGGTCACCATAAACAGCAGTAATGTCGTCGGTACCGACACAGATAAGTACACCCTTGCCTATGTCTCGGCAGGTGATGACATCATTGATTCAGATATCACAGGTATCGACGCCTACAGCAATCCAAGCGATATTTATTTGCGCGATTTCTCTGTGGCTATTGATGACGCAGCCCTTGTGCAGCTATCGAATGGCGGGACAGAGAGAGATGCGGCAATACAGATGAGAGCGACCGGTGTAGACACTTATACCGAGGAAGGGATGATATCGATTGTCGATGTCGCCAATGACGGTATTGCTAGAGCCGAAGACGAGTGGTCTGTGGATATCTCCTTAGCCGCGACTGTTAACAGCAACCGCACGGTAGAGGGCGAGGCAGAGCCAGTCGCAGGCTTTATCTACGCGGACGATGACCTCATCGATGTAGAAATTGAAGGCATTGATGCTTATGTAGAAGAGTCAGGCGGCGATATCCAGTTAGGTGGCGGCGAAGCGGGAGAGTTCTTGGCTGTTAAGATCGATCTAGCCGGTCAGCTCACCGGTAATATGGGGACCGATGATGATGCCATTGACTTCGATAGTATTGAAGGTATATATGCATACAGCGAAAACGGCTACTTATTCGCTGAGAATGTAACCGTAGACGCTAATATTGATGCGCATATTTACGGTGAAGTCCAAGCCGGTGACAACGGTGTTTACTTTGATATTGACGGGTTTGACCTGAACGCTGAGTATGGTTTAGTAATGGAAAGCGTCACTAGTGATTTGGTGATTGACACTATTATTGACGGTGATGTGTATACCTCCAGTGAGATGGTTCATCTGCAAAATGTTCAAAACTACGCCTACAGCGATTCGGAGCACGTCTACGCGACCAATATCAATACCAATATTGATATTTCTGTATTGGGTGAAGGCAGTTTGCAAGCAGACGGCGACATGGTCTACGCGGAGAACATTACAGGGTTTGAAGTTGATGCCAGCGACTATATTTACGTAGCAGATCTAACCTCTCGCGTAAATTTAGATGTCGATCTGCTAGGTGAAGGCAGTGCCGATGCTGATTTGGTAGATATGAGTTCTATAAGAAGTGTCGACTTGCAAAGTAGCGGTGAAAGCATTGAGCTTCAGGAAGCCGATATTGACCTGACGATTGATGTAAACATCGAGTCTGCCGCGGTCGATGGATTGGCAGCAGCCGATAATGCGGTAGAAATTTCCAATATCTCCGGCCTCTTCGCAGAGGGTAGCGATTTCGAAATGGCCGATTTCGATGTCTACGTCGATATCAACGCCACTGCCGACCAAGACGATGCGCAGATCACTGCCAGAGCCCTTGGTTTGGATCTGCGCGGGGTTGGCGGTAGCGGCGATTACGGCGAGCTCGTTGACCTAAGCCGAGGTGATATTGCGATATCAACCTCGGTCACTACTGGCGGCTTACTGGGTGGTGAATCCGGTGAGGTCGCTTATGCAGAGTCTGTGGGCGTTTGGTTGGATGAAAGCAACCTGATGCTAGAAGACGTTACTATAGAAGCTTATGCCGGTGCTGAGTCATTAAACCCAGTGGGCGATGCGCGCGCTGAATCCTACGGTTTGTGGGTGACCAGCGCTACCTATGTCGGACTGGATATCTCTGCGGATGAGAAAATTACATCCAGTGCAGTGGCCAGTGGCGAAGCCTCTATAGCTTATGCCAATGCGGTGTATGTAGAGGGCGATTACCTCAATGTGGATAACGCAGGGGTAATCAGCGCTAATGCTGACGCCGGTGACTACGGTGAGGCGACTGCGGTAGCAATGAGCTTGCAAATCGATGATGGCAGTTTTGCTTATGTCGAACTGTCGGCTATTGATGCAGCGGATGCCTTTACACTAGAAAACAGCGGTGAGATTTCTGCCCACGTATCGGCTGGCGGCTACGCTAACGGTATTGAGATGGACTTTAATGGGCTGGACAGCACCGATGTGGTGATTAATAACCGCGAGGGTGGTGTTATCTCCGCCACCGCAGACGAGTCATACGGCGTGGCGATTGCCATCAGTGCTGATTCGGATGTGCTGATAACTAACGACGGTACAATTACGGGTGCTGTGCGTACTGGCCGTGGTGATGATAGCTTCTTTAACAATTCAATGAATACCTGGAACGCTTACGGCGAGTCGAATTTCGGAATTGGCGAAGATAGCATCATCAATGCTGAGACAGGGCGCATCGTTATGACTGACGCCTTGATTGATCTTGGACTTGCCGGTGAAGATGGCAATGTCTTCGATAACCAAGGGGTAATTGAAATTGTCGGCGATAACCAGATCGATATGGGTAAATATTTTGAGTCTGATAACCCCAATGCGCTTGAAAACAGTGGGCATATCGACTTTACCGATGCTGACGGAGACACCGACGATTCATTGATGATTTATGGCGATTTATCCAGCGATGGCGGCCAAATCAGCGTGGATATTGATGGTGCCGAGGGTGCTGGCGACATGCTGATGATAAGTGGTGACTTGGAAGGCACTACGCTGCTCAACGCGGTCATTCACAGCGTGCCCCATAACGTCGAAGAGTTTGCAGTTCAAGTCGTCGATGTTGAAGGTGAGCAAATCGGTGATATCAGCATTGGTGAAGTGACTTTTGCAGATGATCACTTGTTCGACTACAACGTCGTCCGCGAATGGGCCAGCGACTCCTCTGAGCAAGGTTGGTTAGACGTTAGCATTGAAAGCCTCTCTTCCGCTGGTGTTAGCCTGACGTCGGTGGCTCCTGCACTGCAGTCCATGTGGCATCAAAGCGTGGGTACGCTTGCTCAACGCGATGGCGTACAGCGCAGCGATAACGGTACAGTCGGTCTGTGGGCGCGCGGATTTGCCAGTAGCGGTGATATCGAAGTTAGCAATAGCTACGAGACGCTGAGTGGTTTTGAGTTGGATGTTGATGGCTCGGAACTTGGCATCGACTTCGCAGTTGGCGAAAACGTTAAATTAGGTCTATTTGCAGGTTCAAGTAGTGCTGAATTTGATATCAATAGCGGTATAGGCCAGGGTGACTTTGACGGTGACTTTGTCGGCGCCTTTATCCAATACCGCAGCGACTCATTCGTAGCTGACTTCTCTTACCGCGATATGGATATAGACGGACATGTGTTGTCTGGAGCGGTGAGTGAGAAAGTGAAGGGTGAGATCGATGGCTACAACATTGAACTTGGCTACACTTTCGCGCTTGAAAGTGGACTGAAAATTCAGCCACAACTGCAGCTCTCTGAAGCCAACCTAAGCTTAAACAACCTAGCCGATGTAGAGACAACTTATGGCTACTTTACTCAGGCTGAGGGTGATAGCTCGCAAAGCCGTGTAGGTGTCATGTTTAGTCGCAACTACGTATCGGGTGATGATAGTTGGACACCTTACGTAACAGTCAGCTCTATCGATGAGGGCGATGCCACCAACGACTATGAAATCAATGGTCTACAGGGTATTTCAGATGCAGGCGGCAACAGCTTTGCACTTGAAATTGGTATCAATGGCACTGTCGGTGAGGCGGTCTTCTACGGTGGACTAGATTACCTAGATGGCGGTGCTAATGACGCCATCTTAGGTGCTAAAGCGGGCATCAAGTTCCGTTTCTAAACGGCACTTGCTCTACCATAAACCGGCTCTCCACTGTTGGGGGGCCGGTTTTTTTTAACAGCAATAGAGGCCGTCGGCTAATAGCACGCAGGATGAGGTTAAGTTCTGCAAATTTCTTAGTTAGAGGGTGTAATCGGTGAGATAATCATTGCCGTATATTCAGAGTCTCAGTGGGGAAATAGTGTGAAAGAGAGTAAAAGTAACCAACCGAAAGAAAACCAAGAGCAACCCGATGTTGCTGCAGAAGCCAACACGGGCGCTGCTGCCGGGACCAAGAAGCAGTTTAAAGTAGAGAAAAGTTGTTCGCGCGGTTTGGGTGCGTTCTTGGCGCAGGCCAAGCTTTCGTTGGCTTTTACCTCTTATCAGACAGGTAGGCTTTACCTTGCTGGTGTTGATAAGTCTGGCCGGATAAATTTTTTCGAGCGAATTTTTGAAAGAGCTATGGGCGTTGTCGGTGATTCGCAACGTATTTATATGGGTGGCCTTTATCAGTTGTGGCGATTCGAGAATATGCTCAAGCCCAACCAGGTGATGAAAAAAACATACGATAAAGTCTATGTGCCGCGCAACGCACAGACTATTGGCGATTTAGATATCCATGAGCTGGGTATACGAAAAAACGGCAAAGTTGTTTTTGTTAATACAAAGTACTCATGCTTGGCCGAGCCAAGTGTCACCGATAGTTTCAAAGCGATCTGGAAGCCAGATTTTATCTCTAAGTTGGCACCAGAAGATCGCTGTCATCTTAACGGTTTGGCAATGGTTAACCGCGAGCCCAAATATGTCACGGCGGTGTGTAAAAGTGACAGCGTGGACGGTTGGCGAGATCGTCGTCACGACGGCGGCGTTATCATTGATATTGATAGCAACGAAATAGTCTGTGAAGGCCTATCTATGCCGCACTCGCCACGCTGGTCAAATGGCAAATTGTGGGTGTTGAATGCGGGTAGTGGAGAGATTGGCCACGTCGATTTTGAGACGAAAAAGTTTGTCCCGTTAGCCTTTTGTCCGGGTTTTTTACGCGGTATGTCAATCCACGGAAACATTGCTGCCGTGGGTTTGTCTAAGCCTCGCAATAAACGCTTTGAAGGGTTGGCGCTAGATCAGGGCCTCAAAGATAAAGATGCGGATGCGTGGTGTGGTATACAGTTTATCAACTTGGCAACGGGTGATGTGCAGCATTGGATACGGCTAGAGGGTGACATCACCGAGCTCTTTGATGTCACATTCTTACACGGTGTCCGCAACCCTATGTTGGTAGGTATGCGTGGCAATGAAATTCGCGATTTAATTACCTTTGAAGATGATACTGACGGCACAGCAGAGTGAGCACAGAGCTGATGATGGTTTGTCGCTGCTGTAGTGGGCTCTGGCATATTTGAAGCGTGATTCGATGAGTGAGCCCCTAGAAATTACAATGAGCCGCGGCTGTATAGCGTCCATGCGCTCACCTTCGGTGGTGGCGAAAAATTTGCCTGAAGTTTTACTGGATGAGCCACTTCAGTCGTTGTTGCATGAGTGGCTGGTCGAGCATGTGGGCTCTGCGGCCAATAGGTTAGCCGCCCGCTTGGACGGTTTGCAAGCGCCTGCAACAACGGTCAACTTTGCAGTAATTCTCTACCCTGAGTTATTGGCTAGTTCGAATCTGGCCCTGCTCTGTGAGCCTCAATATGAGGTTTCGACTAAAGGGACTGCAAAGTTGCGTCTGCCAACTACCCTGCGTGCGCGCAATGCAACAATCGCTTTTTTGCGCTGGATTGCACTGCTTGGAAATAGAATCGTCGAGCAGCAGCCTGTTGAACCTGTGGTCGAAAAACTACATTCAATACTGCAAGCTTTGCGCAAGGCGGCACCCTCGGCCTCGAACTGTTTTGAGCTTATGTCTGCTGCCTACCGATTGAACATCCCCTCGGTTGATCTGCTCGCTGTCACACAGTTGTATGGGCAAGGCCGCCGCAGCATTTGGATGGACAGTACGTTTACACCATTTTCGAGTGTTTCTGCTGCCAATATAGCGCGAAATAAAGCCTTGGCTAATGCCTTGCTGCGCGACGCAGGTTTGCCAGTGCCAGAGCAGCGTTTGGTAAAAACTTTGGCGCAAGCGAAACAAGCGGCATCAAAAATAGGCTATCCGGTGGTTGTAAAGCCTCTGAGCTTGGATGGTGGTGTCGGTGTCACCCCGGATGTGCGCAAGCCCGAGGGCGTCGAGCGCGCATTTTCACTGGCTACCAAGTATTCCAAGGAAGT
>JBELGO010000065.1:0-9540 GCA_042091915.1 SAR92 clade bacterium | reverse complement strand
AGCGGCGTAAGCGGATTGACTGTCGGGCTGGTCGACGATGTTGTCACTACTACAGCAACTGCGCGGGCTGCGAGCGTCGCCCTGCTGGCAGCTGGCGCCGCGCGGGTTGAGTTAGTTGCGGTATCGCGCACCCCAAAACCCAACTCAAAAAGTCTCAATTAGCGCAAATTCCACCGCCACAGCTGGCATCGCCGGCCGCGATCACCGACAATGGCCAGATGACGACCTCCACAACAACCGAGCCACCTCGATTCAATGCCGAGACGCTTCTCAATGAGGCGCAGCAGATGCGTCACAGCGAGCCCCTGCTCGGCAGCTTGATCGATCCGTTGTTAAACGCATTGCCCGATTGCGGAAGATTCTATGCCGCACTGGTCACTGAGCGCCTGCACTCTTCGCAGCTAGATCGCGACCGCTTGCACAGTGCTGCGATCGAATGTTTTGCCAACCCACTGCAAAGCGCTGCGGCTAATGCCGATTTGTTTGCGATAGTCGAGCGAGATAGCGCCTGCCAATCTGCCTGGCACGCCCTGTTATTCAGCAAAGGGTTCTGTGCTCTGCAGGGCTATCGAGTTGCTCACAAATTATGGCAGGGTGGGCAGTTAAATGCCGCGCTGCTGATCCAGCACGCGATAAGCTGCCAGCTCGGCGTCGACATCCACCCGGCGGCAGTAATCGGCTGCGGAGTGATGCTCGATCACGCCACCGGCGTTGTAATTGGCGAAACAGCCCGCGTCGAAGACAATGTTTCGATTATGCAAGGCGTCACACTGGGCGGCACCGGCAAAGAGTCAGGAGATCGTCACCCCAAGGTAGGGCGCGATGTCCTGTTAGGACCTGGGGCTAAGGTATTGGGCAATATCAACATCGGTACTGGCGCTATGGTCGCCGCCGCTGCTGTAGTACTCAAAGATGTCGAGGCTCACAGCGTGGTTGCCGGGGTGCCGGCAAAATGGGTGGGGCGCAGTGACAGCGACAATCCCGCCGAGCTGATGGAGCATTACTTTCAGATTGTTCAAGAGCAGCGCCAACAACGCAGTAGTTAGTGACAGCGCGGCCAACTAAACGGCTGCACATTATCGATATCAGCCACACCTAACTGCATCATCAACAAACGGTCGACCCCCAATGCCACTCCCGCACAATCCGGCACGCCGTGTTCAAGCGCCGCCAAAAAAGCGTGGTCCATTGGTGCGGCGGGCAATTGGGCTGAGCGCCGCTGCTCCAATTCACGGTTAAATCGAAACTCTTGCTCGACGCTATCGGTCAGTTCTAGATAGCCGTTGGCCAACTCAACACCATCGCAATAGAGCTCGAATCTGCGCGCGACGGTTTCTCCACTGGGCCGCTGCTGTAGCTGCGCTAGCGCCGCGTGCGACGAGGGAAAATCACTGATGAATACCAGACCCGCGGGAAGTGTCGGCTCAACGCACTCAGCAAATAGCAGATCAAGCGCAGCGGCTCGTTCGCAGGCTACCCAATCACCATAGTGGCGCGCACTCTGGTAGAGTTGTTCGAGGGATGCGGTGTGTGGATTGAAGCCGACGGCTTTTTCAAACAGCTCGGCATAGGTCACTCTTTTGGCTGGTGCTGTGTCGAGAACAGCAACTGCCAACTCCTCAACCTCATCCATGAGTTGGTGCTCGTCCCAGCCACACCGATACCACTCTAAAAGAGTAAATTCCGGATTGTGGTGCTTGCCGCTCTCTTCATTGCGAAATGCGCGGCCCAGAGAGTAAATATCTCCACTGCCCGCCGCGAGCAACCTTTTGAGGAAGAACTCGGGCGATGACTGCAGATACCCGACACCAGAGTTGATACTCGCTACTATCGGCTCAATACAAGGATCACTGCCAAAACAACCCGAGAGCAGCGGAGTATCCACCTCCAACACTTTTCGAGAAGCAAAAAATTGCCGGATTGACGCGAATAGCGCCGCCCGTTTGTGCAACACCGCTAAGCTCGTTCCGGGCTGCCACTGGGCACTACTCATCACGGTGAACTGTTTTAGTCGCGTGCGCGGCTGAGGTACTCACCAGTGCGGGTATCTACCCGAATCACATCACCGCGATCCAAAAATAGCGGCACCTTAACCACAGCGCCGGTGGTCAACGTGGCCGGCTTGGTGCCGCCCGTAGCCGTATCACCGCGCACACCGGGATCGGTTTCAACAATCTCTAACTCTACATGGTTCGGCGGCGTCACCGAGAGCGGAGCACCGTTGTAGAGTGTCACCACACAAGTATCTTGTTCGCGCAGCCACAACTTAGCATCGGCAACGACTGTCGCATCAGCTTGGTGCTGTTCAAAAGAGTCCGGCTCCATGAAGTACCAAAATTCACCGTCCTCGTAGAGGTACTGCATGTCAGTGTCCATCACATCAGCCGCTTCGAGGCTCTCGCCAGACTTAAAGGTCTTCTCCAGAACGCGTCCGGTTTTTAAGTTGCGCAGCTTGACGCGGTTAAAGGCTTGGCCTTTACCGGGCTTTACAAACTCATTATCAATAATGTTACAGGGATCACCGTCGAGCATAACTTTCATGCCTGAGCGGAAATCATTGGTAGAAAAAGTGCCCATGAGTTATCCGTTTCTATGTTAAAAGTGGCCTTATAATACAACCGTTGCT
This sequence comes from SAR92 clade bacterium, assembly GCA_042091915.1. GTDB lineage: Bacteria > Pseudomonadota > Gammaproteobacteria > Pseudomonadales > Porticoccaceae > LSUCC0057. The sequence continues at coordinate 6,914 of JBELGO010000065.1, read as the reverse complement.
GTCACTTGCGCGATAAATTTATCGCCCGAAATCGTCTGCTGTCCTATTTTTTCGTCACCCCAAGACCGAGATAGTCCACGCCCAGCGCCGCCATATTCCGCTTGTTACTTACCCCAGCATCTGCAGACGAAGCCAACCACTTTATCAGTATTTTACGCAGCACCAACTACACCGTAGACGCCAAATTAGCCACTCAGGAACACGAACTCCAAGCGCTATTAGCTAAGTCATGGGATTTGGCGATCTCACTACAGAGCCACTTACTACTTCCTCCGCCACTGGTCCGAAAAAATCTTTTGCGCGCCCAACTCAACGCACCGATAATTACTATTAGTGAACTCGCTGACCAGCAAAGTATTACTGAGGGACTGCGCCTTGGGCGCCAGTGAGGTTGTCGCTCGCGATCACGATCAGCCATTTTGGCGTAGCACTTAATCCGCTGGCGCTATTGGATGCACTGCATCCTTCGCTGCTGATTCTGGATCAGCAGATCACCGAGTCAATTTTGGATACGAACCATAGCAACCACATCGATACACTGGAATTTTTCCACGCTGTGGACACATTAGGCATTGCCACAGCAGTCGACAGCATCGACAGCGCAGACGCCCTGCCGCTGCTGTGGCACTCTGGTATAGGCTATATTAGCGGCGACTATGTCGGGCCGCCCAAACCATCACTGCTCAGTTAGCAGCGCTGTGTCTTTATCGCTGTAACCCAGCAGATAGAGGATCGCATCGAGCCCGAGCTGTGAGATAGAGTGTTGCGCAGAGGCGGCCACTAGCGGCTTGGCTCTAAAAGCAATCCCCAGCCCGGCAATGGCCAGCATTGGCAAATCGTTGGCGCCGTCGCCAACGGCGATAACCTGCTCCAACAAAACTCCCTCGCGAGCCGCCAGCTCACGCAGCAACTCAGCTTTGCGAGCTCCGTCAATGATTGTTCCAGTGACTCGGCCAGTGACTTTTCCGGCCTCAATTTGCAGCTCGTTGGCGTAGATGTAGTCCACCCCCAAGAGTTGCTGAAGATGGCGGGCAAAGTAATCAAATCCGCCCGAGACAATGGCAGTTTTATAGCCCAGCCGGTTGAGCGTTTTGAGCAGATGCTGGGCACCCTCATTGAGTTGCAACCGCTCTGCTATTTTTGGCAATACCGCGGCATCGAGCCCCGCCAATAGGCCCAAACGCTCGCGAAAACTCTCAGAAAAGTCTAACTCACCGCGCATCGCACGCTCGGTAATGTGGGCCACTTGCTCGCCGACCCCAGCCTCAACAGCAAGCTCATCTATCACCTCAGCGTCAATCAGAGTGGAGTCCATATCGAACACCACCAACCTGCGATTGCGCCGGTAAATAGTATCTCTCTGCAGCGCCAGATCGATATCGTAGCGGCTGGCCAGCTCCATTAATTCAGAGCGAAATCCGGCCTCATCGGCAGGCTCGCCGCGCGCTGAAAATTCGACACTGGCACGCCCCAAGGCAGTGGTTTTATCGAGCGCCAAACGACCAGATAAGCGCGAGATTTTGTCGATATTTAAGCCCGCCCTACTGGCAACATCGCTCACCGCCGCAATCTGATCAGCGGCTATAGAGCGCGCCAACAAGGTAATGATGTAGCGAGACTTGCCCTGTTGTTCAACCCAGTCTTGGTACTCGGCGGCAGCAATTTCAATGATGCTAATAGACATACCTAACTCTGCTACACGCTCCGCCAGCCGCTGCTCTAGCTGTTCGCGGTTTGCCGAGAGAGCCACCATTAGTCCAAGCGAAAGTTGATCGTGAATAACGGCTTGGCCGATATCTAACACCGTGGCATCAAACTCGCTCAACAGCTTGCTCAACGAGCTTGTAATGCCGGGCTTATCACGACCGCTGACGGTCATCAGAAGTATTTGGGTCACAGTATTGTCCTTAGATTTAAGACTGCATTATATAAAAGCATAAGGGCGCGCGCAGGCCGTTGCAGCGAAATATTTGGCGGCGGCCGCAAACAAGGTAAACTGTGGCCCGCAACAAGGACTGACTATGCGTTTTGAAAACTCTCAACAGAGTGGCTTACAGCTACTCAACCCCTTTTTAAACAAGCTTTCCACTGCTCACCGCCACGCCTTGCGTGCGCTTCTGGTCTGGGTAGCTTTTGGGGCTTGCAGCGCCATGACGCTAAACTATTTTGCCCATCAAAATAGCCAAACATTAGTCCAACAGCGCGGCAATGCGGCCCTTGACGCCAACAGCAAACTTTTACAAACCCCGCTTTTTAATCGCGATTTAATCAGCATACAGTCTATATTGATAGATCTAGCTGAGAGCCAAGATATCATCTCTGCCGCTCTACACGACCCCAATGGCATTCCCCTCAGTACCATCGAAGCCAGCAATCTTGACCCCGATCACCGCGCCAGTCTGTTTCAGCGCACCATCACCCTCGCCGACAGTGAGGCTGGAGTACTCACTGTCGGTGTCGATCGCACGGGAATAGAGCGCCGGCAATACCAATCTGCCTGGGTGTGGGCCTCCCTGTGGCTACTGTTCACCGCAGCCACTACCCTTTACGAATATCGTCGCGGCAGCCATTTACAGCAGCGCATTACACTATTGAGCAGCAAACTCCCAGGCGCCGCGCAATGCTTTGGCGGCGATGAGTTGGATCTTCTCGAAGAGCGCTTGCAGCCTCTACTGACCGGCTTGCACGACCGCGACAACGATACTGTCCACGGCCACTACGCAAGCTTGGTTACTTTGACCCTGCACAACGACAGTGAGCTCTCGCGCCAGCTGAGCAGAGAGAATAGAGAGAAAATTTTTGAACGCCTCGACTACTGTGTACTGCGCACCTTAGAGCTTTACGGCGGCAGCCGCACCGAGGGCAACAGCCAACAGCTGCGCTGTTATTTCCACGCCAGCCAGTTCTCTAAACAACATTTAATGATCTGTTTGATGGCGAGCTGGTCGTTGCGCGAACTGTTGTCGCGCTTGTCACAACAAAGTGGTGTTGAGCTGGCAATCAGTTTCGCTATACACAGTCGCTTTATCCGAGCGGGCGGAAAAACGCTGCAGGATCAACAGTTGGGGCGCATTAAAGAGCAGGCGCAGTTGAGTAGTCGCTATTTAGCCAGCGATGACATAGTCATTCACAGCGAAGAGATGGACATTGAACAGCTCGCTACGCTCGGCCATTTTACGCCTCACGAGCATGGCGGCGCTCTGCTGCAAGGATTTTCTCAGCAGCGCACTGAGCTGTTGCAAACTCAATTCCAGCATCTGTGTCGAATTTGCTTAGAGCCGACGACTGACCATTAGCCCGGCCACAACAGCGCCAACCAAATCACTATAAAAATTATCATCGCAACAAAAACCGCGGCGGAACCGACATCTTTCGCGGCACCCGCCAATGGATGGTGAGCTCGGCTATAACGATCAAGGGTCAGCTCTACCGCGGTATTGAGCAACTCAACTACCAGCACTAGCAGTGCGCTGCCGGCGAGCAGCACCCGCTCAACAGCATCCCCTCCGAGCCAGAACGCCACTGGCAGCAACACCACCAACAAAATTAGCTCAACACGCACCGCCTCTTCATTGGCAAATACATAGCGCAGCCCGCGCAGGGAGAAACCCAGCGACCCAACTGTGCGCCGGCGGATAACGCCCCAAGCACCACAAGCTATTTTGTTGCGACCAGCGATCACACTTCGCCCTCGAGCCGCTGATCCATAGAGAGCGCGGGAGCGCTGACCTGAGGGATGCCGACCCGGCGAGCAGGGACACCCGCCACTGTTGTGTGGGCAGCGACATCTTCCAGAACCAGGCTGCCGGCGCCGATTTTAGCGCCATCACCAATGTGAATATTGCCCAATAACTGAGCTCCAGCCGCTATCAACACACCACTGCCTACTTTTGGGTGGCGGTCGCCGCTACTGCGACCGCTGCCGCCCAGCGTGACTCCATGGAGCATAGAGACATTGTCGCCAACTACAGCAGTCTCACCTATGACTAGGCCGGTGGCGTGGTCGAGCATTATTCCCTGACCTATTTGTGCCGCCGGATGAATATCCACAGAAAAGACCTCACTGCAGCGGCTTTGCAATAGTGCGGCCAAATCACAGCGGCCTGCACAATAAAACCGATGCGCCACACGGTGTAGCTGCAGCGCCTGAAAACCCTTAAAAAATAACAACGGTTCAACCCAGCGTTGACAAGCAGGGTCGCGGTCGATGTATGCCGCACTGTCTGCCACCAACTGCTCTAGCAACGGCGCATGGCTGTGATACTGCTCGAGCAATAACTCAGCCAATGCAGCTCGGGTTAACTGAGGCATTTCGACGAGACCGGCCAAATAATCGGCAAGGCCAGTCAACACGTCAACCTGAGAGACAAATCGCGAAACGATCTGCTGCAACAAAGGCTCTTGCAACTGTTGGATTTCGGACTGCAACTCCGCCAGATACTGTTCAACTGAGCGGGGATTGTTACTCATAAACTCACCCTTGGGTCTGCTGGCTCTACAAAGCGCTGCCATAAATTCGGCAGTTGCGCTAAAACATAATCGCGATGAATCATATCGCACTCTAATAATCGTTGGCGCACCAGCTCTGGAGAGAGGAGTTGCTGGGCTCGAGCGGAAATAGCGCGGTGCGAGAGATGCCAGGGCTCAACCGCCACACCACCACAATCTTTACAGTAGGGGCGCGAAAACAGTTCAGCCATCGGCTCGCCTGACTTTAACTGTCGTTGCAGCCAGGCGGCGAAGGGCCCTTGAACACCCTCTGGACTGTACTCTTGCGGCGTCAGGCTCAAGCGATACCCCTCAGGTATCGCTGCGCCGTCGTACACATCGGCATCACTCCCCCAGTGGTGCCTAGAAGCGCCAGGAAGCGCAGAGAAACGCAGTACTGCATTGACTTGCTGTTCTGGACTCATATCAGATAGCCGCAGAGATTCGCCGCGCTCGTTCAACAATAATCTGGTGCCGTTGAGCTTGCCATTCCATATAGCCAATTGCCGCTCGAACGAACGGTAACCGCTGGCTATGCGCAACTCAAAACCGGCTTTGGCCGCTTGCTCAGAGAGCAGAGCAAAAGCAGCCCAACTGTCGGGATGCAACCGCACAGCGCTGTTGCGTTCAACTTCTTCACAGCTCACCATTAAAGCGTCATCGCTGCCCAACACCCAACGCTGGTCAGGCACAGTCATCGCTCTGTTTGTCGTCAGCTTGGACACCAAATAATCCACCCACTGTCATTGAAATTTCTTGTTTTGCCCACATAATATTTTAAATTAGACTCTATCTACTGGTCACTCTACTTGATTGGGGGAAATAATGTTTCGTATCGGCCTTTTCTTAGCCACCAATTTGGCGATCATTTTACTGGCCAGTATCACTCTGCGCTTACTGGGTGTCGATGGCATACTCGCCGAAAACGGTGTCGATTTAAATATCCAAGGGCTTCTCGCTTTTTGCGCTGTATTTGGCTTTATTGGCGCTTTGGTCTCTCTGCTAATCTCAAAACCGATGGCCAAGTTTTCTACTCGGGCCAAAATTATCGAACGCCCTGCCGACAGCGAGCAGCGCTGGCTTATGGAGACTGTCGCAGATCTGGCCAAGGCAGCTAATATAGGCATGCCCGAGGTCGCCATTTTCCCAGCCCAGCAAGCCAACGCCTTTGCCACCGGATGGAACCGCAACAATGCCTTGGTGGCGGTAAGCCAGGGACTGCTTCAGCGCTTTGACCGCGAACAAGTTCGCGCGGTTCTCGCTCATGAAATAGGCCATGTAGCCAATGGCGATATGGTCACCTTGGCGCTAGTACAAGGGGTTATCAATACTTTTGTTATGTTTTTAGCGCGGCTGGCCGGGTTTTTTGTCGACCGCGTACTGCTCAAAAATGAGCGTGGGCTCGGCATGGGCTACTGGATTACTACCATTGCAGCGGAGATAGTATTGGGAATCTTGGCCTCTACGATAGTCATGTGGTTCTCTCGCCAACGCGAATTTCGCGCCGACGAAGCGGGAGCGCGGTTAAGCTCACCTGCAGCTATGGTCTCGGCTCTGCAGGCGCTGCAACGTGAAGTATCCGCTCATGTACCCAATCAGATGCCGGACACTATGACTGCCTTTGGGATATCGCCGGGGTGGAAGAAAAATGCTAGTAAGCTATTTACCACCCACCCGCCTCTCGAAGAGCGTATCGCCAGGTTGCAACAACGATGAACACCACTGTTCGTCAGGTGCTGTGCCGCAACGACGAGTTGAGCGAAGGAAATACGCTTGAGATCACCGTCAATGGTGCCTCGCTTATCCTAATACAACATGAAGGGGAAGCGATTGCCTACTGGAACAGCTGCCCCCATCTATCGGTACCACTCAACTGGGGACCCAATCGCTTTTTAGACCCCAGCAAAACCCATCTTCAGTGCGCCACACACGGTGCCCTGTTTCAAATAAGTGACGGTCTCTGTATCAGTGGCCCGTGCATGGATGATCAACTTGATCGAGTTTTATTAGAGCAAGATCGCGAGCATACCTACATCGCCGCCGGCCAACCTCTACCAGAACCAGTGCGCAACCTCCGCCAGGAGGTGCTAGACGAGCTTAACAACCCACATGCCGCGGCGAATGACTGACTACAAATGGACAGCAAAACCCAACAAATTGCTTGAAATAAAAGCGCTTTATCTCTATAAACCCCTCTCCTAGTGAGGGCGATTTCTGTAACAGATTAAAAAGGATTTACTATGGCCACTAAAAAAACTACAAACAGCCAAAAGACTACAACCAAGAAAGTTGCAGCAAAGAAAGCGCCGGTGAAGAAAGCACCTGCGAAGAAAGCCCCGGTAAAGAAAGCACCCGCGAAGAAAGCCCCGGTGAAGAAAGCCCCGGTGAAGAAAGCCCCGGTGAAGAAAGCCCCGGTGAAGAAAGCC
>JBELGO010000064.1:0-9734 GCA_042091915.1 SAR92 clade bacterium | reverse complement strand
TGTGTTCACGGAGATCTGCCGTTGTTTAAACGTGTTTTGCGCGATATGGCAGGGCCGATGGTAGAGCGCATTTTAGTCGACTCGCGCGAAGTGTTTGAATTGCTGCGAGAGTTTGCTGCCAAGTTTAGTCCAGAAATTGCTGATTTATTGGAGCATTATCCAGGAGAGCGTCCGCTCTTCTATCTGCACGGGGTAGAGGAGGAGATTGCGCGCGCACTCCAGCGCCGAGTCGATTTGAAGTCTGGCGGTTATTTGGTAGTCGATCAAACTGAGGCAATGACCACGATTGATGTCAACACTGGAGGCTATGTCGGTCATCGCACTCTGGCTGAAACCGTTTACAAAACCAATTTAGAGGCGGCGGCAGCGATTGCGCGGCAGCTGCGCATGCGCAATCTCGGCGGAATTATTATTATCGACTTTATCGATATGCACGATATCGAGCATCAGCGCCAAGTGCTCCGCGCTTTAGAAAAGGGCTTGGAGCGCGATCGAGTAAAAACAACTTTTTCAGGTGTCACCGAGTTGGGGTTGGTTCAGCTCACTCGCAAGCGCAGCCACTTAAGTCTACAGCACGTTTTATGCGAGCCATGCCCGACGTGCAGTGGCCGCGGTGCTGTGAAGTCGGCAGAGACAGTCAGTTATGAGGTGTTGCGCGAGGTGCTGCGCTCAGCGCGCGCTTACGAGAGCCCAACGTTTAGAGTGTTAGCCGCTCAGGCAGTCATCGACAGGTTGCTAGATGAAGATTCGGCACAAGTTTCTGACTTGGAACTATTTATCGACCGCACTATCGAATTTAGAGTAGAGAGCATTTACTCACAAGAACAATTCGATATTATCCCGGTGTAGCCATGGTGCTGAAAAAAATAGCTACAAGCAGTTGGCGGATCACTGCTCTAGCCACGGCTATAGCTTTATTGGCTACAGCCGTGGGGCTGTTCGTTGCGCAGCGCAGCATCGATAAAGTCGATTATATACGTCCGCAGATAGCGCAGTTAATCAGTGACTCGCTCGGCGCTCAAGTGGCGCTGGGCGAGCTATCTGCAGATTGGTATGGCCCGGTGCCTCGCCTAAAGGTGAAGAGCCTTTCGCTTTACTCCGAATCTGGAAATTCTCCGCTGGAACTCTCTGGAGTTCGTCTTGAAATTAATTTATGGCGCAGTCTGTGGCATCGCTCGCTTATTTGGCGTGAGCTCTCCGCAGAGCGAGTAGCCGTTAGCCTAGAAGAGCAGCAGCCTGGGCGTTGGGGGTTGCAGGGAATGACGGTGCGGGAAAGTGCCCTCAACGTGGACGTCCTACTCGCACCGCTGGCTTACAGTCGCTTTGTTCAGCTGCTCGATCTTGAGGTTCTCTTGCAACCTCTGCGTGGAGACACCACGGTATTTAACGGCACACAATTGCGAGTAGAAAACGAGGACAATTTCCACCGCCTTCAGGCATCGATAAGTTTTGATCGGGCACAGACTGCACCCATTAAATTAGTTGCAGAGGGCCATGGCGATCCTCTGGATCGAGAGGCGTTCACCGGAGAGGGCTATCTCGAGCTAGATCAGTTGGATCTTGCCTCACCACTGGCAACTATTGGCAGCAGTTTGTTTACAACCCTGTTTGTTGATATGCAAGAGCTAACAAATTTGTCAGTACCGCTGGCGGGGGATATCTGGTTTAAATTGGCCCAGGGCGGAGTTGTCGACTTCTATGGCCAGCTTCAAGCCGCACAAATACCGCTTGATTGGGCTAGTGATTTAGACCCTATTACAGACCTTACTACTCAACTCAGCGGCTGGCTGACTCCAGAAAAAGATTGGGGAGTTAGGCTGCAGCAGATCGACTTAAACTGGGCACAACGACCCGTTAAACCGTTCAATATGGCGTTTAGCCAATCACTCTTGGCGTCGGGCGAGTTTGCTTTGGCGTTCAATCAGATTAATGCCGATTTATTGGTCGAGTTATTGGTCGACAGTGGTTTATTGCTGCCCAAGTGGCAGACGCTAGTTGAAGAGTTAGATCCTCGCGGTGATTTGGAAAGGGTCACTGTGGGACGTACGGTGGAAGGTTATTTTGTCGCTGCGAGTCTGCGAGATTTTAGTCTTGAGCCGTGGCGTGGAGTGCCGGGCATTAGAGGGCTGGATGGACAGTTAGAGCTACAAGGTGAGCGCGCAGCATTGCAGCTAAAAGATGGTGATGGCTTAGAGCTCTTTTTGCGCCCCAACTACAGCGACTACATAGTAGCCAATAGTGCTGAGGGCATAGTGACAGCAGAGTGGTCTATCGCTACGGGTGAGTTACAAGTGGCCGGGCATCAACTTGCCGCCCAGGCGTTAGAGGGCACTTCAGAAGTATCTTTTTATTCGTATCGCAGCTCGCCAACAAGTCGCGCCAACAGTTTTTTTGAATTGAGCCTGTCTGCACAGAAGCTGCAGGGCCCTTCATGGGCGACCTACCTGCCGGCAAAGTTGCCTCCCACGCTTTTGAAATGGTTGCCAGATGCGCTACAGAATCCGCATATTGAGACGTTTAAGTTACTGGTGCGCGGCGATCGAGACGAACGTGAAGAGGTCTCACTGAGTAGCCAATTAGCCGTCAATCTAGAAAAAGGTGTGTTGCGTTATTCTCCGCAATGGCCAGTCATTGAAGGCTTGCAGGGCACTCTGTTGGTGAGTGACGGCCGTGTCAGGGCAGAATTTGATCGCCTTTCTAGCGGCCAGGTCACTTTAAGAGATGTCGCCGTTACACGGATGATAGGTGAGAATCAATTAACGGTTTTAACACAGAGCTCGGCATCTCTGGCAGGTTATCGAGACTTTTTAAGTTCAACTGTGTTGGCGCAGCCACTGCAAACAATGTTGGGCTGGGATTACCGCGGTAGCGCCGAGGCTTATGTGGCCTTGTCTATTCCTATCGCAGCTCGCTCTTCTGAAGAGCTTGCTCAAGGTGTGGATTACCAGATTGAAATGGAGCTCTTTGATGGGGCGATTCTCCTCAATCAGCCTGCATTGGCAATTGAGCAAATTGCCGGAGATTTGGTTATAAGCCGCGCACAAGGAGTGGTAGGGAGTGGATTGACGGGAACAGTTGTCGGCGAGCCTATAGAATTTTCGCTCTACCGCAATATCGGCGGTCAGCGAGTCAGTTTTAGTGGGCCATTAAACAGTGAGTTGCTCAATCGGCTCTCGCCGCTGCGCTGGGAACAGCTTGTGAGTGGTAAAGCTGCTCTGAATGGGTTGCTTACACTGCCGCCTGCGAAAGCCAAACTGCCGGTGCGTCTGTCCGTGCAGAGTGATCAAGTGGGGCTCGGTTACCGCTTGCCTGCGCCATTGGAAAAAACGGCTAGTGAGGCTGAGCCACTCCAAGTTGATGTGATCTTTAATCGAGATCAGCCGCGTGTCATCGTCAACAGCAGCAAGCTCTCTGCCGAGTTGGCCATTAAGGGCGGTGCTCTACTGCGCGGTGTCATCAATGTGGGCGCTACCCAACCGGTGCCTGATCAGCAACGGTTGTTGATCGCCGTAAAGCAGCCGCAGCTCGACTGGCAGACGTGGCGAGACTGGTGGAGAGATCTGCCACTAAACACTTGGGGTGTTGGCGTCCAAGAGGAGGCTGGCGCAGGGTTGTCGGTCGGCTTTGATCTAGAAGTTGCACAGTTGCCAGAAATGAAGTTTATCGGCGAGCAGATAAGGATTAGCGGTGATGTAAAGTCGACCGGTATCGATTTTTTCGTGGATGCCAAACACTATGCGGGTATTGGTTTTTGGCCCTATCAATTCTCTGCAGATCAGCCCATCACTTTGGCGCTCTCTGAGTTGAGAATCCCCGCCCTGCAATTAGCCGGAGCTTCTCTATTGAATTCGCAGACGCTGACCAGCCTCCCGGCGGTGGATTTCAGTGTCCAATCGCTTGCCTGGGATGAACGGCAATTAGGATCTTTGGCTTTTGAACTGCGCCCCGAACCGAAGCAGTTGCGATTTGAACAGCTAAATGGTGAGCTGCTCGGTGTTCATTTCGGGGTGGAGCGCAAATCCATTGGCACGGAGTCGAGTGGGCTCATTTGGGACTACGCAGGTAAAGCTCCAACGACTTCACTGGTAGGTGGATTTGCTGCCGGTGATGTTGCTGAGCTGTTTGCGCTGATCGGCAGTGAGCCCTTTGTTGATAGCGCTGCTGCCTATATACAGACCGACATCAGTTGGCCGGGACACCCTTGGCAACTGCGCAACGAGCGGCTGAGCGGCGATGTTGTTGTAGAGCTCAATGATGGGCAGTTCTACAACCGCCGCGGTGGTGGCGAAGCCGCATTGCGCGCGATAAGTTTGTTCAATTTTGCCAACTGGTTGCGGCGGCTGCAGTTCGATTTCTCAGATGTTTTTGGCGAAAATCTCGCTTATGATCGGCTCGCCGGAACACTGTTGTTTGATAATGGAACACTGACCTTGTCGCCGCCGCTGACGGCTAAGCTTCCCTCGGGAAACATGGCACTCTCTGCTGAGCTCGATTTAGCTGCGCAGGCTATTGATGGAAAGTTGGTTGCAACACTGCCGGTTGCTACTAATTTACCCTGGATAGTCGCCTTAGTGGGCGGCCTGCCCGCTGCAGCAGGTGTCTATCTGACCAGTAAAATTATGTCTCAAGAGTTAGATAGGTTGTCCAGTATCAGTTATTCACTGAGCGGCCCATGGGATGATATTGAACTTGCAGTCGACCGCGTTTTTGCGCGTCAACTAGAGCAGTAGTGATTATCACTCGGGTAAGCTGACCTCGCGCAAGTACGCCATGAGCTTTTTGCTACTGGCGTTAGAGCTCTCGGGTTGACGGCCAATTTGGCGTTGCAGATTGCGCAGCTGTTGCCGCTCTGCTCTGGGCCACTCTTGCAAAACTTCCTCTATGGCACTGTTGTCTCCACTGCCAATACGATCGCGCAGAGTCTCTAAGCGCTGCAAAAGTTGCAGGTGGAGCTGAGCGTTTTGCTCAACTTGTTGCATGCTCGCATAAAGTGGTTCTAAATCTAAGCGACGCATCATCTTGCCGATGAACTGTAGAAAACGGCGTTTTGCTTCGCGCTGTTTAAGCCTTTTGCACTCTGCCAGTGCAGCGCGCAATTCGTCGGGGATATCTAGTTTGGCAAGCTGATTGTCTGTCATTTCGACCATCTCAGCCCCCAGTTTTTGCAGTTCAACCATCTCACGTTTCAGCTGAGATTTACTGATCTCTACAAGTTCGTCCTCATCATCGTGGTGGGAGTATGGATTGGCACTAGACATAAACTACCCTTGATAGCGGGCTACGCAAAAAACAGCGTAGCGAGACCGAGAAATGAGAGAAACCCGACAACATCGGTGACGGTGGTGAGAATCACGCTACCAGCCAGAGCTGGGTCAATCTTAACGCTGCGCAGTATCACCGGCAGCAGTGTGCCCACTGCGCCAGCTGCACAGAGATTGATGAGCATTGCCAGACCGATGACCAGTGCTAAATTCCAGTCATTGAACCAGTAGCTGGCAACAGCTCCCATGACAATGGCCCACAGCAACCCGTTGAGCGCAGCTACGCCAAACTCTTTGCCCAGCAGCCAACTGATATTGCTGCGTTCGATTTGGCCCAAAGCCATAGCTCTAACCACAACTGTCAGTGTCTGGCTGCCAGCTACTCCGCCCATGCTGGCAACAATCGGCATGAGTATGGCGAGCGCAACGACTTTCTCAAGGGTTGCCTCGAAAAGGCTGATCACGGTCGAAGCGAGTATGGCGGTGAGCAAGTTCACACCCAACCAGATCGCTCGGCGCGGGGCGGCTTTAGCTATCGATGAAAAGGTATCTTCGGTGTCGCTCAGTCGCGCCAATGCCAACAATGAGTGGTCAGCATCTTCGATGATAACGTCGACGACATCATCAATAGTTACGCGGCCGACCAGTCTATTATCGGCATCGATAACGGGTGCAGAGACTAAGTCGTAACGCTTAAAAAGTTTGGCGACTTCTGAGTCGCGCATATCGATGGGAATAACTGCGCTCTCAGTTTTCATGATCTCACGCACAGTCGTGACTGGACTGGCGGTCAGAAGCCTGCCAATGGGTAGAGTGCCGAGGAAAGTGTCGCGTCGATTGACAACAAAAAGGTTATCGGTAGTGTCAGGTATATCGTCAAACCTGCGCAAGTAACGCAGTACTACATCGACAGTGAGATCGGGGCGCACGGTGATGATCTCCGTATCCATCAAACCGCCGGCACTTTCCTCATCGTAGGTGAGTACGCTCTCTACCCGCTGCCGGTCTTGAATCGACATAGACTGCAACACTTCCGGAATCAGCCGCTCCGGTAATTGCTGCAAGATATCGACAACATCATCGACATTGAGCCCCTCGGTTAGTGCGGCGACTTCAGAGCCATCCATCTCTTTGAGGAACTCGGTTTGAATATCTTCACTGAGCTCTTGAAGGACTTCACCGCTGTTCTCGTCGTCAACCAGCTCCCATAGAAACTGGCGATATTTTGCCGGAGCACTCTCCAGTTGATGAGCGATGTCTTGCGGTGAGAGATTGTTAAGGGTGTGACGAATCTGATTGAGTGCGGTCGATTCAATGGCGCTATCTAACTGGCTGAGAAGGTGATAATCGACTTTATGTGGCATGTCACCCTCCTTTGCGGTGTTAGCAGTTGGTACATTCTAAGTGGCTAGTTTACCCGCTGAAAGGATTTTGCGCAGCAGACTCAGCCGCCTTCGCCAAAATAATCTGCTATGAGGGTGGTTACAGCACTGTGGGCCTGCTGCTCATCATCACCATCAAAAGTAAATTGCAGTCGACTACCTTGGGGTGCTGCCAACAACATCAGAGACATAATGCTCTTGGCATCGACTAGTTGGCCGTCTTTGCCACACTGTACGGTGCAGGCGTAACGCCCGCAGGTGGCGGCCAGTTTAGTCGCCGCACGAGCATGTAGCCCGAGTTTGTTGATAATAGTTATTGAGTCCGTGATCACGTTCTATCTAACTCAAGTCGCGGTGCAGCAGCTGCACCTGGTCAAATTGTTGTTTTAGCCGCTGGTGCAGTTGGCTGGCGACAAACACCGAGCGATGGTGGCCGCCTGTACAGCCGATCGCAATGGTTAAGTATGAGCGGTTGTTGGCACTGAAGTGTGGGATCCAGCGCAGCATAAAATCAAAGATATCTTCACTCATGGCTAAAACGTCATCTTGGCTGCTCAAGAAATCGATCACCGGCTGATCACAGCCAGTAAAGCTGCGCAGTTCTGGTTTCCAATAGGGGTTGGGCAGACAGCGCAAATCAAACATGAAATCGGCATCGATAGGTGTGCCGTGTTTAAAACCAAAAGATTTGATAAGCACGGCGAGTTGCTGCGAGTCGCCGGCTACGGTTTGTTTGATAGTCTCGCGCAGTTGGTGCAGTGAAAGGCTGCTAGTGTCTATATAGCGATCGGCAAAGCGCTCTACCACACTGAGTATTTGTTGTTCGCGATCGATAGCTTGCTCGAGAGTGAGTTGGTCTGAACTGAGTGGATGTTTGCGGCGCGTTTCACTGTAGCGACGCAATAACTGATTTTTATCACTGGCTAGAAAAAGGATATCGACAGAGATATCTGCACTGCGCAGCTTTTTTACCGCTGGCTCAATCTGGCTGAGATCGGTACTTAGATTGCGTGCGTCAATACCAATGGCCAGTTGAAGTGAGTGACTCTGCTCCGCTTGGCGGTACTCCTCAACCAGTGCAGGCAGCAGTGTCAGAGGTAGGTTGTCGACTGCGGTGAAACCAATATCTTCGAGAATATTGAGTGCCGAGGTTTTCCCAGAGCCAGAATGACCACTGATAATGACTACTCTCATTGGGGTAATACACCATCGGAATCGATGACCCTTTGGTAGAGGGCGGTATCGTTTTCGCACTCTCTAAGCAGTGTGCGAGTCTCAGTATTTGACAGCAGTGAAGCAATTGCGGACAGCGTTTTGAGATGCTCTTCGTTTTTCTCCTCAGGGACAATCAGAGCAAAGAGGATATCCACTGGTTGATCATCTGCAGCATCGAATTCTACGGGTTCAGAAAGCGTTATCAGCGCAGCATGTATTTTGCGAAGCCCAGGTAAGCGGCAGTGAGGGATGGCTACACCGTAGCCAAAGCCGGTGCTGCCGAGCCGCTCGCGACTGATAAAGTTACTAAACAGGGTGTCCCCATCAATCTCGGGGAGTTGTTTGGCGAATACTCTGGCCAGTTTTTCAATAGTGGTTTTTTTACTGCGGCCCTCGAGGTTGGCTCGAGTCAGAGTCGGTTGCAGTACGTCGATGACTTTCATAAAGGCCTTGGATAGAAAGGCGGCCGCTGAGCGACCGCTGTAATTGTCAGTGGGCTTTAGTGGCCGCGGTGTTTCTCTTTATGTTTAATCAGTTGTCGATCGAGTTTGTCAGCCAGCTGGTCGATGGCGGTATAGAGGTCTTCGTTGCTGGCTTCGGCAAAAAACTCGGCACCGCTGACATGAACTGTGGCCTCGGCTTTTTGGAGTAATTTCTCAACTTCGAGAACTACCGCCACAGCGCCTATTTTGTCGTGATGCCTCTCTAGCTTTGAGAGTTTCTGAGTGACATAGTCACGCAGAGAATCGGTTACGTCGAGTTGATGTCCGCTTATCGTGAGTTGCATACTCGTCTCCTTTTTAGACCAGTGGTTAGAAGCGCTTGCGTAAACTGGATGCGGGAATATTCATGCTCTCGCGGTATTTAGCCACGGTGCGCCGGGCGATATCGATGCCTTGCTCGGCGAGCAAAGCAGTTAGCTTGGCATCACTGAGTGGGCGCTGAGTCTGCTCAGAATCAATCATTGATTTCAGCATAGCGCAAACCGCGGTTGAAGAACACTCCCCGCCAGCGGCAGTACCCACGTGGCTGGAAAAGAAATATTTAAGCTCAAAAACTCCGCGTGGTGTCGCGATATATTTATTGGTTGTTACTCGCGATACGGTAGATTCGTGGAGTTCTAGTGGTGTGGCTACATCGGACAAAATAAGGGGAACCATGCCCACTGCGCCGCGCTCTAAAAAATCGTGTTGGTGGCGAATGATGGCTTCGCTCACTTTTAACAGTGTCTCATTGCGGCTTTCAATGCTGCGCAAAAACCAGCGAGCTTCGGCCAAGTTGTTTTTTAGGTATTGGTTTTCGTCGGAGCGGTCCGCGCGCTTGATCATCCCAGCATAGAATTGGTTGACCTGTAGTTTGGGTAGCAACTGATCGTTGAGTTGAACCACCCACTGTTCATTTATGCGCTCAACGCGGACATCAGGGCTGATATATTGCACCTGTGCTGAACTAAAACTACCGCCTGGATGAGGATTCAGCGAGCGTATTAAGCTAATGGCACTGCGCAATTGCGCTTCCTCTACAGAGAGTTTGTTGGCCAACAATTTAGGATCTGTATTCACCAGCTGGTTGAGATCGCCCTCTATCAGCATCAGCGCGAGCGCCACTTCTGGTTGTTGTGTATTGAGCAGCTGGAGTTGTAATTTCAGCGATTCGTTGAGATCGCGAGCAAACACCCCCGGTGGATCAAATTGTTGAAGGCGATGAAGTACAGCTGTGACCTCTTCGCTGCCCAGCTGCTGTTCACTGTTGTATAGATGCGCCGTCAGTGTCTCGACTGGGGCGCCGAGCAACCCATCTTCATCTAAGCCGTCGAGAAGCGTTAGCGCAATGAGTCGGTCCTCATCACTGAAGGGAGTTAGATTTAACTGCCACT
>JBELGO010000063.1:0-9775 GCA_042091915.1 SAR92 clade bacterium | reverse complement strand
GAGTTGTTCGGCGGGCAGTGCGGGTGCGTAGCGGCAATCGCTCATGATGGCTCCTCAAGGGGCTAAAAAATTTGTAGTGAGTATACCTAAAATAAACAGGAAGTAATGGCCACTTTAGCGCTTTTGTAACCGGTAGCGTAGTTGTCGTAAATCGCGGTTGTAGGGGCTCTGCCCGATCGCTTTGTCTAGCTCTGCAAGCGCCTCGGCGGTGCGATTGTTTTGCATCAGTAAAGAGACCAAGCCAGTTAGGTAGACATTCTCGTTGGGTGCGATCGCCAGTGCCGCGCGGTAACTCTCTTCAGCGTCGCCTATACGCCCACTGCGCTGCTGTAAAATAGCCGCGTTGTACCAGCTGCGCGCGCTCTGGCTGATGGTTGCCGCTTGCAGCAGTTGCTCGATGGCCGCGCTATTATCGCCGAGCTCACCCAGCAGCAAGCCCAGTGCATGCCGAGCGGCTGCTGCTTGCGGCTCTTGCGCTACAATTATTTTGTAAAGCTGTAACGCCGCTTGGCGGTCACCTTGCTGGTAACGCAACTGGGCCAAGTTATAGCGTGCCGGGTTAAAGCGCTCATCCAGCGCCAGCGCCGCTTGGTAGCTTGTAGCGGCGCTATCCAGCTCGCCTCTGCGGTGCGCGTCTACCCCGGCTTGATAGCGCAGCGAGGGGAAATCGCTGTTGGCGGTTAGATAGCTGCGGTATTGCCTTTGTAGTTGGGTAAATTCTGCCTGTTGGGTCGCTGGTAGTTGGGTGGGGCTTATATCGCTAAGCGCTTGTGCTACCTGTAGCCGCATTGCAGGGCTGGGATCGTCAATCATTGGGGCGACAACTCGCAAACGGTAGTTGGCATCTAAATGGCTCAATGCTGCCACCGCACTGCGGCGAATAAGCGGTTCGCTGTCTTGGAGTTGCTGGCGCAACAAGCGTTCTAGCTCGCTACCCGGTGCAGCAGCAGCTGCCAGCTGTACAGCGGTGGCGCGGGCTATAGGCGGGGCTGATTCGAGGTTGCCCGCTATCAGATTCTGCAGCAGTGATCTCTCATCCCCCCCTATATTGGCAACTAACGTTTCAGAGAAGTGCGCGGCGCGCTCGCTGCCGTGCCAGCTGGCTATCTGTTCGGCTGCCCAAGCAGCATCGCGATCGCTGTGGCAACTGCTGCAGCTATTGGGTAGTTGTAGTTGTGGATAGCTGGCGGTTAAGTCGGGGCGCGGTACTCGAAAACTGTGGTCGCGGCGAAAGTCGTTGCCCATATAGCGCTTGCCGGGCATATGACAGTCGACACACTGGTTGCCTTGAGAGTGTTTGGGAAGTAACTGACCATTGCTGTGGCTGCCACTGTATTGAAGCGTGTTATCGCTCAGCTCTACAGGCAGGTCATAGGGCGCATGGCGATGGTGGCTGGGCTGGTTATAACTGGCCTCGTGGCAGTTTAAGCAGAGCGCATTGCCGGGTTTTATTAGTTGGTTGCTGTGCGGGTTGTGGCAGTCGCTGCAAGTCACCCCAGCGCTGTGCATTTTACTCTGCATAAACGAGCCGAGTACAAATACCTCGTCGCGGATTTGGCCATCGGCGTGATAGAGCGGTGGGGCGATATTTTCAAGGGCATAGTCGGCAGGAGTGTTAACCCCCTCTAGCGAGGGTAACAGCGGCCCGCGGCGAGCGTGGCAGCTGCCGCAGTTTTGCGCTTGTTGGCTGTTCAGCTGCTGCTGGTAGGCTGGTTTGGGTCTAGTTGGATTGACGCTGTTCGGTTGCCATTTGGCGTGGGCGGCAGCGGGGCCGTGGCAGCTCTCACAGCCGACGTTGATCTCTGCCCACTGGGTGGCGTAGCTGTCAGTTTTGGGCTGGTAATTTTTCTCTAGGCCGGTGGAGTGGCAGTCGGCACACATGCTGTTCCAGTTGAGCCCGCCCTGCTGCCAGTGAATGCGTTCATGGGGCTGGGGTTGTAGGTCGCCTTGCACATCAAACCACTGCTGCTGCAAGGTATCCCAAGCAATCGGTAGTGCTTGCAAGCGGCCGCCTGCAAAAGGCACCAAATACTGCTGCAGGGGTTCTACGCCAAATGTATAGAGCACAGGAAAGTGCTCGCTAGGCGCAGTGTTCTCTAAGGGTGTGAATTCAACTTTGAAGTGATCGTTTTCGCGGTAAAAGCGGTAGCGGCCGGCGTAGTGGGAGAACACACTGTTGTTGAAGTCGCCCAGCACCGTTGTGTCACTGGCGTGCTGCATCGCGCGGTCGTGGTGCGAACCCTGCCAAGCTTGGTACTCGTCGCTGTGGCAGTTGGCACAGCTGGCGCTGCCTGCGTAGCTTGGGTAGTTGCCCGGCTGCGGTGCTTGGCCATCAGCCAGCACAGATGAACAGAGCAGAGCAAGTGCAAAAAAAGTAGTGCATTTAGCTAGCATAGGCGCGGTGCACCTCTTCACCAATAATCGCTACTCCGCGGGCGATTACTGCCGGGTCGGCGGCGTAAGAGAGTCGCAGGCATTGGCGCTGGTGTTGCCACTGCGAATCAACGCCGATGAAAAAGTCTTCGCCGGGTACTACCAACACTCCGCGCGCTTTAAGCCGCTGATAGAGCTGGTAGCTAGCAATCGGCAAGTTGTCTAACCACAGCCACAAAAAGATAGCCCCCTCGGGTTTGTGAATGCGCGCTGGCAACCCGTCTAATTGGGCTTGTAGTAGTGCCATTGTGGCTGCGGCGCGGTCGCGGTAGAAAGGCTGCACAATTGTGCGGCTGAGCTGGTCGATCTGATCGTCCTTGAGCAGTTCGGTAAGTAGTGCGGGGCCCATAGTCGAGCTGGCTAAGTTGACGATGCTGTTGGCATTATTAAAAGCGCTAATCACCTCTTCGCTGGCGACTACAATGCCCGAGCGTATACCCGGCAGCCCCAGCTTAGAGAGGCTGAGCATTAGGATGGTCTGCTCATCCCAGCGCGGCGCCGCTTGGCCAAAGACGATATTGGGAAAGGGTAGGCCGTACGCGCCATCCACAATTAGTGGAATGTTGCGCTGTTTGCAGAGTGCTTGCAGTGCATCTACCTCGCCATCGCTGAGCACATTGGCGGTGGGGTTGGTAGGGCGTGAAACGCTGATGGCACCACACTGCTCGCCGACAGTGAGCGCGTTGAGATCGACATGGTATTTAAATTGCTGCTTCTCGAGCAGCTCAATGGTCGGTTTGGTGGCGGTAAAAAAGTCCCGGGACAGGCCAATATCGCGATAGCCGAGGTACTCGGGTACCAAAGGCAGATGCAGGGTGCGCTGGCTGCCGTCGGCCATCTGCCCGGCAAACAGGTTGTAAAGAATAAAACAGGCGTTTTGGCTGCCGTTGGCGAAGGCGATATTGTGCTCGTTAACCGCCCAGCCAAAGTGGCGCTTGAGGTAGCTGGCCAGTGCTTGGCGGGCGGCTTTTTCGCCCTGTTTGGACTGGTAGATACCGAGCAGTTGATGGCGGCTCTGAGAGCCCTGCAATAGGGCCTCGAGTTTTTGTTCAAAACAGTGCTCTAGTTCTGGGATGCGGGCGGGGTTGCCGCCGCCCATAAAAATCATATCGGGGTTTTCGCGCAGCGCTTGGCCGAGATCGTCCATCAGCTCGCCAATACCCGAGCGGCCGCCAAATTTTTCCCCAAAAGCGGTCAGCTTCATTGCGCGTTATTCCACTCTATGCACTCGTCAAGCGTGACTCCGCTGCCGCCAAATATATCCAGTGCGCTGCCGATAGTGAGGTCCACTCGGCCGTTGGAAAGCGCGCTGACTTTTTCCAAATCGGCCAGAGAGCGTGCACCGCCTGCGTAGGTGGTTGGCAGTGGTGACTCGTGGCCGAGGAGTGCAACCAGTTCGCTGTCGATGCCTTGCTGCAATCCCTCGACATCGGCGGCGTGAATTAAAAATTCGCAGCAGTAGCTACTCAAGTTGCGCAGCACTTCGGCTGTGATAGCCGTATCGGTGACAGTTTGCCAGCGGTCGCTGGCGATCTGCCAGCCACCGGCGACGCGTCGGCAGGAGAGATCTAATACCAGCTGTTGCGGGCCTATTTGGTCGGCTAGCTGTTCTAAGCGTGCCCAGCTGAACTGTTTATCTTCAAACAACCAAGAGGTCACAATGACTTGCGCTGCGCCCATTGCCAAGTAGTCGTGGGCGTTGTCGAAGGTGACTCCGCCGCCGTACTGCATACCACCCGGCCAAGTCGCCAGCGCTTGTTGTGCGGCGACCTGGTTGCCCCCGCCCAGTGAAATAATGTGGCCGCCAGTGAGTTGGTGTTGCTGGTAGAGCGCCGCGTAGTAACCGGCACTCTTTTCGCTGACAAAATTAGTGGTGGCGTTATCGCCTTGCAGTGAGCCGCCAACTATCTGTTTGACGGCGCCATCGTGCAGGTCGATACACGGTCTAAATAAGGTCAAAGGAGTGCTCCCGCAGTGTCAAAAAAGTCTAAATTGCTCTGCTGTCGATTGTACCAGCGCAGGCTGCTCGGCGCCCACTGTGCTGGGTTTATTCTGCACAGAGTTGGCCGTTGTAATAGGGTGGCTTAAGGTTGTTTTAGGCATGCGTTTAAACGTTTTGCAAAGTGTCTCGAGCATCGCCCCAGCCGCAGAGGAGAGTGCCGTGCGGCGTCGATAGAGTACCCCAACAGTGGAGCTAATGGCGGGTTCTACCAGTGGCAAGCAGGTACAGCCGAGTTGCTGCATTTGGGTCGCTGAAAACGAGGGCACAATACTGACGCCGAGACCGCTCGCTACCATGCCGCCAATGGTGGTGAGCTGGTGGCTCTGGTAGCTGGGATTAAACGGCAGGCCAACTTTGCCGAGCTGTTCGCCAATGAGATGGCTTACCAAAGAGGGCGATTGCAGGGCTATGTAACTGTCCTGACTGAGTTGCCGTGCGCTAATCTCTCGCTGTTGTGCAAGTGGATGGTGTGCTGGCAATAGAGCGACAAACTGATCCTCAAAAAGCGGTTCAATGTAAAGTTCGCTCAACGCGTCGGTCTGTTCGGGAATAAACGTAATGCCTAGCTCAACTCGACCACTACTGACCAGTTTGACCACCTCTTCGGCAATGACATCTTGCAAAGTCACCCGTATAGCGGGATAGCGGAGGCTGTAATCGGCCAGCGCTTGTGGCATCAGATTGCCGGCAAATGAGGGCATGGCGGCAATCGACAGCGCGCCGCTGCGCAATGAAAACTGCTGGTGCAGCTCGTCTACTGCGCTATTCCAATCCTCTAGTAACCGCCGCGCGACAGGGTAAAACTTTTCGCCCTCAGGAGTGAGAGCAAAACTGCGAGTGGTGCGCGCTAACAGTTGGCCGCCGGCCTGCTGCTCCAAGCTTTTAATGGCTAGGCTGAGTGCCGGTTGCGACAGGTGTAGCTGCTCGGCGGCAGCGGCAAAGTTGCGCAGTTCGGCAACAGCAACAAAGCCGCGCAACTGCTTGATGGTGATCGCCATGGGGTACCTTGACTTTATATATTTAAAATATTTATTAATTATAAGTTTAATTTAATTTGATTTATATAATGGCTTGGCGGAAGCTACTCAAGGAATAATATAGAACAACAAAGGAGCCAAACATGGCTGGATTTAACAAACTGGTAAGCAGTTACGCTGAGGCGATGGCGGGGCTCGAGGACGGTATGACGGTAATAGCGGGTGGTTTTGGCTTGTGCGGCATCCCTGAAAACCTTATTGCCCAGATTAAGCGTATGGGCACTCGAGAGCTGACCGTTGTCTCCAACAACTGTGGAGTAGATGACTTCGGCTTAGGTGTTTTGCTGCAAGATCGCCAGATCAAGAAGATGATCTCCTCTTATGTCGGCGAGAATGCGCTGTTTGAACAGCAGCTGCTAGCAGGTGAGCTAGAAGTAGAGCTGACCCCGCAGGGCACCTTGGCCGAGAAAATGCGCGCCGGCGGCGCGGGTATTCCCGCCTTCTTTACCGCCACAGGTTACGGCACGCCGGTGGGTGAGGGGAAAGAAGTACGGGAATTTGCAGGCCGTCCCTATATCTTAGAAGAGAGTATTCGCGCTGATTTTTCCATAGTTAAGGCATGGAAGGGCGACCGTTATGGCAACTTAGTCTATCGCCACACGGCACAAAACTTTAACCCGATGGCGGCCACGGCCGGCAAAATAACGGTAGTTGAAATAGAAGAGCTGGTAGAGCCTGGCGAGCTTGAGCCGAGCCAAATCCATACCCCCGGTATTTACGTCGACCGTATGATTGTCGGCAGTTTCGAAAAACGTATCGAGCAGCGCACTGTGCGCGCAGCCAACTGAGGAGAGCGCCATGTCACTGAGTAGAGAACAACTGGCCATGCGCGTTGCGCGCGAGCTACAAGACGGTTACTACGTCAATCTAGGCATTGGTATTCCGACGCTGGTTGCCAACTATGTGCCCGAGGGTATGAGTGTGATGCTGCAATCTGAGAACGGCCTGCTGGGTATGGGGCAGTTTCCAACCGAGGCCGAGCTAGATGCCGATATGATTAACGCCGGCAAACAGACCGTCACCGCGGTCACCGGCGCAAGTATTTTCTCCTCCGCAGAGTCGTTTGCGATGATTCGCGGTGGCCATGTCGATCTGACCGTGCTGGGTGCCTTTGAAGTAGATGTTATGGGCAACATTGCCTCGTGGATGATCCCTGGCAAATTGATTAAGGGTATGGGCGGCGCGATGGATTTAGTGGCTGGCGCCGACAATATTGTTGTCACTATGACCCACGCCTCCAAACACGGCGAGAGTAAATTGCTGCCGCAGTGCACGCTGCCACTGACCGGTGCTGGCTGCATAAAAAAAGTGGTCACTGACTTAGCCTATGTCGAAATTGCCGATGGCAAATTTTGGCTCAAAGAGCGCGCCCCAGGGGTGTCGGTAGACGAGATTGTCGCCAAAACTGCCGGCGAGATGGTGGTGCCAGAGGTGGTGCCTGAGATGGAATTTTAATCGACAACTGCGAATTACCGGCAAACAAAAGCCCCGCACTGCGGGGCTTTTTTTATCGCTGTTTATGCACTGCAGGCATAGCGCGCTTGAATAGCCGCGCGCTTGCTGGGTTGGATATTAATTTTGCTCAAGTCACCCTGTATATGCGGAAGCTGGAGTAATTTTTTATCCATCACCCGATACCAAAGCCAGGGGATATAGGCCAGCCAGTAGACCCCGTAGTAGCCGTTGGGCAGCTCGGGAAGATCCTCAAAGTTGCGCAAGCTCTGATAGCGACGCGAGGGGTTGGCGTGGTGATCAGAGTGGCGCTCTAGATGGAACAGCAGCAGATTGCTGGCAATGTAGTTGGCGTTCCACGAGTGGTGAGGCTGGCAGCGCTCGTAACGCCCGTTGGGCAGTTTGCTGCGCAATAAGCCATAGTGCTCCACATAATTGGCGGAGGTCAGCTGGAACCACGCCCAAGCGTTGTGCACTAGCAAAAACGGCACCATCACCCAGCCAAATAGAGCGATGAGACCGATATGAATAGCGGCGCTGATCGCGTAGGAGTGGAGGATCTGGTTGCTCGGCGACCAAAGCGATTTGCCCTGCTTGGCCAGGCGTTGTTTTTCTAACCGCCAACCGCGTATAAAAGTACCGGGGATCTCTCGCATCGCAAAGGCGTAGATCGACTCCCCCATGCGCGCGCTGGCGGGGTCCTCCGGTGTCGACACCCAGACGTGGTGGCCGCGGTTGTGTTCAACAGAAAAGTGGCCATAGGCCGGCACTGCCAGACAGATGCGCGCCAACCATTGCTCAAAAGGGGTCTGTTTGTGCCCCAATTCGTGAGCGGTATTAATCGCAAGGCCACTGTAAAGGCCGACGCTCATAGCGATTAAAATGACGCCTAGATTGCTCAGCGGGTAGCTACCCGCCACATAGGCGGCAATGAACAGCACGATAAAATGCATCGGCACGGTGGCATAGGTGAGGTAGCGGTAGTAGCGATCCTCTTCGAGCTGTGGCACTAGCTCTTCAGGCGGGTTGTTGGTGTCGCTGCCGAAGGCCCAATCTAACAAGGGCACCAGACAATAAATGCCTATTAAGGGCGCGATTAAAGTCCACTCTTGGCCGCTGTAGAGGTAGAGGCCAACGCCTAATAATGGGAACGCCGGCAGCAAAATGGCCAACGCCCACCAGTAGCGCTTTTTATCGCGATAACTCATTTTGCCCAAAGTGGGGTGGTCGATAGTTAGTGTGGTCATGGCGGGCTCCTGCAAATGTGTGTTGACTACATAAGACTCTAACTGACCTTAGGATACAAAAAGGGGTTAAATACAGTCAGTTAAGGGGTGCAATTCAGTCAGCAAAAGGGTTAAATGCAGTCAAGATTTTTAGTTAAAAAGGTCAGCTGTGCATCAACATATTGCCAATGTCATTGAAAATTTGCTGCTAGAACAGGGATTGCCGGTGCGACCTTTGCAAGAGTTAGCGACCAAATTAGGACCGGATACGTTGCTCTCAGCGGCACAGGCAGATCAGCTGTACAGCTGTGCTATCTCGCTCTACCGCAGCGAAGGGCTAGTTAATCGAGCTCATTTGGGTATTGTTCTAGGGCAGCGTCTCGAGCTGGTAGCTATCGGGATGTTTGGCTATGCGCTCATGACAGCCGCTACGGTGGGTGAAGTAATCAATTTATTGTTGCGTTATGTGAAAGCAATTTTACCCAGTATCGAAGTGAGTAGTCTTCATAACGATGGCTCTGTGCGTCTGCAGATACACGCTAACCATCTTCCTGCCCGACTACGTGAATTCTATGTCGATGTGTTATTCAGCGCTGTAAAACATAATTTAGCCGTATTAGCGCCGTCAACAGCAGCCGGTGTCGCAGCAGAGCTTCCTTATGACCGGCTAGAGAAGGCTGACCAGATCTTTTCCGGCTGTGTTAGTTACGGCCATGATATTGCTTCGTTGGTAATCGATAAGAGTATTTTAATTGCACCGATTAACACCTCGGACCCGGTAGCTCAGAGTGTCTTTCGTCGCCATTGTGATCGCATTATTGGCAAAGACAGCCATGCCGGTCTGGTCAGTGAGCAGGTTAAGCATCAACTGATCAGCTGCCGTAGCCATTTCCCCACTTGTTCTGAAATCGCTCAACGGCTCAACGTCAGCGAGAGTACCCTGCGGCGTAAACTAGCTAAAGAGGGGTCGCGCTTCCAGCTATTGCTCGACCAAGTGCGGTACCGTCTGGCCCGAGAATATCTCCAACAGACCGATCTTCCAGTAGCTGAAATTGCCGTTTTGTTGGATTTTGATAATGCCACCAACTTTCGTCGTGCGTTCAAGCGTTGGTCTGGTAAGACGCCTAAAGCGATGCGCGAAGGTGGCTTTATTTCTGCCTCGGCTGAGCGCTCTTTGTAAGTGTGGTGTCGGGGTTTTCTACACGCTGCATTTTGTTGCTCTTCAATGTGACCAAGCCAAACATCATGGTGTACCAAAGATTGCCCTCAGGGTCGCACTTCAAACCGGTAAAAGTACCGTTAAAGAGTGGATTGAGTCCGCCGGCAATCGACATCACGAGTTCACCGGTGTCGATGTCAAAGCCTAGATGAAAGCTCTCTTTGAGCCTCTGTTTAAAGTAACCGTTGATGATCACTTGGCGGCTAGGGATACTAAGCATGGGTACTGTGGCAAGAGAACCGACGTCATTGCGCATCCACTGTTCGGTCCAGTTTTGTTCGGAGCTGTTCCAGCGGTACATAGCTAGCCCCATGATCGGTTCACGGGTAACGCCAATCAGTAATCCGCGCAGATAGGAGCCCCGTGCAGGCAGTGATTTCATCTTGCGTTGGGGCACACTGCTGAC
>JBELGO010000062.1:0-9831 GCA_042091915.1 SAR92 clade bacterium | reverse complement strand
GACAGCGGCCTGCGCACCGGTGATATTTTCACTGCAGGTGATCAGTTGGTCGGCACCCAAGCTATGGGTGATGCGGTGATGGATGCACTCCAAGGGCTTCTGCGCGAGCAGGGTTAAGCACTCTTAAAAACACACTTTAGTGAGAGATACGATGAAAGTAGGTCTAGTCGGTTGGCGCGGTATGGTCGGTTCGGTGCTCATGGAGCGCATGCGTGCAGAGGGCGATTTTGCCCTGATAAACCCGGTATTTTTTACCACCTCTCAAGCAGGGCAGGCGGCGCCCGATGTCGGTGCCGGCAGCTCGTTGCTGGAGGACGCTCACAGCATTGATGCTCTGCGCGAGATGGATGCCATCATTAGCTGTCAGGGCGGCGATTACACCAAAGCGGTCTATCCTCAACTGCGCAGCTCCGGTTGGCAGGGGTACTGGATTGACGCTGCGAGCGCGCTGCGTATGGAGTCGAGCTCAGTGATAGTTCTCGATCCGGTCAACCGCTCTGTGATCGACGGCGCGCTCGACCGCGGTATCAAAGAGTATGTCGGTGGCAACTGCACAGTCAGTCTGATGTTGATGGCGCTCGGCGGCCTCTTTAATGAGGGGCTAGTGGAGTGGGCAACATCGATGACCTATCAGGCGGCCTCAGGTGCTGGCGCGCAAAATATGCGCGAGCTTATCTCACAAATGGGCGCCATCAACGGCGCGGTTGCCGACCAACTGGCCAATCCAGCTGCGGCTATTTTGGATATCGATCGTTCAGTCACGCAAGCATTGCGCGATGGCAGTTTGCCGACCGAGCAGTGGGGGCAGCCGCTGGCCGGCAGTCTGTTGCCGTGGATCGATTCACAGCTGGAGAACGGCCAGAGCCGCGAAGAGTGGAAAAACCAAGCAGAGACCAACAAAATTCTCGATCGCGAAGGTAATCCTATTCCGCTCGATGGCCTCTGTGTGCGCGTTGGCGCTATGCGCTGCCACAGCCAAGCGCTGACTATCAAGCTGACTAAAGATCTGCCCATGGCAGAGATAGAAGCACTCATTGGCGGTGCCAATGACTGGGTTAAGGTAGTCCCCAACGATCGCCAGCGCACCGTAGAGGAGCTTACTCCCGCTGCGGTAACAGGTGGGCTGCAGGTGCCAGTAGGGCGTCTGCGCAAGCTTTCAATGGGAGGCGAGTATCTCACCGCCTTCACAGTTGGCGACCAATTGTTGTGGGGCGCCGCTGAGCCGCTGCGACGTATGCTGCGCATACTGCTCGAGCGTTAGTCGCTCTTTGCGGCTTACCCTATGCTGGGTCGGTTGTTAGCGCTGCTGTTAGTGGCTTGTTTGCCGCTTTCAGCAGCAGCGCTTAGTCTGGGTGATGTAGAGACTCGCTCTCGTCTCGGAGATCCGCTGCAAAGTACCGTTGCGCTGCGCGGCGTGGACAGCTGGACGAGCTGACGCTTGCCGCGCGCCTTTCAGGTGCGTCTCGTTTAACACCCAAACTGGGGGCTATGGAGTGAAACAAGTGGATGCTGTGTCGGAGAAGATTTACCCAATTGTAGATGGATGCAAGCGCTGGGCTGCTGTGGTCAGCTATAACGGTGCCAACTACTGTGGTTTTCAGCGTCAGAAACACAGCCCCTCGGTCCAGCAAGCTTTAGAGCAAGCGCTCTCTTCAGTGGCAAACCAGCCGGTACTGACCACCTGTGCCGGGCGCACGGATACCGCTGTACACGCCACTGGACAGGTCATTCACTGGGATAGCGATGCCCCGCGCACTGCCCGCAATTGGCTGGCTGGCGCCAATCGCCTGCTTCCAGACGATATAGGGCTCAGCTGGGCAGGGGAGGTCGATGAGCGTTTTCACGCCCGTTTTTCGGCACAATCGCGCACCTACCGCTACTGTATTTTAGCGGCACCAACACGCCCGGCGGTACTTGCCGAGGGTGTGACTTGGGTGCGTGGTGAGCTCGATATTGTCGCTATGCAAGCGGCACTGCCCGCGCTTTTAGGTGAGCAAGACTTTAGTGCTGTGCGCGGTGCAGGGTGCCAATCGCACTCGCCAAATCGCTGTGTAACGTCGGCAACTCTCAGTCAGCATGGTCAGTTAATGGTGTTTGAGATAACCGCCAACGCCTTTTTGCTGCATATGGTTCGCAATATCGTTGGCGCGCTGCTCTGGGTGGGTACTGGCAAGAAGCCTGCCAGCTGGTTGGCGACATTGCTGGCCGGCCGCGACCGTACCGCCAGCGCACCAACCGCCAGTGGGCGCGGTCTCTACTTAGTCTCCGTTGGTTACCCAGAGCGGCTCGGTGTGCCGCAGCTACAGCGCGGCCCATTTTGGTTGCCGGCTGATCTAGGCAATTAGCCTAGCCGCAATCGCTTAGGTATCGGATAATGTCACTAGTAGTTACCTCGGACAGGGCAGAGCAATGACAGTCAAAGTTAAAATTTGTGGGGTGACCACGCCGCAGCAAGCGCAGATGATAGAGTGCGCCGGCGCCGATGCCGTCGGCTTAGTTCTCTATCCACCCAGCCCGCGCGCCGTAACCCTGCAGCAATCTGTCGAAGTCAAAGCCGCTCTCGGGCCGTTTTGTAGTTCGGTGGCGCTGTTAGTCAACAGCAGTGCCGCTGAAGTCGATCGTGTCATAAAGACCTTGCAGCCATCACTGCTGCAGTTTCACGGCGACGAGAGTGCAGAATTTTGTGAACAGTTTAACTACCCCTACCTGCGCGCCATACGAGTGAAGCCGGGAGAGGATGTTGAGGCGCTTACAGAGGGTTATCACTCCGCCCGTGGCCTGCTGTTTGATGCTTGGGATGAGCGGCGTTTTGGTGGCACCGGCAAACAGTTTGACTGGACGCTGCTGCCCAAACAAACTCCGGCGCCCTTGGTGCTCGCCGGTGGGCTGACAGCGGCTAACGTTGCCGGTGCCGTCGCCGCGGTCACACCTTACGCTGTCGATGTCAGCGGTGGAGTTGAAGAATCTGCTGGAATTAAAAGCCAAGAAAAAGTGGCTGCGTTTATCGCTGCAGCAAAGTCGATCTAGCGTTGCTAGCACGCAAAGCGCTTCGTGCAGACAATGCTGCGTGCTAGAATAAACCAAACTAGTTTGCCCCAAATAGTGGGGTGTGTTGTATAGGATGTCATTATGAGTTGGTTGGAGCGTATCAAGCCCAAAGGTCCAGCGGCGGCCAAAGGAGAGCGCAGCAGCGGTGTACCAGAAGGTTTGTGGAAAAAGTGCCCAAAATGTGCGGCGCCTCTCTACCGTCCAGAACTGGAGCGCAACCTGGATGTCTGCCCGAAATGCGAGCACCACATGCGCATTGGTGCGCGCCGCCGTCTCGACATATTCCTCGATGCGGACAATCGTATTGAACTCGCTACTGATGTAGAACCTGTTGATCAGCTCAAGTTTAAAGATGTCAAAAAATACCGCGATCGCCTTAGTGATGCCCAAAAAAAGACCGGTGAAAAAGATGCCCTAGTCGCTATGCAGGGTACGTTGCACGGCAACCCCATTGTCGCGGTGGCCTTTGAGTTCTCCTTTCACGGTGGTTCCATGGGCTATGTGGTCGGCGAGAAGTTTACTCGCGCCGCCAAGCAAGCACTCGAGTTGCGCTGCCCGTTAGTCTGTTTCTCCGCAACGGGCGGTGCGCGCATGCAGGAGGCGCTCATCTCGCTGATGCAGATGGCAAAAACCAGTGCGATATTGGAGCGGCTTAAGCAGGCGGGTGTTCCGTATGTCTCGTTTATGACCGACCCCGTCTACGGCGGTGTCTCCGCCAGTTTGGCGATGCTCGGTGATCTCAACGTGGCGGAGCCGGGTGCGCGCGCCGGTTTTGCTGGCCCAAATATTATCGAGCAGACCATTCGTCAAAAACTGCCCAAAGGTTTTCAGCGCAGTGAATTTCTTCTTGAGCACGGCCATATTGATATGATTATTCCGCGCGCCGCTATGCGCGCTCAGCTCGCTAAGCTGCTGGCTAAATTGCAAGGGTTAGAAAATCCTGTGGCTGAGGACGTTGTAGAAACGGCTGAAATCGGTGGCTGATTCACCACTGCTGCAATGGCTGCAGCAGTTACAAGAGGCTCATCCGGTTGAAATTGAGCTGGGCTTAGACCGGGTAAATGTAGTCTGGCAGCAACTCAGCGGCGTTTTAGGTGTCAATTCTCGCACGCCTTTCGGCGCTACCCCAGTCGTTGCGGTAGCCGGCACCAATGGCAAAGGATCAACAGTAGCTGCTCTAGAAGCGCTCGCACTCAACAATGGATTGCGTCCCGCTTGCTACACCTCGCCGCATCTCATCAGTTTTACTGAACGCATCCGCGTGGCTGGCAGTGCTGTATCAGAGAGTGATCTGGTAGAGGCTCTCGAGCTGGTTGAATGCGCCCGCGCTGGCACGCCGCTGACTTTTTTTGAACACACCACCTTGGCCTGTTTTGTCCTTTTTGTTCGCAGCCGTCCCGATCTCGTTATTCTCGAGGTAGGGCTGGGCGGGCGTCTCGATGCGGTCAATATTCTCGATGCCGATGTTGCCGTGCTGACCAGCATAGACCTCGACCACGAGGATTTTTTAGGCGATAACCGCAGTGCAATTGCGCGCGAAAAACTCGGTATAGCGCGGCCTGAAAAGCCGCTCGTGATTGGCGAGCAAGATTACCCTGAAGGCTTTATCGAGGCGGTGGCAGCAACATCGTGCAGACCGCTCTGGCTGGGCAAAGAGTTCAACTGCGAGGATGATGACTCTGTTTGGCACTATCGGGCTTTTGGCGAAGAGATACGCGATATTCGCAGAGGTTCTCTGCTGCCGGTTAATCTTACCTTAGCGGTCACGGCCTATCGGCAGCTTGGCTTGCCGTTTAGCGACGCCAACTGTGCCGATTTGTTGGCCGCGGTTACCGCCACAGGGCGACAACAGAGGTCTCGCTACAAAGGGCGCGATATTCTCCTCGATGTGGCGCACAACCCAGCCAGTTGTCAGCAATTAGCCGCCGCACTGCAGCGTCAAGATCGCCCTGCAGTGGCTGTAATATCCGCTTTTGCTGATAAAGACTTCGCCGCCATGGTCGAGCCTCTGCTCACTGCTGTGGGTCACTGGTGGGTGGCACCCATCAGAGAGAATAGTCGCGCAGCGGACCCCCATAAGTTAAGCCAACTGTTATACAATAGCGGCGCTTCGTCGACTTGCAGTTCTACTCTGCCCGAGGCGCTCGAAGCCGCCTGCCTGGGCTCATCGGATGATCACTTAATAGTGGTGATGGGTTCTTTTATGGTGGTTGCTGAAATACTTATGCATATAGCAGAGGAGGAATTGTGAGCTACGAACTGCGTCGCCGCTTGGTTGGAATCCTTGTGCTTGTGGCTCTGGGCTTAGTTATCATACCTCTGTTGTTTGATTTTAGCCGCGACCTGCCGCTAGACAAACGCTCGCAAATCCCCCCATCTGTAGAGCCTGCCAAAGTGGTGATTGATGCCTCTTTGCGGCCACAGCTGTTAGATCAAAGCCCTGCGCCCAAGCCACTTTTTGATACCTCTGAAGGGGCTCAGTTGCAAGGTGGTTTTGCTGTTCAGTTTGGCAGCTTTCCCGACGCCGAAACTGCTGAAAATCACCGTGCTCAGTTGCTGCTCGATGGCTACAAAGTTTTTGTGCGCAGCCCGGTGATCGCCGGTAAAAAGACCCATCGCGTGTTAATTGGCCCTCTGCTTGAGCGCAGCGAAGCCGAACAGCTCAGTGGCGAAATAGACACCAAATACCGTGTTGAAACCTTGGTGAAGACGCTCTAATGGGTGCCGTTGCCGCTGTCGATTGGATCATTCTGGCGGTCATCGCACTCTCTGCGCTGGTGAGTGTGGTGCGTGGTTTTGTCAAAGAGGCGTTCTCGCTGACAATTTGGCTGGCCGCCTTTGTTATCGCCAGCCTGTTGCGCGAAGATGTGGCGCCCCTGTTCAGCCAGTGGATAGCGTTGGAGTCCCTGCGTTCAGCTGCTGCTTGGGTAGCTATTCTGATCGCCGTGCTGCTGGTCGGCGCGCTAGTTAATTACCTACTGGGCAGGCTGGTGACGGCGACTGGGCTGAGTGGTACCGATCGGCTCTTGGGTTTGGTGTTTGGCACACTGCGCGGTGGTTTGATGGTGCTGGCAGCAACGGTGCTACTGCCGCAAATGCTGCCGGTTGAGCAGGACCCATGGTGGCAGGAATCTCAAGTGATCCCTCTCTTCAGGCAATTTGAAGGGTGGGGTATTGAGCTTTATTACACGATAAAAAATTTAATCTGGGAGTAACATCGAACGATGTGTGGTGTAGTCGGTATTTCAGCGGGCTCCAGTGTCAATACGCAGTTGTATGACGCCTTAACTATTCTTCAGCACCGCGGCCAAGATGCCGCAGGAATTGTGACCGAGGCGAGTGGTGAGCTGCACCAGTGCAAGGACGTCGGCTTGGCCAAAGATGTCTTCCATCAGCGCGATATGGAGCGCTTGGTGGGCAATAAAGGTATTGGGCATGTCCGTTACCCAACCGCCGGCAGCTCTGGGCCAGCGCTGGCGCAACCTTTCTATGTCAATTCGCCGTACGGGATTTGTATGGCTCACAACGGTAACTTGACCAATTCTGACGAGTTGCGGCAGCACATATTTCGGGCTGATTTGCGGCATTTGAATACCGACTCTGACAGCGAAGTTCTTCTCAACGTCTTTGCTCATGAGTTGCAGCGTCAGGGCAAGTTAGTGCCCACGCCGGAGGATGTATTTGCCGCAGTCGCCGCCACCCACAAACGGTGCGTCGGCGCCTACGCAGTGGTTGGGTTGATTGCCCGTTACGGGCTGTTTGCCTTCCGCGATGTCTACGGCATTCGCCCACTCTGTTTTGGTGTGCGCCACAGCGATGCGGGTAACGAGTATGCAGTCGCTTCCGAAAGTGTGGTGCTCGACTCACTCGGTTTCACCGTGGTGCGCGATCTGGCACCGGGTGAAGCGCTTTATGTCGACGAGAACGGCGAGCTGCATCTCCAGCAGTGTGCAGAGCAGAGCAAATTGGTGCCGTGTATTTTCGAGCACGTTTACTTTGCTCGCCCAGATTCGATGATCGACAATATTTCGGTTTATAAAAGCCGCCTGCGGATGGGCGAAAAGCTCGCTGAGAAAGTGCTTCGCGAGCGCCCCGATCACGATATCGACGTAGTGATACCGATCCCCGATACCAGCCGTGTTGCCGCCCAAGCTATGGCCGAAACGCTCGGCATTAAGCTGCGCGAAGGGTTTATGAAAAACCGCTATATCGGCCGCACGTTCATTATGCCCGGCCAGACACAGCGCAAAAAGTCGGTGCGTCAAAAACTCAATGCGGTCAAGCTTGAGTTTCAAGGCAAGAACGTCATGTTGGTCGATGACTCAATTGTCCGCGGCACCACCTCTAAAGAGATTATTCAGATGGCCCGCGACGCCGGTGCCGCCAAGGTCTATATGGCCTCAGCTGCGCCGGGTGTACGGTATCCGAATGTCTACGGTATCGATATGCCGTCGGCTAAAGAGCTGATTGCTCACGGCCGCAGCGATGCAGAGGTAGGCGAAATTATTGGCGCCGACTGGATTATCTACCAAGAACTGGACGACCTAGTTGCAGCTGCGGCAGAGGGCAGTGAGGGTGTCGATCAGTTCGAATGCTCAGTTTTCAATGGTGAGTATATTACCGGCGATGTCGACAGCGCTTATCTTGAGGGGCTCGAGCAGTCGCGCAATGACAATGCCAAAGCGGCTCGCGGCAGTGGCGCAGCCAATGCAAGGCTCAATCAAGTTGTCGGCATCCACAATAACCGCTCTCAATAGCTAGAGGCTTTATGAATACCGACGACACCAGTGAATACGGCCCGGCTACCTTGGCAGTTAGGGCAGGGCAGCGTCGCACGGCCGAGCGCGAGCACTCCGAGGCACTTTTCCTTACCTCAAGTTATGTTTTTGAAAATGCTGCATCAGCGGCTGCGCATTTCTCTAACGAGGTGGAGGGTAACGTCTACTCGCGTTATACCAACCCGACTGTGCGCAATTTTGAAGAGCGTCTCGCGGCTATGGAAGGCGCGCAAAAAGCAGTTGCCACAAGCTCCGGGATGGCGGCGATATTGGCGGTTGTGATGGGCCACTTAAAGCAGGGTGACCAGATAATCTGTTCGCGCGATGTGTTTGGCTCAACCCATGTCTTGCTGGAAAAAACCATTGCCAAATTTGGTGTGGAAGTCGCCTATGTGCCGCTCGCCGATCTCGCTGCTTGGCGCGCTGCAATCCAGCCCAATACCAAACTGCTCTACTGTGAGACACCCTCCAATCCGTTGGCAGAGGTCGCCGATATGCAGGCGCTTGCAGAAATAGCCCACAGTGCCGATGCATTGTTGGTGGTAGATAACTGCTTTTGTACCCCGGCGCTGCAGCAGCCGCTCAAGTGGGGCGCTGATCTGGTCATCCATTCGGCGACAAAATTTATCGACGGCCAAGGGCGCTGTTTAGGTGGCGCGGTAGTGGGCAGCCGCGAGTTGCTCGAGCCGGTGCTCGGCTTCGTTCGCTCGGCAGGGCCCACTATGAGCCCGTTTAATGCCTGGGTCTTTCTCAAAGGGTTAGAGACACTGAACATCCGCATGCGCGCCCACTGCGACAGCGCAGCGCAGTTAGCAGAGTGGCTGCAGCAACAGCCAGCGGTTGAGAAGGTTTACTATGCCGGCTTGCCCGGCCACCCCGGTCACGCCACAGCCGCCAAACAGCAAAGCGCATTTGGTGCGGTGGTCGGCTTTGTTGTGCGCGGTGGCCAGCAAGCGGCTTGGCGCGTCATCGACAACTGCACGCTATTGTCTTTAACCGCCAACTTGGGTGACAGCAAAACTACGATTGTTCACCCGGCGACCACAACGCACGGCCGTCTCAGTGATGAGAGCCGCGCCGCTGCCGGCATCGTCGATGGTTTAGTGCGCATTTCTGTGGGCCTTGAGGAGATTGTCGATATTAAGGCCGATCTCGCCGCTGCTCTAGCGCAGCTGGAAGACCAATGAGTGCTCTGATCGCAACGCCTCAACATCCCCTCACAGGTAGCCATTGGGTTAATCAGAGCTCACTGTTTGAGCCGTTTCCGGCTGGCAGCGACTGGCTGCTGCTCGGTATGGGCTGTTTCTGGGGGGCAGAGCGCGTTTATTGGCAGATCCCTGGTGTGCTCACTACCGCTGTCGGTTATAGCGGTGGCGCGCGCCCGCATCCCAGCTACGAACAGATCTGCTCTGGGGCCACCGGCCACGCCGAGGTGGTGCTAGTTGTTTACGACCCCAAGCAACTGACGCTGCGCCAACTGCTCAGCCCTTTTTGGGAGCGCCACGACCCGACTCAAGGTATGCGCCAAGGCAACGATATAGGGACTCAATACCGCTCAATGATTGGTTGTCGAACAGCAGAGCAGCTGGCGGGTGCCACTGAGCTGGCGGCAGAAATGCAGGTACAACTAGCGGCGCTCGGCTACGGCGCCATTACTACCGAAATCACCAGCGCTGCGCCTTTTTATTACGCCGAGGAGTACCACCAGCAGTATCTGGCCAAAAACCCCAACGGCTACTGCGGTCTGCGCGGCACCGGTATTAGCTGCTAATAATCTAAAATTCTACTCACATCGCTCTTTGCGGTGACTGTATTGATGGCAAGATCTCCACTGCTGCAATACTACTCGTTTAACTTCCCATGCATTCTGAGAATTTTTAGGCAGCCTATCTAGCGGTTAAAAAAGAGAGAGTTATTTGTCTAAGCTTGGCCCGGCACCCGCCTGAAATAAACCGAAATAAAATTTTTCATGCGGCTGCTAGCATGCGCACCTGTTAACAACTTC
>JBELGO010000061.1:2178-10041 GCA_042091915.1 SAR92 clade bacterium | reverse complement strand
TGGACTTATCGCTCGGCATGCTCCAAGTCGCCCAACAGCAACAGCAGGCAACTTGCCAATGGTTGTGTGGTGATGCAGAACAGTTACCGCTGAGAGCAGGATGTTTAAATACGGTATTTAGTAGTTTTGCCTTGCAGTGGTGTGAGAGAGTTGAGGCAGTTGCCAGCGAGCTGGCGCGGGTAGCTGCGCCCAACGGTGAACTGCTGCTGGCAATCCCAGTGGCGGGCACCTTGCGCGAATTGCGCGCCGCCTGGGCAGAGGTGGATGCCGGTAGCCACATCAATCGCTTCGCCAGTGCTGCACGCTGGCGTTCTGCCCTTGAGCTGGCCGGTTTTAGTGTGGACCAATTGGAGACACGCGAGTATCTCGAAAGCCACGCGTCGGTGGCTGCGCTAATGCGCTCCATCAAAGCGGTAGGGGCGCACAACAGCCAGCGTGGACGAAGTATTAGCGCCACTGGACGTGGTCGCATAAAGCAGCTTTATGCCGCTTATCCCACTGCCGAGGATGGCAGTTGCACTGCTAGCTGGCAGGTTCTTTTTGGCCGCTGCAAACGACTGAGTTGAGGTAGACCATTAATGGAGGCGACAGTGAATCGAGAGTTATTTAAACGTCAGCGCTGGTTTATCACCGGTACTGATACCGATATTGGTAAAACTGCTATCGCCGCGGGTTTGCTGCAGTTGCTCGGTGATCAAGGCCTCAAAACACTGGGTTTAAAGCCAATTGCGGCGGGGTGTGAGATGACTGCAGAGGGTTTGCGCAACAGTGATGCGCTGGCACTTCAGGCGGCGGCGAATACCCCTCTAGATTACACCCAAATCAACCCGATCGCACTGCAGCCACCGATAGCACCACACATTGCCGCAGAAGAGCAGGGGCTGGCAATAACGGTCGACAAAGTGGCTGGATACTGCCGCGGTGCCTTGTTGCAGCGTACTGATATCGCCCTCATCGAGGGCGCGGGCGGTTGGCGTGTGCCGCTAAATTTGCGTGAAAGCTTCGCCGGCCTAGCGGTGGCATTGGAGTGTCAGGTCGTACTCGTAGTGGGAGTAAAGCTGGGCTGTATCAACCACGCGTTGCTCACTGCTGAAGCCATTGCTCGCGATGGCTTGCAAATCGTCGGCTGGGTCGCCAATATTATCGACCCAGATGGGGCTCGGATAGAGGAAAATATAGCTACGCTGAAGTCGCTACTCCCCGCTCCATGTTGGGGTGTTGTCCCTTTTCTTGACGAGCCTTCGGCGGAGTCAGTCGCCTCCCAGCTGGATAGCCAAACTATACTGGAGTGTTGTTATGAGTGAAGTACGTTTAACAGAAGTAGATCAAGCTCGCGTTGATGCGGTACTGCACAGCGGTTATAACCAGACCGAGAAAAAGCCGTTTCGTGGATGGTGGCTGGCCGGTTTTTTAGCCGTCATTGTGGTTGGACTAGGTGTATTGGCGCGCGGTATAGCGGTTAGCCAAGGGTACTTAGCAGACTTCTTTTAATGGCAGCAATAGTCGCTCGCGCCGAGTTGACCGAGCTTGAAATAAGCGGCGAACCTCTGCTGCAACGGCTCTATCGCCAACGCGGCGTAAGCCAAGTTAGCGATCTCGATTACAGTCTTAAATCACTGCCTGATCCGCAACAACTTCTGGGTGTCGAAGCGGCAGTAGAGCGCTTGGAGAAGGCGCTAGAGATGCGCCAATCGGTGTTGATAGTTGGCGACTTTGATGCCGACGGCGCCACCAGTTGCGCGCTGATGGTGTTGGCATTGCAATCGCTGGGCGCTTGTGTCGATTTTATCGTTCCAGACCGCTTCACTCTCGGTTACGGCCTTAGCCCAGCTATCGTCGATATTGTCGCCGAGCAGCACCGTCCCGATCTGATCATTACGGTGGATAACGGCATTGCCAGTATTGAGGGCGTGTGCCGCGCTGCTACACACAATATCGACGTAATAATTACTGATCATCATCTGCCGGGTGCAGAGCTGCCGGCGGCCGTGGCGATCGTCAACCCCAACCAGCCGGGTTGTCTATTCCCCAGCAAAGCGATCGCCGGAGTGGGCGTCGCTTTTTATCTGCTGTTAGCGCTGCGCAGCAAGCTGCGTCAACAGGGTTTTTTCCGCGAGCGACCCGAGCCCAATTTGGCCCATTGGTTAGATCTTGTCGCGCTGGGTACTGTCGCCGATGTGGTGCCGTTGGATAAACTCAATCGGTCGTTGATTCACCACGGTATACAGCGCATCCGTGCCGGCCGTTGCCGGCCGGGTATTTTGGCTCTTTTGCAGTTGGCTGGTCGCGATCCTTCCCAGTTACAGGCTAGTGATCTCGGCTTCACAGTGGGTCCGCGACTCAATGCTGCAGGCCGCCTGGATAACATGACCATTGGCATTGACTGTTTGCTGGCCGAGTCGCCGCAACAGGCTCACAGCTTGGCATCAGAGTTGGATGCGCTCAACCGCGAGCGTCGCGCTATTGAACAGGGTATGCAGAGTGAAGCGCTGGCCGATCTCGAGGCAGAGTGGCAAGCGCTCGATACTCAGCAGCTGCCGGCCCTGTTGGTTCTCTACAGGCCAGAGTGGCACGAAGGGATCGTGGGTTTACTGGCCAGTCGTATCAAGGAGCGCTATCACCGTCCAACAGTAGTTTTTACCGACAGTGAGAGCGGCGATCTGAAGGGGTCGGCGCGCTCTATTGAGGGTTTGCACATACGCGATCT
Source organism: SAR92 clade bacterium (assembly GCA_042091915.1). Classification (GTDB taxonomy): domain Bacteria; phylum Pseudomonadota; class Gammaproteobacteria; order Pseudomonadales; family Porticoccaceae; genus LSUCC0057. Next base: position 7,334 of record JBELGO010000061.1, on the reverse strand, counting down.
TCTCGATGAGTTGGCCAATAGCGAGCCGGGATTAATCGAAAAATTTGGTGGTCACGCCATGGCGGCGGGGTTAACCCTGCCCGCCGGACAACTGGACCGTTTCCGTGAGACGGTGGTGGCGCTGGCCACTGAGAAACTCACCGCTGAGCAGTTACAAGCCAAGCAATTTAGCGACGGCCCTCTGGCGGAGGAAGATCTTTCACTGGCTTGTGCTGAAAAACTGCGCCGCGCTGGCCCATGGGGGCAGCAATTTCCCGCGCCACAGTTTGATGGTTTATTCCATGTAGTGGCGCAGCGCATAGTCGGCGAGCGGCACATCAAGTTGACACTCAAAGCTGACGCCCAAGCCGCACCGCTCGATGCCATCTGGTTTAACGTGCCCAGTCGATGGCTGGCGGAGCCGCTTCCAGAGTTTGTCGAGGTGCTCTACCGGCTGGATGTTAACCATTTCCGCGGCCGCAGTTCGCTGCAGTTGATGATCGAACTGCTCGAACCCAGCTGCGGCTAGAGCAGGTCCCGCAGTGCATCAGCGACACGCTGGGCAATGATCGGTTGTGCTTTGGCGGTGGGGTGTAGGCCATCCTCTTGAATCATCGCTGTTTGGCCGAGTAGATCGCTAAACTGAAACGGCAGTAACCCCAGTTGATACTGTTCTGCCAGTTCAGGGTAGAGCTGAGCAAACTGCCGCGTATAGCGCTCGCCATAGTTGGCGGGCAGTGCCATGGCAAACAGCAACGGCTCGGCTTTTGAGTTGCGCACTAACGCTATTTTAGCCGTTAGGTTGTCGCGCAGACGGCTCAGTGGATAGCCGCGCAAGCCGTCGTTGGCTCCCAGCTCAATCAGCACCCAGTCGGGGCGGTGGCGCTCTAATAGCGCCGGCAGACGAGCCAGCCCGCCACCACTAGTTTCGCCGCTGACACTGGCATTAACAACCATCAACTCATCGCTCATCTGCTCGCTTAACAGCGCTACCCAGCCCTCTTCGAGCGACATGCCGTATGCTGCGCTGAGGCTGTCGCCGAGTACTAGCAGCTTGATTTTGGGCTCAGTGTTAGTACCCATTAGCGGCTGGCTTGAAGCTCCGCCAGCGACAATTAAGGTGATAAAAACAATTAATAGTTTGGCCGTGATAGAGTTGTACATAGAGTATTTGCCCTTCAATGAAGCCTTCGCACAGGAGTCGCAGTGACCATACTACAAGCACAGCAGTTGACCAAGCAGGTGAGTGTTTCCGGAAGTTCACTAAATATATTAAACGCTGTTGATCTCGCTTTAGAGCGAGGTGAATCACTGGCGATTGTCGGTGCCTCGGGTTCGGGTAAGTCGACTCTGCTCGGCCTGCTGGCCGGCCTAGATCTACCCACCTCGGGCTCAGTCAGTTTGACGGGTGAAGAGATAACAGCGTTGAGTGAAGATCAGCGCGCGGCGCTGCGCGAGCGCCATGTAGGTTTTGTCTTTCAGTCTTTTCAATTACTGCCCAGTTTGACCGCGTTAGAAAATGTTGCTCTGCCGCTCGAGCTGCGCGGCGATACCGGTGCAGAGCGTGCGGCGGCTCAGTTTCTGGAACGTGTTGGGCTCTCTGCGCGTCTCGCTCACTATCCCAGCCAGCTCTCGGGTGGCGAGCAGCAGAGGGTCGCTCTAGCGCGCGCCTTTGCCAGCCGTGCGGAGATTCTATTTGCCGATGAGCCGACGGGGAATCTCGATACCGTAACCGGCCGAGCCGTTGACGAGCTGCTGTTTGAAATGAATCAAGAGCAGGGCACGACATTGGTGTTGGTGACTCACGAGCACGGGCTGGCAGAGCGTTGCGGCAAGCAGATAACGCTTGATGCTGGCAGCGTTGTGGCGCGGCGATGATTGCTCTGCCGATAAAATTATTGTGGCGTAGTTGGCGCGCCGGCGCGCTGCAGTTAGTGGCTGGAGCGCTGCTCTTAGCGGTGGCTGTGGTCACCTCGGTGTCGCTGCTTGCCGATCGAGTAGAGCGGGCTCTGACTGAGCAGTCGGCCACTTTCTTAGCAGCCGATCTGGTGGTGCGTGGCCCACATGAACCCCCCTCTGATTGGGCTGAGTGGGCGAATCAAGCCGAACTGCGCACGACGCGTACCGCCTCGTTTAACTCGATGGTTTACGCGGGTGAAGAGATGCATCTGGCCGCTGTTAAAGCGGTTGATAGCGGCTACCCGTTGCGAGGAGAAGTGGTGGTCTCGCAACAGCCATTTAGCCAACTGCAGAGTGATTGGCAGGCTGTTGGCAAAGGGCCGCAAATGGGTCATGTCTGGGTAGATTCACGCTTGCTGCCACTGCTCGATGTTGAGTTGGGCGATACCATTGAGCTAGGTGCCACACAGCTCAAAATTACCCAAGTAGTGGTGACTGAGCCGGATCGCGGCGGAAGTTTCTCGCTGTTTGGCGCGCGGGTATTGATGCACTATGCAGATCTGCAGGCTGCTGCGGTGATCCAGCCCGGCAGCCGTGTCAGTTACCGTTTTTTAATGGCGGGTGAGAGCGGGAGTTTGGCTGCACTGCAAGCGCAATTGGCTGCCGACTTGGAGCAGCGCGCCGATCAACACTGGAAAATAATCACCCCAGATGGTGCTGAGGCGAGTATTGCCGATACTGTCGACCGCGGCCGAAAATTTTTGTTGTTGGCCGGTTCCATTGGAGTGATATTGGCCGGTGTAGCGCTGGCCTTGGCCAGTCGCCAGTTTGCTGACCGCCAGCTGGCGCAAGTGGCGCTGTTTAAATGTTGGGGGCTGCGCAGCTTTGAGGTGCGCCGTTTTTACCTGGTGCAAGTTTCGCTACTGGCGGTAGTCGGCACCGCACTGGGTTTGTTATTGGGTTGGCTATTTCACACAGCACTATTGGCGGTGTTGGCTGACTATCTTCCCGCCGAGTTGCCAGCAGCGAGCCTGCAGCCTTGGTTGGTCGGTATCGCTACCGGCGTGCTGTCATTGCTCGGTTTCGCGCTGCCCGCGCTGTGGCACTTGCCACAGCTTTCTGCGCTGGCTGTGTTGCGCTCAGAAATCACAGGCAGTCCGATGACAACGGCCGTGCGCCTTTTTATTGGTGGCGCAGTCGCGGTGCTTCTGCTCTACGGTTACAGCGGCAATTTTTGGATCACTCTCGGTATGGTTGCTGCACTGACCACAGTGGCGGTTTTTATTGGTACTTTGGCATTGTTTGTTCTGGCTGTTTTGCGCCGCTTCTTTAGTCGGCTGGGTGGCGTCTGGCGCATGGCGGTGGCCAATCTGTGGCGGCAGCGTCTGCAGAGTCAGCTGCAGATGCTCGGTTTTGCTGCAGCGATTGCACTGCTGCTGGTTATGGCTGTGGTGCGCGGTTCGCTAATTGAAGAGTGGCGCTGGCAGTTGGCGGACGATGCCCCCAATCATTTTTTAGTTAATGTCGCCCCCTATGAGTTAGAGCCGGTAAAAGCCTTGCTCGCTGAACGCGGCCTGGAGAGTGCCGGCTGGTTTTCGATGGTGCGCGGGCGCTTGGTCGAGATCAACGGTGCGCCACCGCCGGCCGACCTTAAAGAGCGCCATGAATCGCTCAACCGAGAGCTCAATCTCAGTTGGAGTGCGACCTTGCCAGAGAATAACCAGCTAGTGGCGGGTGAGTGGTGGCAAGCTGATACTCCGGTCAATGATGGCCCGGTACCGATGTCGATAGAGGTAGAGCTCGCAGAAGAGCTGGGGCTCAGTTTGGGTGACCTTGTTACCTTTAGCTTGGGTGGTTTGCGTTTTGAAGCGCAGTTGGTCAATACCCGTTCTTTGCGCTGGGAGAGCATGACGCCAAACTTTTATTTTCTGTTTCCCGAGGGGGTGCTAGAAGATTTTCCACGTTCGGGCATCACCAGTTTGCATATTCCCGCCAGCGAAAAAATGGTTATTAACGATCTGCTGCGCCGCTATCCAACAGTGGTGGTTATTGAGTTAGACAAGGTGATCGCTCAGATACAGTCTGTGGTTTATCAGGTGACACAAGGGCTGCAGATGATGACGGGGATGATACTGTTGTGCGGTGTGCTGATTCTCTACGCGGGAGTGGCGCTGTCGATGCCGGCCAGGCTGCAACAGAGCGCTCTTCTGCGCACTCTGGGCAGTTCGCGTCGTACGGTGTTGCAGCTGCAAGCGGTGGAATTTGCACTGCTCGGCGGGGTAGCGGGGCTGGTTGCTGCACTGGCTGCAGAGCTGACTTTGGTGGTGATAGCTCAGCAGCTGTTTGCTGGATCGCTACAGCTCCACCCGTGGATCTGGCTGGCGGGTCCGCTGGGCGGGGCTTTGCTGGTGTCGCTTCTAGGCGTCGCCTACAGTGCGCGCAGCGTGGGTTTGCCACCTCTGCAGCTGCTGCGTCAGCTCAATCGCTAAACTAAGCGAGAGGCAGACGCAGATGAAAAGTCGTGCCGTGCTGTGTATCTGAGGTGACTGCCAAATTACCACTGTGTTGCTCGCAGACAATAAAGTGGGCGAAAGAGAGCCGCTGTGAAGCATCCAGCGGCTCGGCTTTACCGCCCGCTTCTCGGTAAGCGGGTTCAAACAGGTAGCGTTGCTGTTGATCGCTCAGTGCAGTGCCGTGAAATTGTATTGAGATCCAGGCATCGCCACTGCGTTCACGCAGCTCGATGCGCAGTTTTGGATTTTCTGCTGCCAGGGCAGAGCAGGCGTGACGCAACAAACTCAGCAGTACCTGTTCTAATTCAGGCCGGTAGCCGGGAGCGGCGGGTAGCTGTTGTGGGTAGATTTTCTCTAGCTCTATTTCGCTGAACAGTAAGCCATTAGCTGCGGAGAACAGCTGGCTGGCTTGACTGAGGGCCGTTTCGGTTAGATCGATTAAATCTATTGCAGCGATCTCTCCGCCACGCTGTTGTGAAAAACTCACCAAGTTGGCGATTATTGACTGGGCCTGCTGATTGCGATCGGCCGCCACAGCGTTGTCATTGTTGGCTATCGCCTCTGCGACCGCAGCCAAAGGGGTGTTGAGATCGCGAGCCATCACCGCGGCAAGCTCACCCATAGAGGACATTTTGTCGCGTTGTACCAAACTATTTTCAGCCAAAATGCGGTCAGTGACATCGTCGATCAGCAGCACTACTCCTGGTTCACTGCTGTTGCTGAGCGGGTAGATAGTGATATCAAAGTGGTACTGGCCGCGCTGGC
>JBELGO010000061.1:0-2168 GCA_042091915.1 SAR92 clade bacterium | reverse complement strand
GCTGTGTTTGATCGTGACAGTTTTGCTCTGAGTTAGGGCTTGGTTGACCTGTCCAGGTTGCACGGTAATCGCCGGGTAGACCTCCCAGAGGTTACTGCCAATAGCTTGCTCTGCGCTGATACCGCTTATTTCCGCAGCTCTGCGGTTCCACTGAGTTACCGCCCCCTTTTGATCCAGTCCAATCAAAATGAGTGGCATCGATGAAAGTACATTGCTGAGGTAGTGTTCCGATTGTTGGAGTTGCTGGGCGGTCTGCTTGTGTTCGGCAGCTTCGCTCTCCAATGCCAGGTTGCTCTCTTTGAGCAGCTGATTGAATTCGTCCAGCGTCGCGGTGCGCTGCTGAACGCGCTCTTCGAGCTCGTTGCGAATTTTTTCCAGTTGGCGCGAGTAGCGGCGCGATTCAGACCGGCTTAAAAATAACCGAATGACCACATAGCTCAGTGCAATAATCAGCAGCGAACCGCTTGTATTGGAGACGTACTGCCAATTTGTGGAACCATCGGCATAGCGAAACACCTGCAGCGGAGAGGCCGCTGCCAACGGGGCAGCAGCAATTGCTAGCAAGCTAGATATTGCTTTTGAGCCCTTATCTAGACACGATCTGAACAGAAATCTTGTAACCATAGCGGGTATCTCTAGTCGACGGTTTGGCCGCAATATAATTGCCAACAGTGCAGTGAAATGCCATTATATCGATGTTTTCTCTAAAAGCGCTCACCCTAGTCGGGTTGTGCGGTCAGATCAACCCGCGAGTTTAATTATGAGTAGTTGTTGCCCTCCGCCAGCGCCGAAGCCAAAACCAGCTGGAGATAATGAACCAGCGCACTCTGCAGTAGGCTCTACGAGCTGCTGTGACAGTACAAAAGCGCGCCCGGATTATTTGCTGCGCTTTGGCGCCACTGGAGTCGCTCTGCTCTATGCCACAGCTCTTTTAGCAACAGACACGAGCGGGCTGCCGGTCTGGTTGACCACGGCAAGCAGTGGCATTTACGAGCTGATGAATACTATGTGGTGGGGGCTGTTAATGGCGATTTTCTTCGTCGGACTGCTCGAGCGCCTGCCGCGTGAGCTCATCATGGGGCTGCTCGGCCAGGGCGGCAGTTTGGTCGGTATCTGCCGTGCGACTTTTGCTGGGGTGCTGCTCGATCTCTGTAGTCACGGTATTTTAATGGTGGGCACCAAACTCTATCAGCGCGGCGCCAGTCTCGGTCAGTTGATGGCCTTCCTCATCGCCAGTCCGTGGAATTCACTGTCGTTGACGATTGTTTTAATCGCTCTAATTGGTTGGGGGTGGACGCTGCTATTCATTGCCGCATCGATGCTCGTTGGTATCGCCTCTGGGCTTTTGTTTGACCGCTTGGTAGCGGCTGGCAAGCTGCCGCAAAACCCTAATACCCCAGCTCTGCCAAGTGTGCAGCAGAGTAGTGTCAAAGCTCTGTTTGCAGAGACTTGGCAGAGCAGTGAGAAGAGCTGGAAGGGATTGGTCGCCTTGCTAATGGACGGTTTGCGCGGTTCGAAGATGGTTTTTCGCTGGTTGTTTTTTGGTCTATTACTCGCGGTAGCGGTGCGCGCATTGGTGCCGCTTGAAAGCTATCAAATGTGGTTTGGACCGACTTTAGCAGGCCTTTTCGCCACCTTGCTGGCGGCGACCATTATTGAGGTCTGCTCTGAAGGCTCAACGCCGATTGCCGCAGATATCGTCACTCGCGCCGCAGCACCGGGCAATGGTTTTACTTTTTTGATGGCCGGTGTGGCCACGGATTACACCGAGATTATGGTGCTGCGAGATCTGACCGGCTCTTGGAAAATAGCGCTATTTTTGCCGCTTATTACTCTTCCTCAGGTGGTTTTGATCGGTGCGCTGATGAACTTGTTTGGCAGTTGAGGCTGAATCGTCTGCAGCGCTGTTAACCAAGCGGTTGCAGCGGCTATAATGGCTGCCTAATCGTAAGGACAGCTCTGCCAATGCCAAACAAATACCCTCTGTGGAAGAATCTGATGATTCTTCTCGCAATTACTTTAGGTTTTATCTACGCAGCCCCTAATCTCTACCCGCCCGACCCGGCTATTCAGCTCTCTGGACAGAGTGGTGCAATGGTGATTGACGAGGATGTGCTCAGGCAGGTTGAGCGCTCTTTGGATGAAGCCAATATTGAACATTTTGAAGG
>JBELGO010000060.1:4580-10331 GCA_042091915.1 SAR92 clade bacterium | reverse complement strand
GATGTTGCTGTAGTCTTTGGATTTTTGGTCGGTATTTTCAATCAACAAACCAATCGGTGTACCTGTAGTGAGCCCCTCAAAGACACCGGAGAGAATGCGCACTTGGTCCGCCTCGCGGCGTTGTGTGGTATAGCGCGATTGGCCAGGCTTGCGGCGATCTAGATCGCGCTGCAGATCCTCCTCGCAGAGCGGCAAACCGGGAGGGCAGCCATCGATAATACAGCCCAGAGCCGGGCCGTGGCTCTCGCCAAAACTGGTGACAGTAAACAATTTGCCAAAGGTGTTTCCAGACATGCGCATTCACACTTTTACGGGTTAAAAAAATTGTGGCGTGATTATAAGCTATTTACGCCAACAGATCGCGATGCTCAAACAGCTGCTGGCGGTCGACAACAAATACTCCACCATCGCCTTCGGCAAACTCTAGCCAAGTCAGTGGCAGGTTCGGAAACGCTGCATCGAGAGCCACAGAGGAGTTGCCCACTTCGCAAATTAGCAAACCCCGCTCAGTGAGATAGTCGGGCGCTTCGCGCAATAGCCGGCGGGTAAAATCGAGGCCATCGTCACCAGAGACCAGCGCCATCACCGGTTCGTGGCCAAACTCAGAGGGCATAGTGGCAAAGTCGCTGGTATCGACATAGGGTGGGTTGCACAAAATAAGATCAAACTGCTGTGCCTGTAACCCTGCAAACAGATCGCCTTGGTTCAGTGAGACGCGCTCGGCCAACTGGTGGCGTTCAATATTGCTCTGCGCCACTGCCAGTGCATCGCTGGAGAGATCGGAGAGCACCACTTGAGCAGAGTCAAAAGCTATAGCGCTAGCGATACCAATACAACCACTGCCACAGCAGAGATCCAACAGTGTCGACGGCGGCTCAGCCAGCCACGGGCTGAACCCTTCGACAATTAACTGGCCTATCGGCGAGCGCGGAATGATTACTCGCTTATCGACGTTAAACGGCAAACCGCAAAACCAAGCCTCACCGGTTAAGTAAGGTGCCGGTATGCGCTCGGCGATACGTTTGGCGATCAGCTGCTCAAACTGCTGCTGCTGTTGCGCGGAGGGAGTTTGTGCGAGTACCGAGCGATCCACATCTACCGGCAGCTGAAGTGCATAACAGAGCAGATAAACCGCTTCGTCCCAGACATTATCAGTGCCGTGGCCGCAAAAAATCTCCGCAGCCTCCAGCTGTTGGCTGGCGTTGTGCAGTAAGTCGCCTATGGTTGCGTTGTTCACAGCCCTGCTCCGCCAATAAACTTTTGAATGCGCTCAGCGACTTGTGGGGCTTGCTGTTCGAGATGCAGGTGGTGGCCGCCCGGCAGACATTCGATCTGCAAATTAGCGACATCGTCAAACAGTTTGCGCTCCTGCTCGCGCCCGGCCAATACTCCTTTTTCCGCCTCAATTAAGAGAGTCGGCGCGGTGATCGCCGCCAGGAAACCAGAGAGATTATCACTGCTCAATTTTAGCTCCGAGGCCGCTTTTAACCGCTGATCGCTGTGCCAGTAAAAACCCTCAGCAGACTCGCTGACACCGCGCTCTGCCAGTAGTGCAGCCGCCTCTGGCTCTACCGCTAAAAAGCCATTGGCTCGGGCGGCAACAGCCTCGTCAAAACTGGAAAAATAACTCGGCCGATGGTTGCGGTAACGCTGATGTTCGAGGATCGCTTTGGCCAACTGCTTGTGGGCGCTGCGCGGGTCGAATGCCGCCGGCACCATACCGTCGATCAACACCAACTTCGCCACCCTATCGGGGAATGTACCCGCCATTAGGGCAGAGATAGCGGCGCCGCGCGAATGGCCGACAAGATTGCACTGCTGCCAGCCGAGCTGGTCCATAACCGCGAATAACTCGCCTATTTCCTGCCAAATATTGTAAGCAGAATCACCCGAGCGCCGCCCACTGTGGCCGTGGCCTGCACAGTCGACGGCGACTAAATGCATATCTTCTAGCAGCCCTGCCAGTGGATAAAATGAAGCGGCGTTATCCAGCCAGCCATGCACAGCCAAAACCGGCGCAGCCCCTTTCCTGCCCCATTGCCGCGCAGCTATGCGCAGGCCATTAACGACAAACTCACTCTCTTCTATAAAAGCCAATCCGGCTTTGTCTACACTCATAGGGTGTTGCTCACAATCACGAATTATCGCTCCACACTAATGTACCCAGTTGCGGGCCAAAAATGTCAAATTGGATTAGGGTTAAAGCCGCCGTAGAAACGCCGATACGCTGGCCGCACAGCTGCTCGATAAGATCGCCAATCAACGGCATATGGGTCACTGCGACAACGCTTCGAGGTTGATCGCTGTTGGGCAAAGTTTGTAAAGCCGAATCGATTGCCGCAATGGCCGTTGTGCAAGGAGTCTCGTGGGTTAGCTGCTCGATAGTCTCTACACGGCCTGCGCCGAAGTAGAGATGCTGACAGGTTTGCTGGGTGCGCAAATAGGGGCTAACTAGCCATAGATCCGCCTCTTGTAGCTGGTCATGGCGTCGGGCTAGCAGCGCATCGAGCTGCGCGCGACCATCATGAGAGAGCGGCCGCTGGCTGTCGCCAAAAGGTGAACAAGGCTCAGCCTCGGCGTGGCGCAGTAAAAAGAGGTTCAGCACAGACTAGTTTTAGCGAGTCTGATCGGTGTCATCGCTCTGCTCGTCGGCAGGCACAAACTCACCTTCAGCAATCTCATCTTCAGCCTGCAGCTGAAAACCACCACTACTGCGCGGCTCGGGCCACTCATCGAATGGGAACGGCTTGTTATTGCTGTTAAAAGTTAAGTAGCGCACTGCAGCATAAAGCCAGCTGGCGACGCTGTCGCCAAACGAGCGCAGATTGGTATTGTCGCTGCCCGTTACCGCCACCCAAACAAATTGTGCCGCGATAACGACCATCACCACTAGGCGTGCGGCCATAGCCAACACGGAAAACAGCACAATGTAAGCCAGGCGCAGCCACAACTGTGGATTTAAAATAGGCATATTGGCTCGGTCACTCATAATATCTTCTCCTGGTTGGGGCGCTAGCGCGGGGTAGCAAATTCGACGTCGTGGCCCTGTTCAGCGCTCATCATATCACGCAGCAAACTGCCAATTGAGCGCTGTTCAAAGAGGATTGCGGCGAGCGCATTAGCCAGCGGCATATAAACACCCAGCTCAGCCGCTTTGGCAACCACTAAGCGAGTGGTATTAACTCCCTCTGCAGTTTGGCCGACGGCGGCAATCGCCTCATCGAGCCCTTTGCCGTTGCCCAGCTCAAAGCCGACTTGGTAGTTGCGGCTGAGTGGGGAACTACAGGTGACGTAGAGATCCCCCACCCCGCTGAGGCCGAGAAAGGTCATGGGGTCGGCCCCAAGCTGCACGGCAAAGCGGCTCATCTCCGCTAAGCTGCGTGTCAGCATAACTGCGCGGCTGTTTTGGCCCATACCCATAGCCGCGACAACTCCGGCGACAATCGCGTATATGTTTTTCAGGGCACCGGCCAGCTCTACACCAAAGCGATCGCTGTTGGCGTAAACACGAAAATAATCAGAGGCGATAAGCTCTTGCACCTGTGCACACAGCGACGCAGAGTCGCTGGCGACCACCGTGGCGGTAATCTGCCGCTGGCAGATCTCGGCAGCCAGGTTGGGGCCACTGATGACAGCAATATCGTGGTTGGGTAGCTCTTGCTCGATAATCTGGCTAGGCAGCAGAAAACTGTCGGCCTCAACCCCTTTGGCCATACTGACTAAGCCTGCCCTGTCGGCAACTAGCGGAGCTACATCACTGGCCAACTGGCGCAGAGACTTGCTGGGCACAGCAAAAAAAACTACTTCGGCCGAGTTGACCGCTGCGGCTAAATCGGCACTGATTTGCAGGCTCTCTTCGAGCGCGTAATCAGGCAGGTAACAGCTGTTGCGCCGGCTGGCTGTGGTATTGGCTGCCGCCTCAGGGTCGCGCATCCACAGCGTCACTGCATGGCCATTGGCGGCAATCATATTAGCCATTGCTGTGCCGAAGCTGCCGCCACCGAGAACTGCAACTGTTGTCATAATTACTACTCCAGTGGGTGTGCTGCCACCCTAAAAACACCAAAAAAAACCTCCACAGACCGTTACATCTATGGAGGTCATTTCCCGGCCACCATTATAGGCCGGCGCGGCGCACATTGCAGCGCCGCACAGCCTGCACTTAACTGAACATAAAGCGATTGATCTCGCGCACAAAGTGGGCTGGGTTATCGAGAGTTTTACCTGCAGCCAGCGCCGCTTGGTCGTAGAGCAACCCAGCCAGAGTCGCGGCTAGAGCTTCATCACTCTCACTGTCCAGTCGCGCCACCAAGGGGTGCTGCTCGTTGATTTCCAATATCGGCTTTGACTCGGGCACAGCTTGCCCCGCTGCAGCAAAAATTTGCCGCATCTGGTCGCCGACATCATTGTCGCCAATAACCAGACACGCCGGCGAATCGGTGAGCCTGCGAGTGACACGCACGCTATCGACCCGCTCTCCGAGCAGCTCTTGGATACGCGCGGCCACGCCATCGCTACTCTCTTTGTCGCCATCTTTCTGCTCATCTTGTTTGGCCGGTTCTTCAATACCCAGCTCGGCAAGATCCAACTCGCCACGCGCGACATCCTGGAACTGCTTGCCATCAAACTCGCGCAGGTAGCCCATCATCCACTCGTCAACACGGTCGGCCATCAACAACACCTCAACACCGTGCTTGCGGAACACCTCAAGATAGGGGCTGTTGCGCAGTACGGTTAGGCTGTCGCCAGTCAGGTAGTAAATTTTGTTTTGACCTTCGCGCATACGCTCAATGTAACCAGTTAAAGTGGCATTTTGAGCCTCATCTTCGCTACTGCTGCTAGCAAAGCGCAGCAACTTAGCCACTTTCTCTTGGTTGCCGGTATCTTCGGCAACACCCTCTTTCAGCACTGGGCCGAACTGGCTCCAAAACTTAGCGTACTGCTCCTCGTCTTTACTCAGCTTGTTAAGCATGTCTAATACGCGCTTGGTAAGTGCCGAGCGGATACTATCGACCAGTGGAGTTTTTTGCAGGATTTCGCGCGAGACATTCAGCGGTAGATCGGCACTGTCCAGAACACCTTTGACAAAACGCAGATAGAGCGGCAAGAACTGCTCGGCGTCGTCCATAATAAAGGTGCGCTTAATATAGAGCTTAATGCCGCGAACCCCTTCACGCTGGTAGAGATCCATGGGCGCCATTCCAGGGATATACAACAAACTTGTGTACTCTTGTTTGCCTTCAACCTTGTTGTGGCTCCAGGTGAGTGGCTCTGCGAAGTCGTGCGAGACCATGCGGTAGAAACTTTTGTAATCTTCATCTTGCAGATCGCTTTTAGAGCGGGTCCAGAGCGCCTCGGCATCATTGACTGCCTGCCACTCTGGTGCGGCTTGCTCTTCACCCTCTTCCGCTGGCGGTGGGGTATTGAGCATCTGCACCGGTATGGCGATATGGTCTGAGTACTTTTTGACAATTGAACGCAAACGCCAGTCGTTGGCGAACTCCGCCTCATCGCCCTTTAGATGAAGCGTGATAGTAGTGCCGCGCTGGGCGCGCTCTATAGTTTCAATTTCAAAATCGGCCTCACCGCTACAGCTCCAGCGCACCCCTTCACTGCTGGGCAGACCGGCGCGGCGGCTCTCGACCACGACTCGGTCAGCAACAATGAATGCAGAGTAAAAACCGACTCCAAATTGGCCGATAAGCTGAGAGTCGCTCTTTTGGTCACCGCTTAAGTTACTTAAAAACTCAG
>JBELGO010000060.1:0-4570 GCA_042091915.1 SAR92 clade bacterium | reverse complement strand
TACCCGAACGGGCGATCGTACCCAAATTGGCAATCGCATCCTCGCGGCTCATACCGATACCGTTGTCCGAAATCGTCACGGTTTTAGCGTCGCCGTCAAAACCGATACGGATTTGCAGATCGCTCTCGCCCTCAAACAAATCGCCGTTGCCAAGCGCCTCAAAGCGCAGCTTGTCAGCCGCGTCAGAAGCGTTGGAGATCAACTCGCGCAGGAAGATCTCTTTATTGGAGTAAAGCGAGTGAATCATTAAATGCAGCAGCTGCTTGGCTTCGGTTTGAAAGCCCATTTTCTCTGCGCCGCTGGCAGTGGTGTTGGCGGATGTAGCTTCGGCTTGCTCGGTCATGGTGGTCCTCATCAATACAGGTTAACAGATGGCAACAGATCAAAATGAGCTGTTGCACACAAATCAGTAGATGGGGGCTGCACGAGCGATTTCAACCGCTGATTTCCTGTCTTCAAGCCTTATGGGTTAGCTCTTGGGAGCTACAGCGGATCCAAAAGCGCACGACTATTTTGATTTTATGCCGCCCTAGAAATCACCACCGCAGAGGTACTGCCATGCCACTTACTTCAAACACTTTTCACCACTCAAACTTTTACGGCTGGCTGGGCCGTCGTCTTCTAACTTTTAAATTCAGCCTGTTTGCCCCGCTATTGATCTTTACGGTTGCCTTCTCTAGCGGCTGCAGCGAAGAAAACCGGCCGGCACAGACACTCCCTATAGCTGCTGATACAGCAGTTGAGCAGAACTCCAACATCACATACCAACAACTTCGCCAGCAAGGGCTTTCCGATCAGCATGCCAAAATCATCTTGTTACATTATTTAAACTGCGGCGGTGACTGTAATAATCTTTCGTCCAGCAACTACTGGACCAGCTCATCGCACATTGAACAACTGCAGTCAGTCGAGAAAAGCTACCAAAGGTTTGCCCAAGTACGAAAAACATTGGTCGCCGAGTTTGGCCCTGAAGCGGAAAATGACCCACTTTTCTCGTTTATGTTTTTCCCACTGGGTGATATTTACTCGTTTATGAGCTCCGCCGAACAAATTGCACTACAAGATGCCCAGCTCAGTCAGGCCAAAGGGATCTTCTCAGGTGCCATAGACCCCACAGCCAACTATGACCCAGCAAAGGATGTCCTCTCAGATACATCATTTTACGAGTATTCCCTGCGGGCCTCTCCATTGGCAGACCAGCTGCGCATGCTCAATATCTCTTTCACAGAACAGAGCTACCGAAAAACCTATGCTCTACTGAGCAGTCCCGACCGTAAAGCAGGCGAGCCACCTCAAAGGATCGACAGAGAGACCGGATTACAGCTTATAAAATCACTCGGCGAGCAAGATGCGTTAAAAATCTGGGCTACTTTAGACAGTTATTTTTCTTACATTTATGGACTAGGTAAGCAATATGGATTTTCTGATAAAGAGATTGTCGATGCGCACCAAATCATGCGTAACCATGATGCAGCTATCGCTAACGCCCATGGTGGCGAATCAATGCAAGACCCAAGAGATAAAGAGCAATTACTAGATGCGATCAATCATCGCCACACTGACTTGACCCACAAATATGGCGAAGAGCTCGCAGGCAAACTTATCGCCATGAGTCAGCTACAGTCTTTGTCACCGCTTAATAAAAGTAATCTCGACCCTTTCCGTAAGATCCTCAACCTAGAGCAGTCACCTAAACTACATCCAGGCAATGGGGAGTGGAGCCAATGAGAAAATTATTGGAGGCTTCATTGGCTAAAATCAGACTGGCCTCAGTGTTTTCACTGTTTTTGATAGTTATCTGCAGCTCTACGGCACAGGCCGCTGTGCAACCACCTATCGCGCCTGGCGCGAGTCTCGATGGTACTTTTACTGTTGATCTTGGCGGTTCAGTAGGCTGGCTGGAAGAGAGACCGGCAGAGGGTACATGGAAGGCAATAAGTGGCTCTTTCGGTCGAGATGAGGTCGCCATAACGGGTCGATCCAACGGCGTTTATTACTACCGTATTGGACAGCTTGGTGCCAATTGGTCAACCAGCTACAGCCACAGCATTTCTGTAGTAGTTGGAGCGGCCCCGCCAGAACAAGACAACTCTCACGAGCAGAGTCAATATACATTTGAAGCTCGCATAGGCGATCTAAATAACGATGGACTCATGGATTTATTCATTGCGCGCCTGACGGGTGGCGATAAAAATAACGGCGTTATCTACAAAACACTGCTTCTTCAAGAAGCCACATCTCAACTGGTGCCACTCGCCTCACCTAGCGAACTTCAGCTCTCCAGAGCTTCGCAATGGCCGCTATTAAATGCGCAGATAACACTCGAGGATATCAATATCGATGGTTACGTTGATTTAATTGTAAACGTCTTTGAGCCCGATAATTCTTCCATGCTAGACCAGCTAGTATTCTCTAGCGGCGTACTTTTTGATGGCAATGCAAAAGCAGCTACGGCAATAGATAAAGAGCTGGGCATGTATCTCGACGACATGTACGGCTGGGCAGCCGATCGAAACTACTTTGACGCCGCCGTACAGATCGCTCAAGAGGCGCTTCGTGTAAGTGTATTAGAGTACGTATCGGGTTATTTTCAATGGTGCAGCAGCTATTTTTGCAGCTGGATACAAGTGTCCGGCAATATAGGTGTTATCTACCAAAGAGTATTTACTGCTACCCAGCTGAGCCAAGCACTGCAGAAAGGCTTGTCATTGCACGGCAGTGGTGATGGTGACAACTTGTCGGGCTTTGTCGGCGATTGGTATCTCGGGGGAGACTGTCTTTACCTCTATAGCAGTGCACTTTGTTACCAGTGGGTAGAGTCCAATCGAATTGTGGAGGTTGGCGGCGGCTTTGATGAAGAAAACTACAGCAAAGCAGCCAAAGAGACAGCGGATGCATTTGAGGAAATCAGTCAGATACCTTTAGACCAAATTAACCAGACTCAAGCAGCTAACGTCACTGAAAAGTTTGCACGACAAATCAATCAGGAGGTGCCACTAGGTAGCGATGAGTACTGCGAAACAGCTCCGGTTGCCAACAATTTTGTCATAGCAATACCGGCTGCCGTGCCAGTAGCAATAACGTGTGGCAGAATAATTTATAAAGTGGCAAAAATCGTTATCAAGTTAAAGGCTGTCGAAGAAGCTATAGATTACGAATTTCAGGAAACTATTTTTAGAGTATTTGGTAATAAGTCACCAATAGACGGACAGTCATGGACTCCAGTGAATCCGATTATAGTTCCCAATTTTCGGGATGCAGCTGGTTTGCCAAGAGGGAATAGCTGCGAAAAAATGGTCATAGGCATTTTGAAAAGTAGATTAGGCATGGAGGTGCGGCCTGCACTAGAGTGGGAAGAAGAGAGATATAATTACTATGTAAAAGGTGGATTGACAGAATACTATTTTGAAGATAGAAGTAGGACTGATCAATTGACCGGGCAAATTAAATACACTTCAGTCTGGCCAATGGTTCCACCGTGCTAGAAGCTGTACCTAATGCACATCAATAGAAATAAGAATATTAAAAAAGAGCTATCTAATTCACTTTGCGAGACTCAAATGGCCAGATTCGAGCTAACAAATCTCATTGAGGAGCACACTCTCAATTATATTGGAGGTGATCTCGGCTTCTATGGGAGCTGGGTAGCCGGCAGACCAGACGCGGGGTTCGATTTTGAAAGTTTTACGGAAAAAAACGATTGGCTAACACTAACGGCAAAGAATAAGAGCGTAATTCTAAAAATACGTCATCCACAAGAGGTCAAAACCTTTCAAGATCGAGTTGATGTTATGTTTGCCAAAGAAATTTATTACTCTTTTGTGGAGGAAAGTTACTTGAGCAGACCAGAGCGAGTAAATTGGACGCGTTTTCAGTCTATCAACGGCAAAGTTTTATACACTACTAATGCCAATGATATCGAGCGTGTCTATAAAGACTGGTTCAATATCCATCACAATTTCCCTGCCCTTACGTTTCTAAAGCGCGGCGAAGGCGAAGCTTGGGAGAAATGCTACAGCTGCTACCCGCAAAATAGTGTACTCAATAATGATTGAACTCGCACAGAAGCTGGCGCAACTACCCGAGGAGTCCAACCGATGTCGGCTGGCGTTTTACGGTAGCTGGCTCAACGAGCCCCTTACGTTGTTTGGGATCGGCGATTATGGCGAAGAGCTTGGCCTCTATTTTCATGGGCAACTTGATTTGTTTGCTAGGGGAATCACAGGGTGTGCCTGGTATGCCAACCGATTTGAATTACAAAACTGCAAGGGGCTCTATCTGTCACTGCGCCTTAGTTATCGTAAGAGCAAAGTACTTCACGGATACCTCAACCCAGCGTCAGGTGAGTACGAGCACTTAGATGAAACTCTACTGCCACCGCTGCCAATACGCTCTGGCTTCCCCGCTCTCACGGTACTTTGGGACAGAGACCCCAACTGGTGCTGGGAGAGTGATAACCTGCAACCTTTACAGCAGTGGCTATAAGCTCTGCCTAAAAAGACTAAACCCCGGCAAGCCGGGGTTTAGTAGGGTTGCGCTAGATTTTGCCTAACGCGTTTAGGCTTTGAGC
>JBELGO010000059.1:0-10451 GCA_042091915.1 SAR92 clade bacterium | reverse complement strand
ACGAATAGCTCTTGTCATCTAGCGCCAAAACCTGAATACTGTATATATATACAGTTAAGGTTTTGATGGTATGCGTGTAACAAAAATTGATGGCGAGCTGGCTCTGCAGCCGTTAGCTATTCCAGTCTATCTTTCGCGAGTGGCGGCCGGTTTTCCAAGCCCTGCCGATGACTACATTGAAGAGACTATTGATCTCAATAAGCACATTATTAAGCGCCCCGCGGCGACCTATTTTGCCCGTGCCAATGGCGACTCTATGGTGGGAGTAGGAATTTTCAACGGCGATCTACTGGTGGTAGACCGCTCAAAAACGCCGGTCACAGGCTCAGTAGTCATCGCCGTGATGAATGGTGAGTTGGTCTGCAAAGTGCTCGACAAAGAGCGCCGCTCACTGCGTTCGGCCAACATCCGCTATCCAGAGCTGGAAATATTAGAAGATATCGACTGCAATATTGAAGGGGTGGTGACCCACTCGCTGAGGTATCTAGATGTACGCGCTGGTTGACTGCAACAGCTTTTTCGCCAGTTGTGAGCAGATATTTCGTCCCGAGCTGCGCCACCAACCGGTGGTTGTATTGAGCAATAACGACGGTTGTATTGTCGCGCGCAGCAAAGAGGCCAAAGCGTTAGATATTCCTGATCTGCAGCCATACTTTAAGGTGAAGTCGCTACTGGAGCGGCACAAAGTCACGGTATTCAGCAGTAACTATGAGCTCTATGGGGATATTTCACGCAGGGTTGTGACAGTGCTGCGCGAATATGCACCAGCGCTTGAGGTCTACTCAATTGATGAGAGCTTTTTGCTGTTAGATGGCTGCCAGTTTAATTGGCCTGAGTACGGTCGCGAAATCAAAGAGACCCTCTGGCGCGATGTACGCATGCCAGTCTGTGTCGGTTTTGCAGAGACTAAAACGCTGGCTAAATTGGCCAACCATATCGCCAAAAAATCTCAAAAACTCCAAGGTGTCTGTGTTTTAGATAAGCTCGAACGGTGGCGGACGGTATTTGAAAAGTTACCGGTGAATAAAGTCTGGGGGGTTGGTTCGCGCTTGTCGCGCCGCCTCGCAGAGCTGGGGATACACTCTGTCTATGACCTACAGCGCGCCGATGCCAAACGTATCCGCCGCCACTTTGGCGTCAACTTGGAGCGCACAGTAGCGGAGCTGAATGGGGTGCGCTGCATGAACTTAGACAGCCAGCCGCAAAACAAAAAACAGATTTACGCTACTCGCTCGTTCGGCCAGCGTGTAGAGAGTCAGCAAGGGCTAGAGCAGGCAGTCAGTCTCTATGCCAGCCGTGCAGCAGTTAAGCTGCGCAAGCAGCAGAGCTTGGTCAAAACGCTGTTAGTCTTTATTCAAAGTTCGCGGTTTGATGCCGATAGCTACTACAACAGCGCGACCTGTCAGTTGCCGTTTGCCAGCAACGATAGCGGGCAAATTATATCGGCAGCCAAGCGCTTGGTAGCACAGCTGTACAAACCTGGCTTTGCTTACGCCAAAGCGGGGGTGGGCCTTATTGAATTGGTCGATGAAGCTGCTGGACAATTGAATTTTTTTGACAGTTACCAGAGTGAAAAATCGGCTAAATTGATGGCGCTGGTAGACAAGCTCAACAGCAACGGGCCTCAGTTATTTTTTGCCAGCAGCGGTGTCAATCCCAGCTGGCAGATGCAGCGCCGTCTCAAGTCGCCGGCCTATACCACCCGCCTGAGTGATCTGCCTGTGGTTGGTTGAGTGCAAGTATTAAGTATTCAGATAAATACTGCCCACAAGTCACAATAACCCTACAATGGTAGCCCAAAAATGTCGCAATAGTGCGCAGAGAAAAGCCATTGAGTTACGCTGTTATCGATTTTGAAACTACCGGGATGTCGCCCGCATTAGGTGCGCGGATCACTGAAGTCGGGCTCTGTATTGTCGACAATGGCGCTATTGTCGATAGCTACCAGAGTTTGGTTAATCCGCAGCAGGCTATTCCTTACGATATACAGCGGTTAACGGGTATTAGCGATGCTATGGTGCGCGCAGCACCCAGTGCGTCTAAGGTGATGCGCGAGGTGGTAGCGCGCGTAGCAGGTCTGCCGTTGGTGGCGCACAACGCTTCGTTTGACTATAAATTTTGGCAGGCTGAGCTCGATGAGTTAGGGCTATCTTCGCAGGTTGAACTGCTCTGTAGTTTGAAGTTGGCTCGCCGTCTGTTACCTGGTTTGGCAAGTTATCGGCTCTCAGAGTTGGCGGGCGTATTACAGCTGCCACAGGCCGGGCAATTTCACCGCGCACTGGCCGATGCGCGCTGTACCGCTCATTTGACGATCGCTCTGCAGCGGCAGTTGTGTGCAGATTATCAGCTTGCCTGCGCTCCTACAGCGCTATTGGCTGCGGTTCAGTCAGTGCCTAAAAATAGAGTAGCGCAGACTGTAGAGAGTTATCGCCAGGGTTAAATTAAATCTGCGTAATCCCGCGTCATAGCCTGCGGTTAAACCAGGTCTTTTTTCGGTTGATCCTGTACTGGCAACTACCTATGCTAGGCGCACAATTATTGAGGAGCGATCTTTATGCGACAAGCAGCATTGGTTACCGGTAGCGCCATTCGAGTCGGCCGTCATTTTGCTTTAACGCTGGCTAAAGCCGGTTATGACATCGCTATTCACTACAGCAGTTCGGTTCAAGCGGCTGAGCAGACTGCGGCTGAGATTCGCGAGTTGGGCGTTGAGTGTGAGATTTTCCAATGCGATTTTCTTCACGGTGGCGATCCTTCGCCGCTGGTTGAGGCGGTGGTAGAGCGTTTTCCCTCGCTCAGTGTCTTGATTAACTGCGCCTCTATTTACAATGCTGCGCCGATTGCCGAGACTTCATTAGAGATGTTGCAGCAAGAGTTCCAAGTAAACTTCTTTGCTCCCTTTATGCTTAGTGGCGCGTTCGCCAATCGTGTCGAGAGCGGCAACATTATTAATATTCTCGACAACAAAATTCAGTTTCAGCAGTACCAGTACGGCGCCTACTTGTCGGCCAAAAAAGCGCTGGGCGAGCTCACTAAAATGGCAGCTATGGAGTTTGCGCCGCGGATTCGGGTCAATGGTATCTGTCCGGGTGTGATTATGCCGGGAGTGACTCGCTCCGATGCTTATATAGAGTGGCGCAACCAGGGTATTCCGCTGGCGCGCAAAGGAGAGGCAGAGGAGCTTGGCAAAGCTCTGCTCTATCTGCTCGATAACGAATATGTCACTGGGCAGCAGTTGTTTGTCGATGGTGGTGAAACGGTTCAGCACATTGGCCTCAATGCTGAGGATTACCCGGGTGACTGAGCTGGCCAACGCGCCACAGCAAGGTAGGCGCTACCAGTACTACGACCTAATCATGGTCGGTTTTGTGGTAGTGCTAATCTGCTCTAATTTGATTGGCCCGGCCAAAGTGGCTCAGCTATCACTGCCAGGGACAGACACTTTGTTTAGCTTTGGTGCCGGTAATTTGTTCTTTCCGATTGGCTATATCTTTGGCGATATTCTCACCGAGGTATACGGTTACGCGCGCGCTCGCCGGGTCATCTGGGCGGGTTTGTTTGGGCTGATATTTGCCACCATCATGTCGGCGGTGGTGATTGCACTGCCGGTCGACTCCAACGAGCCGTTTAACATGGCTCTGCAGCCTGCGCTCGAGTTGGTGTTTGGCAACACCTACAGAATAGTACTGGGGTCGATGGTCGCTTATTGGGCGGGAGATTTCGTCAACTCATTTGTGATGGCGAAAATGAAGGTGTGGACACAGGGCCGACACCTGTGGATGCGCACCATTGGTTCCACCATTGCGGGGCAGGGAGTGGACAGCCTGATTTTCTACCCGATTGCGTTTGCCGGCATCTGGTCTACTGAGAGCTTGTTGATGGTAGTGGCGTTTAACTTTGTCTTTAAAGTGGGCGTCGAAATCGTCATGACACCGTTTACCTACCGCGCTGTAGCGTTCTTAAAGGAGCGCGAACAGGTGGATGTCTACGATCGCGATACCGACTTTACACCGTTTAGACTGCGCGACTAGCAGCCTACTCGGTAGGTTTTTTCTCTATCCACAGGGTCAGATCGGCGACGCGGATACCGAATTTTTTCATCGCTGTGCGGTTAATCAACCCGCGTTCATTAATCAGGTACATCCAATCATCGAGCTGGAACTCCCAGATATCATCGTCCATCGGCACTTGCAGGGTGTAGCGCCAGTTCAGCGCGAAACCCTGCGGAGTGCCGCGCGCCTCGCCGACAACATCACTGGCTGTGCCTGAATAGCTACCGTCGCTGTGTTTGGTTAAGTACCAGGTGCGCTCTTGGCGTTCGCCGTCGTCATAGACGAACCACTCTGCCAGAACCCCTTGGTTGCCCTCCCAAGTTCCCTCTAGGGTCGCTTCAAAACGACGCAAAACGGTGCCAGAGCGATCTTGAATCATTCCATAGGCGACCAGTGGCCCGTTAAAAAACCCCTCCAATGCAAATTCTGGGGTGGCGTTGCGGTAACTCTCGGTAGCCGGTGTGCAGGCGCTGAGAAGTAGCGAAGTGAGCAGTGCTAAGAGTGCGGTATTGAGTGTTTTCATTATGAACTAGCTCCAATAAGTGCCGCGCGCAGGCGCGGATCGCGGGTGTCGGGTGAGAGCCAGATGGCGAGAAATGTCTCGGCAAAGGTCGCCCCTTCAATGCGCCCTAAAGAGCGCGGGTTATAAAAGAATTCGCCGCTGTCGGCGGTGTGCGCAACAAAGGTAAGGTTGTCACCATCGCTGACATCGGGCCACAGTTTGCCCAGCTGCGTAACCCACTCTTGGCGATGACTGAGTTGCAGGCGCTGCCACTCACTCTCGGTCGCATCGACAAGAGTCTGCCCGGCAATGGTGCGCTGATAGGTGATGCTTAACGCCAGTGGGTAGCTGGCAGTTTGCAGGGTCTGGAAACTACCGCTGGGTGAAAATAGCTCGGCCTGGTAGAGGGTAAAGGTAAACCAGCGCGCTTTGCCGCTGCCCACTGCTTGCAGTGGCTCGGGTACGGCACCGAAGCCAACGGTATTGTGACCGAGTAAAGCAGCGAACAGTAGCAACCAAACTAATGGTGTGTGCGCCTTATTGGCGAGCTGAGTCAAAATTCGCTCTCCCAGGTTTCTATCGGCGGCACATGGCGCCAGCGCTGCTCAGCGCGAACCAGCAGCGGAAGCAGTAGAGCCCAACAGCCAGCGATTATGACCACCGAGTTAACTGTCGGGGTGGCAATGACTACAGCGCCGAGGCGCTCGCCAGCCAGGTATGAGCCGGTGCCGCTGACGGCACCGATAACAGCTAGCAGCGTGTTGGGTAAGTTGCGCAGCCACACCATACTGGCATTTAGCGTTAAAACAAAACCGGCCCAGAGTGCCAGCAGCCACACCGGCAGGTGATTAAACTGGTAGATGCCCACCAGCGTCAGTCCGCCATCAACGGCTAACCCAAGTAGAGCGACTGGCAGGATGCTCAGCTCTGCTCGCCACTGTTGACGGTGTGTATAGAGGTGGCAGCATATGAGCAAGACCGGTAGCCACAGCCAACTGTTGCGGCCGATTACCGCCGCTAGCCAGAGCAGCTGAAACCCCGCAGCTTGCTGAACAGGGTAATGGCGCAGCAGTGCAGCTACTTTGGCCCTCATAACTTTTCAGGGCCACCTTGTAGGCGGTTGTTGAGTGCTTTGGGCAGCCAGCTAAATAAACGCAGTAGCGCTACAAAACTGCGGGTAAAATTAATTTCGTCGCGGCCGCGATCTAGCTGTTGGCGGATAATCGTGCTGGCGCGCTCGACAGTGATGATCCCCGGCATACTAAAGGTATTGCGTGCGGTAAGAGGAGTATCGACAAAGCAGGGTCGAATCAGCGACACGCGAATGCCGTGTCGGCGCAAATCGATGCGCAGTGAGTTGGCCAGATAGTCAATAGCGGCTTTGCTGGCGCCGTAGGCCTCGGCACGGCTGAACGGCAGCAGGGTGGAAGTGCTGCTCATCAAAGCGACGCGACTGCCACTGCGCAGTTGCGGTAACAGCGCTTCGAGGCAGTAGGCAGTCCCGTTTAGATTGGTGTCGATAACCCGTTTAAACAGGGCGCTGTCAAAGTGGCTGGCATCGTCGATGTATTCACAGCCGCCAGCGTTTAAAATGACCAGATCAAAATGACCTAGCTCGGCGAGTGCGCTGAGTGTTGCATCGCGATCGGCACTGTCGGCCACTACCAGCTGCTCTGCCCACTCGCCGCACAGCTCGGTGAGTTTGGTGGGGTTGCGTCCGCAAGCGACAACACTCCAACCACTGGCGGCATAATCGCGGCCTAGCTGTAGCCCAATGCCGGAGCTGGCTCCGGTAATTAAAACTCGCCTTGTTTGATTGTCAGCCATGACTAACCTCCCAGTTTGCTGCGAATGCGTCGCACCAGGCCGCCGAGTAGCGGCAGCCGTTCGTAAAGCATCGCGCCAAGATCAAAGAAGTCTTGGTGGTAGATGATCGTTGCGGCATCGCTGGTGTCACTAAAATGCAACTTGCTGCAGCCGGCGACAGTGAACAACTGACCACCATTGAGACGGCGGTGTTGGACGCTCATGGTCCAATCGACAAACGCCATTTCGCTGTGTGGCTGGTCTTGGACCGCCGTGTGTACGACAAATTGACAGTGATCAATGTTGGCGATCATATTGTCAAAATATCGCTGAAACGCGGGCAAACCGTCGATAGTGTGGGCGGGGTCGATAAAATGAATTTCGGGATGGTAGAGTGTTGGCAGCGCCGTTAGGGCAGCACTGTTGAGCGGTTGCTGATAAAAGTCGATAAATCGCTGCAGTGCGGGAGAATGTGTGGCGTTAGTCATGGTATTCCTCTTAATTCTCGAGAATTTTAGGGTCACTGACCTCAATCTATTTACAGACTAGAGGTATGACTGTGTGCTGACCAATAGATTCCCTCAATGATGACATAAAATAATGTGATGACGTTTGCGACCCGTTAGTCGCTAGCAACGCTGTTAGACACAGCAATGCGTCGTATCATCATATTGTTGTGTAATTAATTTATGAGGAATAACAATGAATATTCAAGATAAAGTCGCGATTGTCACCGGCGGCGCCTCGGGCTTGGGGCGAGCCACCGTAGAGCACTTCGTGGCCAGCGCTGCCAAGGTGGCCATATTTGATCTCAATCAAGCGGCCGGCGACGCCTTGGTTGCTGAGTTAGGTGAGAGCAACTGTGCTTTTTTTGCCGTTGATGTCGCGGATGAGGCTTCGGTTGCTGCGGCGATTGAGGGTGTCATAGCTAAATGGGGGGCGCTGCACATTGCCTGTAATTACGCCGGTATTGCTATCGGAAGTAAAACTCTGGGTAAGCAGGGACCCCATCCGCTGGCAGATTTTAAGAAAGTGATCGATATCAATTTGGTCGGCACATTTAATGTCTGCCGGCTGGCCGCAGAGCAGATGGCAAAAAATCAGCCACTCAACGAAGATGGCGGCCGTGGAGTGATTATCAATACCGCCTCTGTCGCCGCTTACGAGGGCCAAATTGGGCAGGTAGCTTACAGTGCCAGCAAAGGCGGAGTCGTGGGTATGACCTTGCCTATGGCGCGCGAGCTGGCTCCCTATGGTATTCGCGTCAATACCATTGTGCCGGGGCTTATTCACACGCCGCTGTTTGAGTCGTTGGGTGAAGAGGTTTACGACTCGCTGGCCAAAACAGTCGTCTACCCCCAGCGGTTGGGCAAAACCAGCGAAATTGCTAAATTGGCAGCTTACTTGGTCGATAACGACTACATGAATGGCGAATCGGTGCGTATGGATGGTGCGATCCGTATGCAGCCGCGTTAGTGGAGAGAGTGATGACTGAATCAGTAATGGAAATCGAACATAAAGGAAGTGTCGCAGTGCTGACGCTGAACCGCCCAGCGCGGATGAACGCATTGAGCACAGAGTTGGTGGTTGCACTGCGCGAGGCCGTGAGCAGCGCCGGAGAAGATCCTGCGGTACGCGCCATTTTGCTGCAGGGCAATGGTCCCGGTTTTTGTGCCGGTGCGGACTTGAGCCCCGATCAAAATCTCAACGGCTCGGGAGCAGTTTTAGCAGAAACTATGCGCACCCAGCTTAATCCTCTGATTGAGACTATCGCAACGGTAGCTAAGCCGGTTGTTGTCGCTGTACAGGGTTCGGCCGCCGGCGCCGGTGTCGGTATCGCATTGGCAGCAGACCACCTGATTATGGCTGATGATGCCAAACTGGTGGTGCCGTTTGCGCAGCTGGGCATCGCTTTAGATGGTGGTTGCAGTTGGTTTTTAGCTCGCCAGTTGGGTCCCCGCCACGCCTGGCAAGTGGCCTGCTCTGGCAAACCAATTAAAGCCGAACAGGCGGTAGCTTGGCAGTTGGCTGCTCACAGCTGCCCCGCCGATGAGCTTGCTGTGCAGGCTTTGAAGGTCGCCGAGCGCTATGCCAGCCAAGCGACACTGGCTTTTGCTGCGATCAAAAAGCAGTTGGCTGCCGTGGAGACACAAAGCCTCAGTGAAGCGCTTGAGGTAGAAGCGCAGTTGCAGGGGACGTTAATTGAGTCTGAAGATACTGCGGAAGCTTTGACCGCTTTTCGCGAGAAGCGAGCACCTAACTACCGGGGTTGTTAATTTTTGCGGTTAAAAAAAAAAGGGTAGCCCTGGGGCTACCCTTTTTTTATCTGCTTTGATCAGAGAAAGGTCACTTTCTCTTTACCCAATGCGGCCTCTACGCCCTCTTTGAACTGCGCTTCGATCTGATGTCGCTTAATTTTCAGTGTCGGCGTCAACAGGTTGTTTTCGATCGTCCACTCCGGGGTGACAAAGATCTGCTCAACCTTTTCGTGGCCGGGCAGGTCGGCATTGATTTCAGCTAACAGTGCAGTGAGCTGTTCGCTCACTTCGGTACTGCTCTTTTCACGGCCCAACTCGCTCAGTGTCGTCATCAGCAGTGGCTGGTTGCGGCCGTGGCCAAACAGACAGAACTGAGCCAGCAGAGGGCTGCGTGCAAATTGCCCCTCAATTTTGACCGGGACAATAAACTTGCCTTTAGTGGTTTTGAAAACCTCACTGATACGGCCGGTGACATATAGATTGCCGTCTTCATCAAAGCGACCGCTGTCGCCCGTGCAGTACCAACCGTCAACCAGTACCTCATCAGTTTTCTCCTGGTTGAGGTAGTAGCCAGTCATTAAGCCCTTTGAGCGGAATTGGATCTCACCAATGTCACTGACGCGGACATCGATGCCCGATGTCATCGGTTGGCCGACTGAGCCCAGAATAGGGCTGTCATTGTGCAGCCATGCACAGCCGTGAATGAAGTTTTCGGTCATGCCGTAGCCGTCGCGTAGAATAATGTTCATATCAAAGAACCATTGCTGAACATCGCGCGGGCAGGGGGCTGAGCCGGTGATAATCACTTTGGCGGCACCGAGGCCGAGCATCTTTGCAATCTCGAGTTTTTTCTCATCATCCAAAGTCGCTTGCACCTCGGGTGGGATTTTGGCGTCAATCGCCTCTTTAAATTTGATCCACAACCGGGGTACGGCGAAAAAGAAGGTGGGTTGAACTTCGCGAATCTCAGCTGCAAAGGTCTCTTGCCCTGCAGAGAACGACACTTGGTTGCCGGTGTAGATACAACCCATGCCAATCAGTATGCGCTCGGCAGCGTGAGCTAGCGGCAAGAAAGAGAACATTCGCGCGCCCTCATCGGCTGTACTCAAGCTTTTCGACTGCTCTGGCACTACATGGCCTGGAGTGCGGTGAGTGTGCATAACCCCTTTGGGGCGGCCGGTGGTGCCAGAGGTATAGATAATGGTAAACAGATCATCCAACTCAGGAAGTGGCGACTCATTGAAGGGCTCGGTGGTGGCGATAATGTCTTTCAGGCTGGTCGCTGTTTTAATAACGCAGCCGTGAAGTGCAATGCGTTCGACATGATCGGGGATGGCCAGGTCGGCGTGGACATGCTGGTCAAAAAAGCCACACAAAATTATTTTGCAGTCGCTGTGTTCAAGCACGTAACGGGCTGAGTCGTGATCTTGGCCTGGATAGAGTGGCACACTGATATGACCGGCGAGCATGATCGCCAAATCGCTGAGAACCCAATCTTTACTGTTCGCCGACCAGAGGCCGATACGGCTGCCAGCGGGGAGATTTTTGCTGCGCAAAAAGTTGGCAAATCTGCGCACCTGATCGGCTGCTTGACCCCAGGTCAGCTCTTCCCAGCCTCCCTCAATAGCTTGGCGGAGAAAGACACGCTCGGGGATCGCTTGTTCCCAATGGTAGAACATCTCAATTGGAGTTTTTACTTCTCTAGTCATTTTGTCACCTTTGTCATGTCGTCCTAACACCGCTCTTTCGGCGGCTGAGGCTGGTTGTGGTTTTAAATTAGTTGCTGGCGTGCAGTGCTTCGTTGAGCTGCACTGCGCTTTTATTGGTCAGGCA
>JBELGO010000058.1:0-3371 GCA_042091915.1 SAR92 clade bacterium | reverse complement strand
TGGACAGTCATTCATCTGGACGGACTGTCGCCAGCCGCCTCAAGCAATCTACCCGTCTCCAGCGCGGGCCGCGCCTTAGGAGACCTATTTGATCTTGCTCCGAGTGGGGTTTACCGTGCCACGATCTGTTGCCAGTCGCGCGGTGCGCTCTTACCGCACCCTTTCACCCTTACCTGTGCCGTAAACGGCCATCGGCGGTCTGCTCTCTGCTGCACTAGCCGTGGGCTCACGCCCCCCAGGTGTTACCTGGCACTCTGCCCTGTGGAGCCCGGACTTTCCTCGACGCAGCTCCCCTGTCAACGCTTGCGATGACCAGAGAGTGATGCGCCGCGACTGCCTAGCCAACTCACAGTGATTAGTTTATCACTGTAACCCGTAGTTGCAGAGCAGAATTAATTACTTAACTAACAAACCGGCGCGCGTTGGCAAACAGCCGCGACCACCCGCCAGCCTCGCCCCACTGAGCGGGAGCCCAGGAGTTTTGCACGGTGCGGTATACCCGCTCGGGGTGCGGCATCATTAAAGTAACGCGACCATCGCCGGAACAGAGCCCGGTAATACCCTCTGGCGAACCGTTGGGATTGGCTGGGTAATGACTGGCGACGTTTAACTGGTTGTCGATATAGCGCAAGGCGATAGCGTTACTTTGCTGCAGCGCTGCGGCGTGCGAGTGCTCGGCAAACTCAACGCGCCCCTCGCCGTGCGAAATAGCGATAGGCAGGTGCGAACCCTCCATACCTGACAGCAAAACTGAAGCTGAGCGCTCGATGCGCACCAAGCTAAAGCGCGCTTCAAATTGCTCGGAGAGGTTAGTTTTAAAACGCGGCCAATAATCGGCCGTGGGGATCAGGCTCTGCAGATTAGAGAGCATTTGGCAGCCGTTACAGACGCCCAAAGTAAACGTTTCAGAGCGTTCAAAATAAGCGGCAAACTGGTCGCGCAGCAAGCTGTTGAAGAGCACCGTTTTTGCCCATCCCTCACCGGCACCGAGCACATCACCGTAGGAAAAACCGCCGCAAGCCACTAAACCTTGGAACTCTGAGAGCTGTCGGCGACCACTGAGGAGGTCACTCATATGGATGTCAGTTGCGGCAAAACCGGCTCGATCAAATGCGGCGGCCATCTCGTTTTGCGAATTGACTCCCTGCTCGCGCAAGATAGCCATCGCCGGGCGCACGCCAGTGGCGATATAAGGAGCGGCAATATCTTCGGCAGGATCAAAGCTGAGATTGACCGATAAGCCGGGATCTTGCTTGGCGAGCGCGGCAAATTCTTGTTCGGCGCAAACACTGTTATCGCGCATTGATGCGATGCGGTAGGAGGTCTCACTCCACAGCTGCTGTAACTCGGCGCGCGGACGGCTGTAAAAAGGCGCCCCTGAAACGGTCAACTCAACATTGTCATCGCTGTTGACAGAGCCCAATACAACGGCTGCAAGACCCGCATCGCGGTAAGCTTGGGCGACACTGTCGAGATCATTTGCTGCCACTTGAACCACCGCGCCAAGCTCTTCGGCAAACAGCGCTGCCACTGTGTCGCTGCCGAGCTCGCCGAGATCCACACTGATACCGCAGTGGCCGGCAAACGCCATTTCACACAGAGTAGCCATCAGGCCGCCATCCGAGCGGTCGTGATAGGCGAGCAATTTCTGCTCGGCCAATAGCTTTTGCGTGACCGCAAAGAACCCTTTGAACTGCTCTGGACTGTCGAGATCGGGAACGGTGTCGCCCATCTTGCCGAATGTTTGCGCCAAAATAGAGCCACCTAAGCGGTTGCGACCGGCACCCAAATCGACCAACAGCAGAGCAGAATCTACATCACTTTCCAGCGCTGGAGTTAATGTATGGCGAACATCGATAACCGGGGCAAAAGCGGTAATCACCAGCGACAGCGGAGAAGTTACTTGCTTATCTTGCTCGCCATCGCGCCAACCAGTAGACATCGACATAGAGTCCTTGCCCACTGGGATAGTAATGCCCAGTTCGGGGCAGAGTTGCATACCGACAGCCTCTACTGTGCGATAGAGTTTTTCGCCCTCGCCGGGGTGACTGGCCGCAGACATCCAGTTGGCCGAGAGCTTTATCGCCGACAACTCGCCAATATAGGTGGCGGCAATATTGGTCAGCGACTCACCAATTGCCATGCGCCCGCTAGCGGGGCCATCCAGTAAAGCCAATGGCGTGCGCTCACCCATCGCCATTGCCTCACCTGCGTAACCCTGATAACTGACGGTGGTCACGGCACAGTCGGCAACTGGCACTTGCCAGCGGCCAACCATTTGATCGCGCGCCACCATACCGGTTACTGTGCGATCGCCTATGGTAATAAGGTACTGTTTGCTGGCCACGGTGGGGTGACGCAGCACCTTGGCGACGGCATCCTCCAACGCTATCTGTGCGCTACTAAAACCGTCGCCGGGCAGTTTTAGGGCCGAAGCTTCACGGTGCATCTTGGGCGGCTTGCCAAAGAGAACCGACATCGGTAGATCGACTGGGGCGTCGTTAAAGTGCTCATCAGTGACGGTGATGTGGCGCTCAGCCACAGCCTCTCCGACCACTGCAAACGGAGCCCTTTCACGCTCACATAGAGCGGCGAAGCGTTCGACATCCTCGGGCTGTACAGCCAGCACATAGCGCTCTTGGGCTTCGTTACACCAGATTTCTACCGGGGCCATGCCCGGCTCGGCATTGGGGACTCGGCGCAATTCGAAACGGCCGCCAGTGCCGCCATCTTTAACCAGCTCTGGCAGCGCGTTGGAGAGCCCTCCGGCACCCACATCATGGATAAAGGCTATCGGATTTTGGTCGCCGAGCTGCCAACACTGATCAATCACCTCTTGGCAGCGGCGCTCAATCTCTGGGTTTTGACGCTGCACCGAGGCGAAATCAAGCTCCGCTGAGCTCTGTCCGGTGGTCATCGAGGAAGCGGCGCCACCACCGAGGCCAATCAACATCGCCGGGCCTCCGAGTACTATTAGAGTTGCACCGGGTTCGAAGGGCGGCTTATCGATATGCTCGCGGCGGATGTTGCCATAGCCGCCGGCCAACATGATTGGCTTGTGATAACCGCGCCGCTCGCCATCGAAATCTATTTCGAAAGAGCGCATATAACCGCAGATATTAGGGCGGCCAAACTCATTGTTAAACGCCGCTGCGCCGACTGGGCCCTCAATCATAATGTCTAACGCCGAGACGATGCGTTCGGGTTTGCCGTAATCGTATTCCCACGGCTGTTCGAAACCGGGTATGCGCAGATTGGAGACGGTAAAACCCGTCAGCCCGACTTTGGGTTTAGATCCGCGCCCTACAGCACCTTCATCGCGTATTTCGCCACCCGCGCCAGTACCGGCACCCGCAAAGGGAGCGATCGCT
>JBELGO010000057.1:0-10679 GCA_042091915.1 SAR92 clade bacterium | reverse complement strand
CGCGCGAAATACGATTGACGGCTGTCCAAATCAAGAACATCTGATTGAGCGGTGTCACCATAAAATCGGTGTGATTTGTCGGTTTTAGACCCATCTCATCAGCGCGCTTCATTGGGCTCATGAAAGCAGCTTGCTCACTGCCGCGCTGACGGATGTGTGCATCTGCAAAAAAGTAAGTGTGCTGAGTAAACAGCGCAGGCACCATCCCGTACTGCTGGTAGCTATCAAGCTGATCTTGGCGGACAAACTGGCTGTGGATGACCGTGGTGCGACGGTCTTTCTGCAGCGGTTGCTCACCCTGTGCGGCAAGATAATTGGCGTGACCGGCTATTGCCATATCAATGGCGCCATCGCCATTAGCGTGGATGATGGTCTGCAGATCACGATCGTAACAGTTAGCAAACTGCTGGTTGAGCTGCTCCTGATTCATCAGCGCTGTACCGTGCCAATCGTGCTCACCACTGGGACCGGATACTAAATACGGCGTGGTAAACAAAGCTGTGCGCGCTTGCGGCGAACCGTCGGAGACAATTTTACAGCCACCCACTTTAAAGCTGCCAGTCGATGCACTGCCAGGTGAAGAGTGATCGGTATAGTCAATCAGCTCAGACTGCGGCACTTTCTCAAACAACTCGGCGAGCAGATGGCTCTGCGGGTAAGCCACAACATCCATAGCCAGCTGGCCTGCGCTATCGGCTTCATGCAGTGCCAACACGCCGCGTATATCTGCCGCTCCCTCCTGTGCAGTTGTAATACCACTGGCGGCATACATGGCCTGCACACCGGCGATTAATTCGGGAAGATCCTCTGGTTCACTTTTGAACATATATGGGTAGATAGGATATAGCGCAGTCTCCATCAGCCAGCCGGTCAAACGACCGTCATCGCGTCTGCCAATAAGGCCGCCAGCCGGGACCGGGCTCTCCTCATCAATGCCGATTATCTGTAGCGCTTGCGAATTTAAAATAGCTCCGTGGCCAGAGACATGCATGATGGCGATGGGGTTGTCTGGGAAAGCGCTATCCAAGCTAAATCGGTCCAGCCAAATGCCATCGATCATGTTGTTTTCATCGTAACCCCAACCCATCAACCATTCACCGGGCTGCAAATCGCGCTTTTGCGCCTCGGCTAACAGGGCTTTTTGGACATCCTCAACACTCTGGATTGAGCCCACAGGTGGGCCCTGTAGATCGACTTTGCCAACCAGAGCCGTCGACATAAAGAAGTGGCTGTGCGGATCGATAAAGCCGGGCAGCAGAGCACCTCCGTTCAAATCGACTAACTCTGTCTGCTCACCTTGCCAGTTCTCTAGCAGAGCAGAGGCCTCGCCAATTGCAGCGATTTCCCCATCGACTACAGCAACCGCCTCGGCGACGCTGCGTTCTCTATCGACAGTAATCACCGCTCCGTTGTAATAGAGTGTATCGGCACTCTGCTTGGGCACTTCGCTACAACCCAGTAGCATGGTTAGCCCTGCTAGCGGCAAGAGCGTCTTAAGCGTGTTGTTTTTCAATTGATCGAGCATTGTTAGGCCCCTGTTATTTATAGATTTTGTGTTGTTAGTGAATGATACCCTGCGGCTTGTGCAGACTTAACCAATTATTAGCTGCCAGCTCCAGCCTATCGAGCAAGCTGGCCTCGAGCAACTCGCGTTCACGGGTCAGCTTTTTCTTGGTGGGTTTATCCAAAGCGTCCCACGCCTCTCTGATCGGCAGATGACTAGTCTGCTCAGCCAGCTCGATAAAGACCGCCAGAGTCTGCTCTTCGTGCTCGGCAAGTGTGGTTTGTGTGGCCAAATAGTTAATTCGCAGCGCACTCTCTGTCGGCACCATATTGCGGCTAATCATCGCTTGGCAGACGGCCGCTATGGAGTCGCGAGTCTCGTTGTTGCGCTTGGCCGCCAGGGCTTGGTAACTCGCTTCGCGCTGCTCGCTCAAACGTCGCTGAGCATTGAGTTGTCGCGACAGAGACAACGCATAACCCACCAACACAACTAAAAGAGTCAATGCTAGTGCTATCGCTGCCCAGCCCAGTGGGGTAATGTCACTCATCGCCGCTCTCCTCAGTTATTTGTTCATCCAGACTTTCGCGCAGCAGAGGTTCTGGCAGCGCTTTTTTAGCTTTGGCGCCCAACTGCTTCACCTGCTCGGCGCGCCGCACCAGATTGCCGTTGCCTGTGGCCAGGCGTTTGTGGGCAGTTTTATAGACCTCTCGGCTTTTATCTAGGTGTTTGCCCACCTCTTCTAGCGCCTCTACAAACAGCACAAATTGGTCGTAAAGTGCACCAGCTTTGGTGGCTATATCGAGTGCGTTGCTGTTCTGATCGGCATAGCGCCAGAGATTTTTAATAGTGCGCAGAGTGACCATTAAAGTGCTCGGGCTGACAATTATGATGTTGCGCTGATAGGCGTCGCGAATCAGATCGGCGTCGTTGTCTATGGCGAGGATAAACGCCGCTTCTACTGGCACAAAAATTAAGACGAAATCGAGGCTGTTAACACCCGGAAGTGACTCGTACTCCTTTAATGAGAGCCCGCGCACATGGCTGCGCAGTGACTGCAAATGGCGGCTGAGAGAGTTTTTGCGTTCCAGCTCGTCACTGGCGTGATAGTAGCGCTCGTAATCGGTCAGCGTCACTTTTGAATCGATGACGACATCGCGCCCTTCGGGGAGGTGCACAACGACATCTGGATAGCGCAGACGCCCATCGCTGTCGCGACTGCTCGCCTGCGTTGAGTACTCGCGCCCTTCAGAGAGCCCGGAGTCTTCCAACAAGCGCTCGAGCACCATTTCACCCCAGTTGCCTTGCGCCTTGTTATCGCCGCGCAGTGCATCGGCCAGTTTGGCTGCATCATTAGCGATGCGGTCAGTCTGTGTGCGCAGCTCAATGATTTGCCCAACTAGGCTGCCGCGCTGATCATTTTCGTTTTTGTAAACCTGTTCAACGCGCTGACGGAACTCATTTAAATCGCGGCGCAGCGGCTGCATAGAGACATCCAAGGCCTCGCGGCTCTGCGCAGAAAACTTGCTCTGTTTGTCGTCAAAGATACGGTTAGCGAGATTTTCGAACTGCTCACTCATTTTACTCTGCAGTGCGTCCAAACTATTTTCTTGTAGCTCTAAACGCTGGGATTGCAGTGCGTTATCTCGCTCCAGGGCATTCACTTGACCTAAGGCAGCATCGCGTTGCTCCCTCAACCGAACTAACTCAGCCTGAGCCTCTACTGCAGCATTTTGGCTGGTGCGCCAGACCCATAACAACCCAGCGAGGGCTATTATCAACGCTGCCAATAAAATCAGTTCAACACTCAAAGCCTGCTCCCAGCGCTATTATTTAATTTCAATCTGCACAGCCCGAATGGACGCAATGCGGGCATGATAGTACCGCAGCCCATACACCGTTGCCCACCTCAAATGGACTCTTTTTACTTGGCCATAAGGGGTGCTCAATAGAGACATTATCGATAAACTAGATTCTATTGGATTGCACTACTCGAATTCGCACAGGGATTTATCATGCTCACCGCCGCCGTTGACCCCGCCGCACTGGCCGATGCTCTCAACGACAATGGCGTGGTGATTGCACCCAATCAGCGCCTTGCTCAAGCACTGCGCAGCAGTTGGGGCCAGCAACAAGCCAATAGCGCCTGGCCAGCTGCAGCGATCTATGCGCTCGATGAGTGGATCGCGCTGCGCTGGCAGCAGTTTTGTAGTGCTCAAACCAGCCTCCCAGCTACCTGCCTACACCCGATTATTGAAGAGCGACTTTGGCGTCAAGCCATTGAGAGCTGCCAGCCCGAACTGGAAGCCTCACGTTACAGCGCGATGGCCGCACAAGCCTACCAGCTGCTAGAAAACTGGCAACTCGATCCAACGGATTTAGCTATTGAGCGCAGTGCCAGTGAGCAATTTGGCCATTGGTGCCGTCGCTATCGCCAATTACTACAAAATACAGGTGCCATCAGTGCTGAACAGCGGCTCGAATTACTCATAGCTGCTTCAGAGAACGGGCATTTAACTCCACAACACAGAGTCACCCTGTGTGGCTTCCAAAGCCTGCCACCGCTGCGCAAAAAGTTGCTAGACGTCAGCTTCAACAACCACCATCAGCTCAGCACCGGACAAGACCAGTCCAATCACACGTTTCTTTTACAGCGCGATAGCGACCCGGCCAGTGAGCTCTACAGAGCGATCGACAGCGCTCTGAAGACCTCCATAGAGCAACCAAGCAGTCTTTGCGCCATTGTTATCAGCGATCTTGAGTGTCGTCTAAACGAGGTAGAACGGGTTGCCGAACGGCTCACTAATCACTATCAGCTACCAAAAAATGCGATCAATATCTCTGCCAGCCGAACCCTGGCGGAACAGCCTTTGGTCGCCACGGCTGCGCTGCTATTAAAAGCCTTTTCGACTCCACTGAAACTTCACGAATGGCTGCACCTGTTGCACAGCCCGTACTGGTTGGCCGCAGGCTGTGACACCCAAACCATTGCCGATGCGGAGCTCACTTTGCGCAAAACCGGAGCGCGCCAATTCAGCTGTAATGAAGTTGTTGGTTTACTCGTTGAAGAGAGTGTCGACCAAGAGAGTGACGATGAACAGATTGCTCCCGCTCACAGCGGATTAATTTGGCTGCGCCAACACTGGGGTAACAAACACTCTCTGAACGGTTGGGGAGAAAAGTTTGCTGAGGGTTTGCACGCTTTTGGATTTTGCCGTCAACGCTCTCTCGATAGCGCAGAGTACCAACAATACCAACAGTGGTTAGTGGTGCTAGAAGAATTACTGCAACTGGAACTACCTGAAGCATTCAACAGCGCTGAAATGTCTGCACAAAACGCAGTGAGTTACCTCAACGATCTGCTCTATCAGCGCCGCTTTCAACCACAAGCCGGCAGCGCCCAAATACATATACTGGGTACGTTAGAAGCCATAGGACTGCGCTTTGATCGATTGCATTGGTTAGATTTATCCTCAACCACCCTACCCGCCCCACTCAACCCCAACCCTCTACTGGGCTTGAGCTGGCAGCGACGCCACACAATGCCACGCAGCGATCACGCTCGCGAACACGCACTGGCAGAGCTTCTAATACAGACTATGCAGCGCTGCTGCACGACGTTTATTGCCAGCTGTGCTCTCCGCGATGGCGATGCTGAGCTAGAACCAAGTCCACTGCTGCATGAACTGCCCGCCGAAATTTTTTCGGCTGAAAAGGCCACGCCACCACCCTGGCTGGTCTATTCCGGATTGCAAACCACACGGCTTGAAGATTTCCAAGCGCCGTCGCTGCAGCCCGATGAGAAGATAAAAAACCACGGCAGTAGCGTTCTCAAAGACCAAGCGGCTTCTCCTTTTAACGCCTTCTTGCAACATCGATTGGCCGCACTGCCACTAGAGCAGCCAAGTGTCGGTGTGACACCGATGCTGCGCGGCATTTTAATGCACAAAGCCCTCGAGCTGCTCCTACCAGCAGGCTTGGACAGCGATAAACTCGCCACTCTTATGGCTGACAGCGATGCACTATCATCAGCTATTCAGTCAGCCATCGCGTCAGCTGTTAACTCGGTGCGCAGAGACTATCCAATCCTTAAGCGCGAGAGCGTGGTAGAACGCGAGAGCGAGCGGCAAGAGTGGTCAATCAGACGTTGGCTGGAGCTCGAAGAACAGCGCGGTCAATTTGCTATTGAAGCCGTAGAAGAGAAAGTTTTTGCTCAGCTAAACAACTTAACGCTGCCTCTCAAGATAGACCGTATAGATCGTGTCGGTGAACAGCGGCTGATCATCGATTACAAGTCTGGAGGAGTCAAACAGAGTGACTGGCACACTGAACGGTTGCGTGATCCACAACTACCACTTTACTCAATGGCGCTAGCAGCGCCGCCAGACGGGGTGAGTTTTGGCCTGATTCGCCCCGACAAGATCCATCTCAGCGGTGAGTCCTGTGCACCGCTAATGGGCAGCACGACAACTGCCCAACAGTGGCAAACACAGCTGCAACTATGGCGC
The DNA here is from genome assembly GCA_042091915.1 of SAR92 clade bacterium. GTDB lineage: Bacteria > Pseudomonadota > Gammaproteobacteria > Pseudomonadales > Porticoccaceae > LSUCC0057. Next base: position 4,670 of record JBELGO010000057.1, on the reverse strand, counting down.
TCACAGCTAGAGGAGTTAGCAGAAGAGTTTTGCCGCGGCGATGCCAACCTGACCATCTACGACAGAGAGACATTTGAAAAGCACCAGAGTGATTTGCGTCGCATCAGCCGCAGTTTTGAATGGACATCCGGCTCTGATAAAAGCACAGAGGCCGATCTATGAGCGCTGTAGATAGTATTCGCCAAGCCGATCGCAACGCACGCGACGCAGCAATAGACCCGCGCTCTAGCTACATCGTCTCGGCACCGGCAGGCTCAGGTAAAACAGGATTGCTAACACAGCGCTTTCTCGCCTTACTGGCGACTGTCAACGAACCTGAAGAGTGCCTGGCAATCACCTTCACTCGCAAAGCGGCCGCTGAGATGAGCCACCGCATCAACCAAGCGCTGTTGGCAGCGGCCCGTAATAATCCACCTAGCGACGATTACGAATTGGCGACGTACCAACTTGCTCAAGCGGCACTGGCTCGCAGCAACGAGTGCAACTGGGGACTTTTACAGTCGCCCGGGCGGCTGCGCGTGCAAACCATCGACAGCTTTAACCGCTACTTGGCAGCACAGCTGGCCCTGGAGACCGGTTTGGGCGACCTGCCACAACCAGCCGATAACCCCGAGCACGACTACCGCACTGTAGCCAGTGAGTTACTCGAAAATTTTAGTGAACGCGAGCCCACCGCCGAGCCCATTGCGACCCTAATGCGCCACACCGGCAACCAACAAGGCGTTGCCGTAGAGCTGCTGAGTAAACTGTTGGCGATTCGCGAGCAGTGGTTGCTGGGGGCGTATAGCAGCGGCGCAGCCAGCGAAATAGGTACTCAACAAGCGCGCGAGCTGCTGAGCGGTCTCGCTAGGCAAGCTCTTGGCAATGCCACAAGGCAACTTAAACCTTGGCTGGACGAGCTGCTTAGCTATGCCGATGGTGCCGCCTCACGGCTGATCGAAGCACAGCAGGAGAGCCCCATCACTGCGCTGCACGGAGTTACCCAGCTGGGTACCGAGCCAGAGGATCTACCCGCTTGGCGAGCACTTATTGCGCTGCTGTGTACCGATAAAACCACTTGGCGAGCTGCGCTAAATAAAAACCAAGGTTTCCCAACCACGGCTAAAGCCGATAAAAAAGCATTCCAGGCTTTGTTAAAAGAGATCGCTAGCGAACCATTGCGACAGCAGCTTGAAGAGATCAAAGCCCTGCCCGACCCCTACTTAGCTGATCATGAAAGCGGCATTATTCAAGCCACTCTGCAGCTCTTGCCGATGTTAGTAGCACTGCTCGAAGTGCAATTTAAAACCCATAATCGCTGCGACTTTACGCATTATGCTCTGCATGCTCATCGCGCTCTCAGTGAATTGCAACAACTGCAAAGTGGTGAAATCAGCGAGTTGGCGATGCGCCTCGACTATCAGTTGAAACACATTTTAGTCGACGAGTTTCAAGACACCTCGCAATTGCAGTACGAGTTACTCGCCTCACTCACGGCGCAGTGGTGCCCCGGTGATGGCCGCACACTGTTCTTAGTCGGTGATGCGATGCAGTCGCTGTACAGTTTTCGCAACGCCAATGTTGGCCTATTTATCCGCGCTCAACACCACCCAATTGGCGGCGCGCACTGCCAACCACTGCAGCTAGCCAGCAACTTCCGCTCGCAACGCGCCGTTATCGACTGGGTTAATGAGCTGTTCTCCGATCTCTTTCCACTCCAGAGCGATGCCGGTAGCGGTGCGGTTAGCTACACCGCATCGCTGGCAGAGCGCGGGCGAGACAGTCCGGCTGACGAGAGTGCAGTGAGCTTTACACTGTCGGCTGCCGAGGATAGAGAAAACGCTCGGCTCAATGAAGCTGAAGCCGTTGCCCAGACGGTATTAAAACTCCGTAAAACTGAGCAAAGCAACGAAGATCACCCCTCTATCGCCCTGCTAGTGCGCAGCCGCGGGCAGCTTCAGCATTTACTGCCAATACTGCAAAAACACGGTATTAGCTGGCGCGCTACAGAGATCGAAAAGCTCAGTGAGACGATGGTGGTCACAGATCTAATCAGTCTTACACGGGCGCTGAGCAGCAGCGCCGACCGCATCGCTTGGCTCGCGCTGCTGCGCTCGCCGATGGTTGGCCTTACCCTCGCCGATCTATGGCAACTGGCCGGCGATCAGCACCACACTACCCCACTGTTAAAGCAGCTAATGCGCGCTAGCTGGCCCGAACTTTCCCGCAACGGCCAACAACGCCTTGAGCGCTGTGTACCGCCTATCATCTCCGCCTGGCAAGCCCGTGGCCGACAGCCCCTAGATCGTCGTGTTGAGTCGCTCTGGCAACAACTGGGCGGTCCGCAAACAGTGGCCTCCAGTAACGACTTGCTCAATGCTGAAATTTATTTAGAGAAACTCAGCGCACACCTAGAGAGCGATCAAATACTCGACTGGGAGCTGTTCCAACCCACACTAGAAAAGCTCTACGCCAAACCGCAGAGCGGTCGTGCCGATATCGAAGTAATGACCATTCACAAATCTAAAGGATTAGAGTTTGATCATGTCTTACTACCCGGTCTTGACCGCACTGGCAGCAACGACAAAGGCGATCTTTTGGTATGGCTTGAGGAGATTGATGACAACGATCAAGTGCACCACATCCTGGCAGCCAAACCCTCGTGGATTGCTAAAAAAGACCCGCTCTATCAATTTATTTTGCGTCGCCGAAAAATCAAGCAACAACACGAAGCCACACGAGTTTTCTATGTCGCCGCCACCCGCGCAGCGCAACAGCTGCACCTCTTTGCCAGCGCAACCATCAAAGCCGGCAAAGAGACCAATCAGAGCGATGACGCCGTATTGCCACAATTGGCAGAGCCTGCCTTTAGCGCGCCTCTGGCTCTTGTTTGGGGCCGCTATGGGAGTGACTTTCAGGCTCTTCTAGATCGCGGCAAAACCCATCAAATATCCGGCTTTGCCAATCTTCATTTGGTGCGCGATGAACAGCCCGAAGCACTCAAACCTGAAACAGTTTCCAGCCCATTTTGGCATCGCTTGCCGGTACAGAAACTGGCTGCCAGCCCGATAGACTCAATCACAACGACCAATCCTATCGACTCATTGTCGCAGTTAGATACGCATAATTTAGTCGCCCGCAAACTGGGCACCGAGCTACATCTACTGTTACAACAGCTGGCTGAAATGGAGGATAAAAGTACCACCATTCAACAGCGTCACATAGACAAAGCACGTTTGACATGGCTGCGCTATACCGCCTTGGATGGCCCCGAGAAGTTAGTTGAAAAATTCACAACAGCGGCCGAAGAGTTGAGCCGCTGTCCGACGCTGCATTGGCTATTGCAAGATCACCCACAAGCCGCGTGCGAACTAAAGTTTGACTATTGGAGGGACGACGGCAAGTTGGCCAGTGCTGTTGTCGATCGCACGTTTGTGGTCGATGGCGAGCGTTGGATAATCGACTATAAAAGTGCCACGCCACAACCGGGCGAAAGCCTAGAACAATTTATCTCTCGCCAAGCAGCACAGTATCGGGGCCAGCTACAGCGCTATGGCGATTTGTTCAGTGCCCAGGAATCTCTTCCGCAACGCTTGTTGCTCTACTTTGTACTAGTAGGTGAAAGTATCGAACTGCCCGTCAATATTGGCTAGCCACGTCGCCAGACGACCCGTTATACAGTACAATCACGTTTAATTTTGCGCGGCGACAGCAGTTCTGTTGCGCTATTCACACAACAAACAAAGTTTAGGTTTACTGCCACTATGACTGCCAAGAACATCGACAACGTCAATATCACCTCGCAAGAGACACTGATTACACCCAGCGCACTGAAAGCTGATATCCCTGTCAGCGAAGCCGCTCGCGCCACTATCGCCGCAGGTCGCCAAGCGATCGAGGACATCTTAGAGCGCAAAGATCACCGCATCTTTATTGTTATTGGCCCCTGCTCCATACACGATATCGACGCTGCTAAAGAGTATGCCGAACGTCTCAAAGCATTAGCGGACAAAGTTTCCGACACCCTGCTTATCGTCATGCGTGTCTACTTCGAAAAGCCGCGCACTACGGTCGGTTGGAAAGGCCTGATCAACGATCCCTTCATGGACGACAGCTTCCGCATTACCGACGGTTTACACATCGGTCGCCAGCTACTCAACGATGTAGCCGAATTGGGCTTGCCTACTGCCACTGAAGCTCTTGACCCCATTTCTCCACAGTACCTGCAGGATTTAATCGTCTGGTCGGCGATTGGCGCTCGCACTACAGAGTCACAGACACACCGCGAGATGGCATCTGGTCTCTCTTCTTCGGTCGGCTTTAAAAACGGCACAGATGGCAGCCTTACAGTCGCTATCAATGCTCTGCAATCAGTGGCCAGCCCGCACCGCTTCTTGGGCATCAACTCCGAGGGTGAAGTCTCAATCATCACTACCCAAGGGAACCCCTGGGCACATGTGGTACTGCGCGGCGGCAACGGCAAACCCAACTACGACTCTGTGAGCGTTTCAATCTGTGAACAGGAGCTCGAGGCAGCCGGTATCCCAGCCAATATTATGGTTGATTGCAGCCACGCCAACTCCAACAAAGACCACAACTTACAGCCACTGGTTATGGATAACGTTGCCAACCAAATTGTTGAAGGCAATCGATCCATTATCGGCTTAATGGTGGAAAGCCATCTCAACGGC
>JBELGO010000056.1:1221-11041 GCA_042091915.1 SAR92 clade bacterium | reverse complement strand
TCTTAGCGAGGCTTTAGGGGAAGATTCTCAACACAAAATAGCCTGGCGCTGGCCCATTCTGTTGGTCAGCTTGGTGCTGGTGGCACTACTAGGTGCGCAGGCTTACAGAGATCGCACAGAACTCTTCAGCTTTTTTGACCACAACGAGAAAACTAGCGGCGTTGCAGAGCTTGCTCAGGCGCCATTGCCCAAAGCGTACCAGCGCCCGCTGCAGCCTGGAGAGCACAACCCACTGCTCGTGGCCTGGTTGATAGAAAAATTGGTAGAACAGGGCCTAATTGAGCGTGGTTTTATCGCCGGCGGGCACTATCAGCCAGTGTTGGTGGAAGCTGTGCGTGCCTGGCAGGTTCAGCAGGGTATAGCCGCAACTGGCGAGCTCAATGAACAGACCGTTCGATCTTTAACTACCCACAGGGCTGTGAGGTAACAGTTTATGTCGTATTTGTTAGACGCTTTGCAAAAGGCTGACCGTGAACGCAGTGAAAAAAAGCCCAGCACCGAGCAGTTTATTGTCGCCAACGCAGATGCTGGCAAACAGCGAACGAGCTCACCTACTCTGTTAATTTTTACCGCAGGAGCAGCTGCGTTGCTTGCTCTCGTTATTTGGGCGATTTCGGCTATTTGGCCAGCTACTCACCCGTTACAGGATGAAAAATTATCTCAACAGACTGGAGAGCTAGCGGTTGTGCGCGAAAACAATCTTTCGGGCTACGGCAGTAGTGAAGCTACCTGGCCCGAGTTAAACCTAGAGATTACGGGCCATTTGATGGTCGGCCCAGGACATACGGCCAATAAGCTGTTTACTGATCAAGGGATATTGCGCATAGGGGCAGTGCTCAAAAGCGGCTGGCAGTTGGTGCATATCGGCGAATACAGTGCTGATTTTAAACTCGCTGACCAGACTCGCTCTATCCCACTGCGCTAGTTTCTTTCTGGCAATAAAAAAGCCGAGCGTTAAAGCTCGGCTTTTTCAGTCCGAAGTGGTTTAGTTTTTGGCTATCGCTAGCTGGTCCACCATTACCTCGCCGGCGAAGGCGAAGTTATAGGTGCGCTGTATGCGCGCTTGCTCGGCACCCTCGCCAACAGCGACAAACTGTGAGCGTTTAACTGCGCGCAGTGCCGATTGATCAAAGTTGCTTGAACCGCTAGAAGCAACCACATCTATTGCGGTGGCGCGGCCATCTTGGGCGAGAGAAAACTCTACTATAACACTACCGCTGGCTTCGCGGCGCAGTGCGCTTTGTGGGAAGCTGGCGGGCGCATCGCGCAGAGCAACAACGGTGATGTCGCTCGCTTGGGTAGCTGCGCTCAACAGCAAAAAAGTGGCGGTGGTAACAAATAAGCAAATTAATTTTTTCATTATGGATCTCCTAATTTTTTCGCTTGGCCGTCCAATAACCCCTAATAACTTGTTTTTTGGCGGCTCTGTTATCTCTGGGAGGTCTTTAAGAATTACAAATGTGTTCCCAGTGCTATCGACTGTATATACGAAAATTAGCTTTTTCAATTTTTAAGTGGAATCTTCATCAAACTGTCATAAAGCAGTGGTAGCCGAAAGTGCTGCTTTCTGCAATATAACTGCCATATAAGCGCCACTTAACTGTCAAATAGCGTTGTTAATCTCTCTCTCGTTTCAACTCACATCGAATATTTCGGGAGAACACGATGGCTATTAAGAAACTAGTTTTGGTCTCAGCAATCAGCGGATTGCTTACAGCATGTGGCGGTGGCGGCGATGTCAACATCAGCCCATCCAATGTCGACAACAGCGTCGATAACAGCAGCACGACTACGGGCGGCTCGTCTACTAATGGTTTTTGTGCCTCTTACACCAAAGATGCACAGCTGTTTGAAGGTACCCTGTCAGATGGTAACTGTGTCTATGAGCGCAACTTTGTCGATATCACCAATCCTCTGACCGTTGATGTCACTTTCCCATCGATCGGTTCTGGCAAGCACGTCTTTGAAGGTTCTCTGGTGGTCGGTGAAGCATATGACAGCATAGCTGACTTGACTGCAGCAGGTATCACGGAAGGTGGTGATGGCGCTACTATAACCATTGAAGCGGGCAACACCTTTGTGTTTAAAACTTCAGAAGATTACGCAGTTATCAATCGCGGCTCACAAATTATTGCAGTGGGCGATGCTGAAAACCCCATCACTTTTACCTCTTACAGCGATGCCATCTCTGGCACAGTCGCTTTTGACGATGTTCAGCAGTGGGGTGGCATGATCGTAAACGGTTTTGGTGTTACCAATAAGTGTTCTTATACAGGCAACCGCGGCGAAGCAGATTTTGCTATGGTCGGTGGTGAGTGCAACGTGGCCGCTGAAGGCAAGTCTGGTTCTGCGCAAACTTACTACGGTGGTGATAACGACGCCGACAGCTCTGGCCAATTAGAGTATTTCGTTGTCAAACACACCGGTGCTGAAGTTGCGCCAGGCAACGAGCTCAACGGTATCGCTTTTGGTGGTGTTGGCTCTGGTACCACCATCGAAAATCTGCAGGTTTACTCAACCTACGATGATGGTATCGAAATGTTTGGTGGCGCTGTAGATATCACCAATTTCGTTGCCCTGTATGTGCGTGATGATTCGTTCGATGTCGATGAAGGTTATATCGGTACGCTTGAGAACGCCCTGATCATTCAAGCCAATGATGATGGTCAGCAATGTATAGAGTCTGACGGTATTGGTAGTTACGACGCATCAGAGACTACTCGCAACAATGACTTTATCGCTCGCGGTTTAAATTCAGCTGCAACTGTCAATAATATGACTTGTATTGTTAGCGGAAACCAAGGCGGCACACATGGCGACAGCGTCGGCGTTCGTATTCGCGAAGGCCACGCCATCACAATCACTGACTCCATCATTACCTCTGCGTTGACCAACAACGACGGCTTAGACGAGTGCCTGCGAATCGATAATGCTGAAACGCAACAAGCGGGCTTTGTCACTATGACCAATACTCTACTGGCCTGTGAGAAGCCGTTCAAAGATACCGCTGTGCAAATTGGCTCAGTTGCTATCGCTAGTTGGTTTGCAGCGGGCACTGATAACGAGCTATTAGCGACAGACGGTGCGCAAACCATTCCTGCTCTGAGCGGTTACTACAGCACTGGAACCCGCGGTGCAGTTACTGCTGATGATGATTGGACTGAAGGTTGGACTGTGGGTGTCGATGCTACCTGGGTCACTCCATAATTTAGAGCGCCCTAAATTCAGGTTGTATCGAACGGAGGGCGCCGCTAGGGCGCCCTCTCTTTTGACAACGGTCAATGCCTTATGGCGCCGTTGTCACCGATAGCGAAAGGTAATTAACTATGCGTATAAATAAGTGTGCGTTAGCGGTCGCTGTGGCCGCATTCACCTCGCCGGCGCTATGGGCGCAGGGCGATATCATTCAGCTGGACGAAGTGGTTGTCATTGGCAAACTGAAAAGTGCTGCAGATGACGTCCAGATGGAAAAAATGGAAAGTGAAGTGGTTGCGGACATCATCGATGCCGAGATGATCGGCCGCATTGGTGACTCTACCGTAGCAGCGGCGCTGCGACGAGTACCGGGTGTCACCTTGATCGACGATAAGTATGTTTTCGTTCGCGGTTTGGGTGAGCGCTATGCCACCTCACTACTAAACGGAGCAGTTATCCCCTCGCCCGATCTCACCCGCAATGTGATACCGCTAGATATCTTTCCTACCTCTATTTTGAAATCGGTCGCTGTACACAAAGGTTACAGTGCGGATTTCCCTGCAGCCTTTTCGGGTGGTTTAGTCGATATCCGTACCAAAGGTATACCCGACGAGTTGCTGTTCAATATTGAAGTGGGCAGTGGCTATAACAGCGAAACTAAAGGCGATGTGCTCGGATACGCGGGTGGCAGTGATGACGAGTGGGGCGAAGACGACGGTACCCGAGCACTCAACTCCGGTTTGCGCACTGCGCTGAATACTTATCGCGGTAGCCTAAACGCCGTCGATATCCTCGACACTTTGCAGCTTGCAGAGGGCAGTACTGCTACCCTTGCAGAGGCTCAAGCTGCTAATAGCCAGCTGGCTACACAGCTCAACCGAAATGTTGATATTCGCCAAGAGAGCCGCGACGAGCCGGTCAGTGCCGAAGTGAACCTAGGCAATAACTTTTACTTCGACAATGGCATGGAGTTTGGCTTTTTACTGGGCGGTGCTTATGACAGTAGCTGGAAAAGCAGTGAAGTACGTTCGGCGAATGCCGGTGATGCTGCAAACCAATTCACTGACCGTCAAATCTCAACTTATAATGTCAGCACAACTGTGACTGCAGCGCTGGGGTGGCGTTGGTATGACGATCATTCGCTCACCTTAACCAGTATGGTTCTACGCAATACCGATGATGAGTCATCAATCAGCGACTATTATGGTTCATCAACGCTCTTTGCTGATGGCCGTGGCAACCGCGATTACACCGTCCGTTTCGAAGAGCGCGAGTTAGAGGTCAACCAACTTAATGGCGATCATCGGTTTGGTGGTGTTGTCAAAGATACCTTGGGTATCAACGGGTTTGATTGGGCCGACGACTTGACGGTTGAGTGGTTCTACTCAGATTCAACGGTGACTACCGATATCCCCAATGAGGCGCGCTTTACCTACCTGACTACAGTCGATAGTAACGGTGGGTTGTTGACTCAGACTATCCAAGCAGCCACTTCAGCGGGCGATTTCCGTTTTACCACTCTGGATGATGAGGTTGAGAACTACGGATGGGAGGCCAGCCTGCCGCTTTATTGGGGGGCTGACGAGGTCGTGCTTAGCGGCGGTTACAACTACGCTAAAAAAGCCCGTGTCTACCAACAGACCCAGTTCTCGCTGGGCAGCACATCGCTAACCGGTAGCGGTATGCCCTCAGAACTATTTGGCGACACCAACCTTTTGGATAGCGATTTGGGTATTCAGATGGATGTGGTCGGCAGCAACGGTGAAAGCTATCTCGCTGCTGTGCTCAACACGGCCATATTTGGTAAAGTTGACTGGAAAATTGGCGATAGCTGGCGGGTGACTGCTGGGGCGCGCTGGGAGGATTACTCGCAAGCAGGCCTGCCGTGGGACCCTCTGGATTACAGTGGCTGCCAAATTAGCTGCGATACTGCTGAACTCGAGAGCTCAGTTTTCAAGGATGACGATTACTATCCCGCTGTTGCAGTGACCTACATTCGTCCGGGTTTTTGGGCAGAGGACTTCCAGCTGCGCTTTAACTGGTCCGAGACGATCGTAAGGCCAGACTTGCGCGAGATTACGCCATCCACTTACATCGATCCCATTACCGACGCGATTGTTAAAGGTAATGCCGATGTTGTACCCGCCACTGTCACCAACTACGATTTGCGTGGTGAATGGTACTTTAGCAATGGCGATACTCTTACCGCCTCGCTGTTTTACAAAGATATCACTAATCCAATTGAGTTCTTTGAATCAGCGGCTTTTGAAGATGCTTTGGCAGCTGAGATCATTAACGCTAATAGCGGTGAAATTACCGGCTTGGAATTGGAGTGGTTGAAGAGCCTGGAGTTCTTGGGTGACAGTTTTGTGCCATTCTTTGTGGCAGGTAACCTCACTATGCTGGACACCGAGCTGGTCGCGACGGGTAGTGATGCCGATGCACCTACCAATGCGGTGCGCGCGATGACCGGGGCTTCTGATCGGGCCTTTAACATGCAGCTGGGTTACGACTCGAATGACGGTAAACACGCAGCAATGCTGGTTTACAACGTGTTTGATGAGCGACTTTACCTAGCTGGACGCAACGGCTCTGCCGACTCGTTTGAGCAGCCCTTCCAATCGGTGGATATGACTTACTCGTACTACCCAACAGAGAACTCAACGCTAAAATTGAAGTTGAAGAATCTTTTGGATGAGTCGATTGAGATTGAACAAAACGGTGTGGTTACCTTTACCAAAGCACCGGGTATGTCTGTCTCTATCGATTATAAGTGGTCGTTCTAAACCCTTATTGAAAGGTATCGAAAACCCCGGTTCTGCCGGGGTTTTTTTTTGAGATTTATTTAAGAATTTATGCAGTCACTAAGCTGACACTAAATTGTCATAAATAGTCTTTACCCTTTTATGTATAGCAAAAAGCATCCGCTGTGTAATCGTAAAGAGTAATGAGGTCTGCCGTGGGAAAGGACAAAAAACACAAGAAAGACAGCCAACTGATTATTAGGCTGAACAAGCAGGAGAAGGAGCAGTTTTTAGCAATCTGCGAAGATTTAGATACCAGCGCTGCGCGCGAGGTGCGGCGTTTTATTCGTGAATTTGCGGCGGCAAAGCAGCCACAAGGTGCAGCTTAGTCGCCAGTTATTTTGGAAAAACGATAACCGGCACCGCGCACAGTTTGGATGTAGCGATCATAATTGTTGTGTGAAATCGCTTTGCGCAGCCGGCGTATGTGCACATCAACGGTGCGTTCATCTAGGTAGGCGTTACCTCCCCAGACATAATCTAATATCTGGTCGCGCGAGTAGACGCGCTCTTGGTGAGTTAAGAAAAACTGTAATAGTCGATACTCGGTAGGGCCCAACGTCACCGGTTCTCCGGCAATGGCTACGCGGTGGCTAACCGGGTCAAAATCCAGTTCATCGACACTGATCGGGTCGACCAGCTCTTCACGTCCCAGTCGTCGCAGTACGGCCTTAATGCGCGCGATCAGCTCACGCGGAGAGAAGGGTTTTTGGATGTAGTCATCAGCACCCGCATCTAACCCGGTAATGGTGCTGTCTTCCTCTGTTTTAGCGGTGAGCATCACTACCGGTAATTTGGCGGTCAGTTCGTTGCGGCGCAACCTGCGCAAAAGCTCCAGCCCGGTGGTGCCAGGCATCATCCAGTCGAGTAGTACCAGATCTGGTTTGTCGTCGACAATGCGCGCGTGGCCAGTTTGGGCATCTGTAGCAGTGATTACTCTGTAATCTGCCGCCTCAAGGGCTATCGCCAACATTTCGCGAATCGCCGGTTCATCTTCTACCACTAAAATAAGCTGTTTAGGCACTGAATATTCCTCGTCGCCAACTGGGTCGCGCAGGTCTGCTTGACTCATATTTCAATCCCTAAATTTTGCTTAAAATAGATGACACAAATATGACAGATTGGTGCAACTAGTGCATTAAACACGACAAAGTTTATGGGAATTTCCAATTGCGGGAGATTGGCCATTTGCTGGCAGTTGCTTCATAATGCGCGGCCATTTACGCACTAGGGCAGAGGTTCCCACTATGGCTATTACAGAAAACAGCGTGGTCGCATTCCACTACACACTCACTGACGATCAGGGCGCAACTCTCGATTCATCTGCGGGTAAAGACCCACTGGCCTATCTGCACGGTGCCGGCAACATCATTCCTGGGCTGGAAAAAGAGCTCGCCGGGAAAGTCGTTGGCGATAAACTGCAAGTGACCGTCGCGCCCGCTGAAGGCTATGGCGAGTCGTTGCCAGAAATGATTCAAGAAGTGCCTAAAGAAGCTTTCCAGGGCGTTGAGAGCGTTGAGGTGGGTATGCAGTTTGAAGCGCAAACCGAACAAGGCGGCGCAGTGCCCGTCACTGTCACTGCGGTAACTGAGACTACCGTTACTGTCGACGGCAACCATCCGCTGGCCGGCAAGACGCTTAATTTCGATGTAGAAATTACCGAAGTGCGCGAAGCTTCAGCCGAAGAACTCGAGCACGGCCACGTTCATGGCCCTGGCGGCCACCAGCACTAAGCTGAACGGTTGTAACTAAAAAGGGCCAGTGAAGACTGGCCCTTTTTTTGTCTGTTGAAACAGAATGCTGATAATAATTGGTTGCTTTACTCAGCCCACAAATCGTACTCATCGGCGGCGACTACTGTAGCCGCTAGCATATCGCCAGGCTTGAGATCGGTGCGGCCGTCGAGGTAGACGTTGCCGTCGATCTCCGGGGCGTCGGCGCTGCTGCGGCCGACCGCGCCATCGGCATCCACGCTGTCTACGAGTACTTCTACTGTGCGGCCAACTTTGGCTTGTAAGCGTGCTGTGCTGATCTCTTGTTGCACCTGCATAAAGCGCTCCCAGCGCGCTTGCTTAAGCTCCTCGGCTACCGGGTTTGCCAAAGCGTTGGCTGGTGCGCCGTCGACCGCTTCGTATTTAAAGCAGCCGACGCGGTCGAGCTGAGCCTCTTTAAGCCAGTCGAGCATGTATTCAAAGTGGACATCGGTTTCGCCTGGGAAGCCGACAATAAAAGTGCTGCGCAGCGTGATATCGGGCACGTCTCGGCGCCAGCGCTGAATACGCTCGAGTACTTTCTCTTCATTGGCGGGGCGCTTCATGGCGCGCAAAACATCGGGGTGGGCGTGCTGAAAGGGGATGTCCAGATACGGCAGAATTTTCTTCTCGGCCATCAGTGGCATCAGATGATCTACATGCGGATAGGGATAGACGTAGTGCAGCCTCACCCAAGCGCCGAGCTCGCCGAGTTGCTCGCAGAGCTGTTGCATATGGGTTTTGACCGGGCGCCCCTGCCAGAAGCCGGTGCGGAATTTGGTATCGATGCCGTAAGCGCTGGTATCTTGCGAGATGACTAACAGCTCCTTGGTGCCGGCGTTTACTAGGCGCTCCGCTTCATCTAGCACTTCACCGATGGGACGGCTAACCAAATCGCCACGCAGCGACGGGATAATACAAAAGCTGCAGCGGTGGTTGCAGCCCTCTGAGATTTTCAAATAGGCGTAGTGGCGCGGAGTCAGCTTAATACCCTGGGGTGGCAGCAGGTCAATGTAGGGATCGTGTTGAGCGTTGGCGGGGGCGTAGTGGTGGACAGCATCCATCACCTGCTCGTATTGGTGGGCTCCAGAGACGGCTAACACATCGGGGTGGACATCGCGTATCTGCTGCTCATCTCCGCCCATACAGCCGGTGACAATTACCTTGCCGTTCTCCTTGAGTGCTTCGCCGATAGCGTCGAGCGACTCTTGTTTGGCGCTGTCGATAAAGCCGCAGGTGTTGACCACTACTACATCAGCATCCTCATAGCTGGGAGAGATCTGGTAGCCCTCCATACGCAGCTGAGTGAGGATGCGCTCTGAGTCGACCAGGGCTTTGGGGCAGCCGAGGCTGATCATGCCAACCCTTTTGGGGTCTGTGTGGGTCGCATCGGTAGGTGTTTTGCTGGTATCGGTCATTGTTGCTCTGAGCTCTGGCTGCGTAGTGGGCGATATTGTCGGTTATCGCCGCCGCGGGAACAACTCGCGTAGAGCTGTTTTTGGCGACTGCTATCGATCGGTTATAGTAAAGGATCAAACCCAGGCGACTATGGTCTACCACGGTGAACTTTGACCACAGCCTAAGAGCTTACTTATGTCTCTAAATTCTTTGCAGAGCAACGACGCGCTAGAGCGCTGTGACTGGTGTGGCGACGATACGCTTTACCAAGACTATCACGACAGAGAGTGGGGCGTGCCCAGTTATGACGATGCCACTTTGTTCGAATACCTGATCTTAGAGGGTGCTCAGGCGGGCCTCTCGTGGATTACTATACTGCGTCGCCGCGACGGCTACCGTCGTGCATTTGAAGGTTTTGACCCGGCGCGTATAGCTGCCTACGGCGACAGCGAGATAGCCAGGCTGTTGGCCGATAGTGCGATTATCCGCAATCGGCAAAAAATCCGCTCGGCTATCAATAACGCCAAACTGTTTATGGCGGTGCAAGAGGAGTTTGGCAGCTTCTCGAATTATCTCTGGGGATATGTTGATGGCGAGCCAATCGTCAACTATTTTGCCGAGCACGCAGCCGTACCTGCCACCACACCACTTTCAGATCAAATTAGCCGCGAT
>JBELGO010000056.1:0-1121 GCA_042091915.1 SAR92 clade bacterium | reverse complement strand
CGAGCACGCAGCCGTACCTGCCACCACACCACTTTCAGATCAAATTAGCCGCGATATGAAACAGCGCGGGTTTAGTTTTTTCGGCTCTACTATCTGTTATGCCTATCTGCAATCGATGGGTGTAGTGAATGATCACTTAACCTCATGCCACCGGCATCCAGATAACTGCAATTAGTGGGTAAAAAAAAGGCGAGCTGTTGAGCTCGCCTTTTGCGTTGCAATGACAGATCTTACGACTTGCCTGAACGCTTGCGCTCGTTCTCTTTAAGCAACTTTTTACGGATGCGTATGGACTCGGGCGTTACCTCGACGAGCTCATCATCCTGAATAAACTCCAAAGCTTGCTCGAGAGTATGCTTAATGCGCGGTACCAAAATTAAGTTCTCATCGGTACCCGCAGCGCGGATGTTGTTGAGCTGTTTGGCCTTGGTGGGGTTAACAGGTAGGTCGTTGTTGCGCGAGTGAATGCCGATAACCTGGCCTTCATAGATCTCGGCGCCGTGGCCAAGGAACAGACGGCCGCGCTCTTGCAGGTTAAACAGCGCATAAGCCAAAGCTTTACCCGTAGTCATAGAGACCAATACGCCGTTCTGGCGGCCGGCGAGCTCACCCGCTTTGGCCGGGCCGTAGTGGTCAAAAATACTGGTCATAATGCCCGAGCCGCTGGTCATGGTCAGGAAGTGCGAACGGAAACCGATCATGCCGCGCGAGGGTGCCATAAATTCTAGCTTTACCCGGCCTTTGCCATCTGGCTCCATGTTGGTCATATCGGCTTTGCGCAGACCCATCTCTTCCATCACAGAACCTTGGTGCTGCTCTTCAACATCGATAACAATCTGCTCGAAGGGCTCGTGGATTTCGCCATCGATCTCTTTTTGAATCACTTCGGGGCGCGATACACCCAGCTCAAAACCTTCGCGACGCATGTTTTCAATCAGCACTGAAAGATGCAGCTCGCCGCGGCCAGAAACAATAAATTTGTCCGGTGTCTCGCCCTGCACAACGCGCAGTGCCACGTTGTGGATCAACTCCTGATCGAGCCGATCTTTAATGTTGCGGGTGGTGATGTATTTGCCCTCTTTGCCAGCAAAGGGTGAATCGTTAACCTGGAAGGTCATGCT
>JBELGO010000055.1:0-11208 GCA_042091915.1 SAR92 clade bacterium | reverse complement strand
CCAAAAACGGGGCTCTTTGTAACTTCTTTGCAACTCGCAAACCTATATAAATCAACAGGTTAGTGTCACCCTATTACTCCCACTCTATCGTCGCTGGGGGCTTGCTCGAAACGTCGTAGGTCACCCGCGAGACGTTCGCTATCTCGTTGATGATGCGGTTAGAGACTTTCTCTAAAAGCTCGTATGGCAAGTGTGCCCAACGGGCAGTCATGAAGTCGATGGTCTCGACGGCGCGCAGGGCAATCACCCACTCGTAGCGGCGGGCATCGCCCACCACGCCGACCGATTTAATCGGCAGGAACACGGCAAACGCTTGGCTGGTTTTGTGGTACCAGTCGGCGTTGTGCAGCTCTTCGATAAAAATGGCATCCGCTTCGCGCAGTACATCTGCATACTCTTTTTTCACTTCGCCAAGAATACGCACTCCTAGGCCGGGGCCGGGGAACGGGTGGCGGTAAACCATGTCGTAGGGCAGGCCGAGCTCGAGGCCAATTTTGCGCACTTCGTCCTTAAACAGCTCGCGCAGCGGCTCCACTAGTTCCATCGCCATATCGTCGGGCAGGCCGCCAACATTGTGGTGTGACTTAATCACGTGGGCTTTACCGGTTTTAGAGGCGGCCGATTCAATGACATCGGGGTAGATTGTGCCTTGGGCGAGGAAGCTGACCTCAGTGAGCGCCGTAGCGTGCTCGTCGAACACTTCGATAAAAGTATTGCCGATCACTTTGCGTTTTTTCTCAGGGTCGCTGACGCCCTCTAAACGGCCGAGGAAAAAATCGGCGGCATCGGCGCGAATCACCTTGACGCCCATGTTGTTGGCAAACATCTCCATCACCATGTCGCCTTCGTTTTTGCGCAGCAGGCCGTTGTCAACAAACACGCAGGTGAGCTTATCGCCAATAGCGCGGTGCAGCAGTGCGGCAACCACCGAGGAGTCGACCCCGCCAGAGAGGCCGAGCAGTACTTTGTTGCTGCCGACTTGTTCGCGCACGCGGGTGATTTGATCTTCGATAATGCCGGCGGCGGTCCACAACTTGGCACAGCCGCAAACATTGACAATAAAGTGTTCAAAAATACGCCCACCCTGCAAGGTGTGGGTGACTTCGGGGTGGAACTGGATACCGTAAAAATGACGGTTCTCATCGGCCATGGCCGCTATTGGGCAAGAGGGGGTAGAGGCCAGCAAGCTGAAATTATCCGGCAACGCCGTCACTTTATCGCCGTGGCTCATCCAGACATCGAGCAGTGGCTTGCCATCGTCGGCAAGGTGGTCGGCAATATCTTTAAATAGCGCGCTATCCGTTTCCACTTTGACTTGTGCATAACCAAATTCATGTACCACAGAACTTTCCACTTGGCCACCTAACTGCGCGGCCATAGTCTGCATGCCGTAGCAGATACCCAGCACCGGCAAGCCCATTTCAAAAAGCCCCGCTGGGGCTTTGGGTGAGCTCTCCCCCATGGTGACCGACTCGGGACCGCCGGAGAGGATAATACCGCGCGGGCCAAACTCGGCAATCTCTTCGACGCTGATATCCCAGGGGCGGATCTCAGAGAAAACACCGATCTCGCGAATTCGCCGAGCAATTAGCTGGGTGTACTGTGAGCCAAAATCGAGGATAAGAATTTTTTCGGCGTGAATATCGGCCATGGTCAATACTCTGTCAAAGTGCGCAAAGGCATATTAAAAAATAGAGCCGGCTCGCAGCCGGCTCTCTGTTAACAGTTGGTTACAGTTGTAATTAACGCCCACCCACCGGGTAGTTGGGAGCCTCTTTAGTAATCTGTACATCGTGTACATGGCTCTCACCCATACCGGCAGAGGTGACGCGGACAAACTTGGGTTTGGTGCGCATCTCGTCAATAGTGCGGCTACCTGTGTAACCCATCGCCGAACGCAAGCCACCCATCATCTGGTGAATAATTGCCGCCACTGGGCCTTTGTAAGGAATACGCCCCTCAATGCCCTCAGGTACCAGCTTTTCTTGGCCAGCCCTGGCATCTTGGAAGTAGCGGTCGCTAGAACCTTGAGTTTGCGACATAGCACCGAGCGAACCCATGCCACGATACGACTTATAGGAGCGGCCTTGATAGATCTCGATCTCGCCGGGCGCCTCATCGGTACCGGCCAGCATGGAACCCATCATCACTGCTCCAGCCCCTGCAGCAACGGCTTTGGCGATATCGCCAGAGTAGCGGATGCCGCCATCGGCGATCACAGAAACACCGGTACCCTCGAGGGCAGAAACAGCTTCAGCAATGGCAGTAATTTGCGGCACACCGATACCGGTGACAATACGTGTAGTACAAATAGAACCTGGGCCAATACCCACTTTAACTGCATCGGCGCCCGCGTCTGCCAGTGCTTTGGCACCCTCGGCAGTAGCGACATTGCCACCAATGACTTGCACCTGGGGATAGTGCTGTTTAATCCAGCTAACGCGGTTGAGCACATTGAGCGAGTGGCCATGAGCAGTATCTACCACTAACAAGTCCACCCCAGCGGCTACCAGTGCGGCAATACGCTCATCGGTATCGCCAGCGACACCCACAGAGGCGCCAACTCGCAAGCGACCTTGGTCATCTTTACAAGCGTCGGGGTATTGCTCAGCCTTGTCGATATCAGTGACGGTTATCAAACCTTGCAGATTGAACTCGTCGTCGACAACCAGCACTTTTTCAATGCGGTTTTTGTGGAACAGAGCGCGCACTTCTTTAGTATCTGTTCCCTCTTTGACCGTTATCAACTGATCCCTTGGCGTCATAGCTGAACTGACCGGTGCATTCATATCAGCGGCGAAACGCACATCGCGTCGAGTGACAATACCCACCAAGGCGCCTTGATCGAATACCGGCAAACCTGAGATATCTTGCTCTCGACACAGCTCGCTGAGCTCGCCAAGGGTAGCGGTGGCTTCGATAGTGATTGGGTTGCGCACCACACCGCTCTCGTATTTTTTTACATTCCAGACAGCCCGCGCCTGCTGCTCTATCGTCATACTTTTATGGATAATACCAATGCCGCCCTCTTGCGCTAACGCAATAGCCAAGCGCGCATCAGTGACAGTATCCATGGCTGCGGAGAGCAGAGGGATATTGAGCGAAATGGTTTTAGTCAATTGAGAGACTAGCGAGACATCCTTGGCGGTAACCTCGGAATAGCCGGGCATCAAAAGAACGTCGTCAAATGTGAGTGCTTCGTGTGCGATTCGCAACATGGGAGTGGCTTACCTCGGCAGGTAGAGAAAAAGTAAGCGCCTCATTATAATCTACGCAGGGGTTTTTCAGCAAAGTTTATTTTTGCCAGACAAAACAAATAAACCTCTGATTTTTCTGTTTTTTTATGGCGGCCAAAATGACAGCCGACGCGGGGTGCAGCGCAGCGCCGATAACCCTACAATGGCCGCATGAATACAGCCCAGCCAGACAACTTTAGCGCCGCTCAAAGCCCCAATAAAATCGTCATGACGGTTTCTCAGTTAAATCGCAGCGTACGCCATTTAATAGAGACACAACTGCCTGCACTGTGGGTAGAGGGCGAAATATCCAACCTAGCAAAGCCAAGCTCTGGCCACTGGTATTTAACTCTCAAAGATAAACAGGCACAGGTGCGCTGTGCGATGTTTCGCGGCTCGAATAATCGCGTGCGCTTTTCACCAGCCAATGGCCAGCAAGTGTTAGTGCGCTGCCGCGCCGGGCTTTATGAGGCGCGCGGCGAGTACCAACTGGTTATTGAACAGATGGAAGAGGCAGGTTTAGGTGCTCTGCAGCGGC
This sequence comes from SAR92 clade bacterium, assembly GCA_042091915.1. GTDB lineage: Bacteria > Pseudomonadota > Gammaproteobacteria > Pseudomonadales > Porticoccaceae > LSUCC0057. The sequence goes on along the minus strand of JBELGO010000055.1, from coordinate 7,434 downwards.
AGTTTGAGCAGCTTAAGCAGCGGCTTGCCGATGAAGGGCTATTTGCCAGCGAGCTCAAACGCCCACTGCCCGAGACCATTCGCCGGGTGGGTGTCATCACCTCATCCAGTGGTGCAGCGATTCACGATGTACTTTCGGTTTTGGCGCGCCGCGATAGTCGCACGGAGGTATTCATTTACCCGACCGCGGTTCAAGGCGACACAGCGCCTCAAGCTATTATCGAGGCGATTCAAACCGCCAACTGGCACGGCGCTGCCGATGTGCTTATTGTCGGCCGCGGCGGCGGCTCGCTTGAAGATTTATGGGCCTTTAATAACGAGGCTCTGGCCCGAGCAGTGCGCGCCAGCCAGATACCCGTGATCAGTGCCGTAGGCCACGAGAGCGACTTTACCATCGCCGATTTTGTCGCCGATTTGCGCGCGCCAACGCCCTCCGCTGCAGCGGAACTGGTCAGCCAAGAGTGCGCAGAGTTAGTCAGCTATATCGCCGCCCTGGAGCGCGCTCTACAAACTGCTATTCAGCGCAAACTGGCCGCTTGCCAACTCTCCACCAACCACCTGCGGCAAAGGCTGCGCCACCCGGCACAGCGCTTACAACAGCAAGCCCAGCGTTTAGATCAGTTAGAACAGCAGCTCCAACGCGGCCAACAGCGCCTATTAAGCCGCCACCAACAAACTCTCGAACAGCTGCGCAGACGCCTACAACGCAACGATCCGGCGCTGCGCTTAAAAGCGCTGAATCAACGACTTGTTGAGCAACGCCAGCGGTTGCAACGGAGCATGGAGAAGCGACTCAAACAACAGCGCAGCGATTTGAGTAACAAGTTGCAGCTGCTCGACGCGGTCAGCCCTCTCAAGGTGCTAGAGCGCGGCTATGCTGTGGTGCTGGCCCATGGAGAGGCGGTGACCGACAGCAGCCGTGTCGCCCCAGGCGACGAGTTGAGCATCAAGCTTCACAGTGGCGAGGTAAAAGCCAAAGCTGTCTAAGGCGAAAAGCCTACTTCACAGAGCCTGATGTGAATGCCGTGCAAAAAAAAAGCCCGCTCAGCATTGCTGTGCGGGCTTTTTCTTCGAAGCTGTTTACGCTTTGAACTCGGCGCGACCTTTGTATGGTGCCGCAGCATTGCCTAGCTCTGCCTCAATCACCAACAAGCGGTTGTACTTGGCAACGCGGTCTGAACGGCACAGCGAACCAGTTTTAATTTGGCCGGCGGCAGTGGCCACTGCTAAGTCGGCAATCGTGGTGTCTTCAGTCTCACCTGAGCGGTGCGAGATAACCGCGGTATAGCCGGCCTGTTTAGCCATGGCGATAGCGTCGAGAGTCTCTGAAAGCGAACCAATCTGGTTAAATTTAATCAGAATAGAATTGCCAATAGACTCATCGATACCGCGCTGCAAAATTTTGGTATTAGTGACGAATAAATCGTCGCCCACTAGCTGCACACGTTGGCCAAGCTTTTCTGTTTGATACTTCCAGCCCGCCCAATCTGACTCATCTTGCCCATCCTCAATAGAGATAATGGGATACTGGTCACACAGTTCAGCCAAGAAGTCGCTAAAGCCTTCGGCGCTGTAAATTTTACCTTCGCCGCTGAGGTTGTACTGTCCGTCTTTATAGAATTCTGATGCCGCGCAATCCAGCGCCAGTGTGACATCGCTACCCAGCTCATAGCCGGCTGCCGCGACCGCTTCTTTAATGACGGCCAAAGCTTCAGCATTGGAAGACAAGTTGGGAGCAAAGCCGCCCTCGTCACCCACTGCGGTGTTGAGACCGCGCGCTGAGAGCACTTTTTTGAGCGCATGAAAAATCTCTGCACCAACCCGCAGCGCCTCTGCAAAGCTTTTCGCCGATACCGGCTGAACCATAAACTCTTGGATATCGACATTGTTATCGGCGTGCTCGCCGCCGTTAATAATATTCATCATCGGTACCGGCATACTGTATTGGCCAGCGGTGCCATTGAGTTCGGCAATATGCGCATAAAGCGGCAAGCCTTTGGCTTGGGCAGCCGCTTTGGCAGCGGCCAGCGAGACGGCCAAAATAGCGTTGGCACCAAAGTTGGCTTTGTTGTCGGTGCCGTCGGCGGCAATCATTGCGTTGTCGAGTGCGCGCTGATCGGCTGCGTCGCTACCGACCAACAGATCGCGAATAGTGGTGTTGATGTTGTTGACAGCGGTGAGTACACCCTTGCCCAGGTAGCGCGTTTTGTCGCCATCGCGCAGCTCTAACGCTTCGCGCGAGCCTGTGGATGCCCCTGAAGGAGCTGCGGCGGTACCGACGATACCGCTCTCTAAGATGACGTCGGCCTGCACTGTAGGGTTGCCGCGCGAATCAAGAATTTCAATAGCGCGGATATCTTTAATCATTGTGGACTGCTCACACATAAAGGGGCTCCTAAGAGTGGTGCGCGGCATCAGGCCGCGGAGATTAAGTTAACGAATATTTAAGTCTTCCTGCGCTTTAAGCAGGTCATCGAACGCTTTCATTTGCGCCAAAAACGGCTGCAATACATCTAGCGGCAAGGCACTTGGGCCGTCGCATTTAGCGTTATCGGGCTCGGGGTGCGCCTCTAGGAACAGACCGGCAATACCCACGGCGATACCGGCGCGGCCGAGTTCGGCCACTTGGTGGCGACGACCGCCCGAGGCGGCACCCATAGGGTCGCGACACTGCAGCGCATGGGTGACATCAAAGATCAGCGGCGCACCGTGGCTGACTTCTTTCATGGTGCGAAAACCGAGCATATCGACCACTAAGTTGTCGTAACCCAGGGTAGTACCGCGCTCGCACAGCATCACTTTATCGTTGCCGCACTCGCGAAACTTCTCAACAATATTGCCTATTTGGCCAGGGCTCAAAAACTGCGGTTTTTTGACATTAATCACCGCGCCGGTTTTGGCCATCGCCTCAACCAAGTCGGTTTGGCGAGCCAAAAATGCAGGCAGCTGGATCACATCGCACACTTCGGCGACCGGTGCCGCTTGCCATACCTCGTGCACATCGGTAATAACTGGAACATTAAAGGCCTCTTTTACCGCCTCAAATATACGCAATCCCTCTTCCATACCGGGGCCGCGATAGGAGTGGATAGAGGAGCGGTTGGCCTTATCGAAAGAGGCCTTAAAAACGTATGGGATACCCAGTGCTGTGGTCGCTTCGACATACGCTTCTGCAACGCGCAGCGCCATGTCGCGTGACTCGAGTACATTCATACCGCCAAATAGTGTCATAGATTTGTCGTTGGCAACCTCGATACCGGCCATTTTAATCATCTGCGCGGCGCTGCTCATGATTGGCCACCGGTGTGTGCTTGCTGCTTCATGGCTGCTTGCACAAAACCTTCAAACAGTGGATGACCATCGCGCGGGGTAGAGGTAAATTCGGGGTGGAACTGGCAAGCGACAAACCAGGGATGGTCTGCTAGCTCCACCGTCTCAACCAAAGTTTTGTCGTAGGAGAGACCGCCGACAATCAGGCCCGCCGCTTTGAGTTGGTCGACATAGTTGTTGTTGACTTCATAGCGATGGCGGTGGCGCTCTTTGATCTCTTGGGCACCGTAAACCTCAGCGATTTTAGAGCCCGGAATCAGGTGGCAAGTCTGTGCACCCAGGCGCATAGTGCCGCCCAAGTCAGAATCGATATCGCGCGTCTCAATGTTGCCACTGGCGTCAATCCATTCGGTAATTAAACCGACCACGGGGTGCGCAGTCTGCTCATCAAACTCGGTACTGTTGGCACCCTCTAATCCGCAGACATTGCGCGCGTATTCAATGACCGCGATCTGCATACCCAAGCAGATACCCAGGTAAGGCACGTTGTTCTCGCGGGCATGGCGCACCGCCATAATCTTGCCCTCGGTGCCGCGGGTACCAAATCCACCCGGGACCAATATCGCATCGGCATCGTCCAGCAGGCTGGGCTGCTGCTCAAGCGCCTCGGAATCGATATAGGCAATTTTCACCTTGGTTTTATTGTGGATGCCGGCGTGCACCAGTGCTTCTGTGAGCGACTTATAGGCATCAAGCAGCTCCATGTATTTGCCCACCATAGCGATTTTAACTTCGCCTTTGGAGTGCAGTTGGTTCTCAACTACCTGATCCCACTCGTCCAGATTAGCCGCTGGCTGATCCAAATTAAATTGGTCTAAAACGTATTGATCAAGTCCCCAAGTGTGCAACATGCGCGGTACTTGGTAGATGGTCTTAGCATCAACCAACGGGATCACTGCAGCTTCAGGGACATTGGTAAACAGCGAAATCTTTTTGCGCTGGCCGTTGTCGATCTCTACCTCAGATCGGCACAGCAGCACATCGGGCAGCAAGCCGATTGAGCGCATCTCTTTTACTGAGTGCTGGGTAGGTTTAGTTTTGCTCTCGCCCGCCGAGGCAATATAAGGCACCAGAGTGAGGTGCATCAACAGTGCACGTTGGCGGCCCAGTTCTAGGACCATTTGGCGGACAGACTCTAAGAAGGGCTGAGACTCAATATCACCTACGGTGCCACCAATCTCTACCACGGCAATGTCGGCATCGCCCGCACCGGCGTAAACTCGACGCTTGATCTCATCGGTGACGTGGGGAATAACCTGGACGGTGCCGCCCAGATAGTCGCCGCGGCGCTCGCGACGCAAAATTGTTTCGTAAATCTGCCCGCTGGTGAAGTTATTGTTTTGAGTCATTTTAGAGCGCAAGAAACGTTCGTAATGGCCCAAATCAAGATCGGTCTCAGCGCCGTCTTGGGTAACGTAAACCTCACCGTGCTGGAAGGGGCTCATGGTGCCCGGGTCAACGTTTAAATAGGGGTCTAACTTGAGGATGGTCACTTTTAAACCTCGCGCCTCGAGCACAGCGCCCAACGAGGCGGCAGCGATACCCTTACCCAAAGAAGAAACCACACCACCGGTGACAAAAATAAAACGCGTCATAGCTATTCCAGAAGCCAAATCGAATAAAGCACCCACAAATAAAGGGGTACCGACAAGGTTCAAGCGAGGGTTTTTGGCCGCGATATTTTGCCGTTTTGGGCCGAGATCCATCCTCTGCGAGATGGGGGATCAGACTACCAGATTAGCCCTGTTATTGCTACTCAGAAAGTGGCCGAGAAGCGCCAATATGAACAATTTTTACCCCGGCCTGACCTGCCGGTGCAGCGCAATCGGCCTCTACCCAAAGCCCACCGACCGCGGCCAGTTTGTCCCCAGCCCAGAGCAGCGGGGTTTCGGCGCGCGACCACGGCGGTATCCCCTGCTCTTGAAAGATGTTCTTGAGTGGCGCTGAACTCTGCCGGCCAACTGGGCGGCTGCGCACACCGGGTTCGCGCGAGCGAACGCTCAATGAATTTAGATCAGTGCGCAATAGTGGCTCACCACCAGCAGTGTATTCGGCCACAGTCGCCACCAGCGAACTGCCGTCGGGCAGACTCAGGGAGGCCGGTAAATTGTGCAAAGACCACTGCAAAGAATAGGCCGCAGGCTTTTGATGTTCCAAGCTCTCGAGCAGCAAGTAGAGCCTCCCAGCAAACCGCCGCCAGTGATAACCATCGCCGCACAGCTGCGGTTGCGCGTCCTCGCGGGCAGTCAGCACAGTGGCTTCTAACTGTTGCAACTCTCTCGCTGAGACCAGACCCCCTTGCTGTGCAATCTCCGGCCAGTAGCGCAGCAGATTGCGCTGCCTTCGGGGGGCCAAGCTCTGCAGTAATTCGATCGAGAGTGAACGGCCGCCCTGCTCACTGCGTTCAGCACAGGCTTGCAAATCCATCTGTGCGAGTTCAGCCAATAGCTGGTCACCTTCGCGCAGGTGCTCTGTGGTCCGCGCTAACGGCTGGTGCCACTGCTGCCATCGCTTGTGCAGCGCCGGTGTCACTTGGCGACGCAGATAATTGCGATCGTACAACTCGCGGTCATTGCTCTCGTCCTCTACCCACTGCAGCTGGTGCTGATTGGCGTATTGCTCAAGCCTCTGGCGAGGCACCTGCAACAGCGGGCGCAACAGCTTGCCACGGCCAATTGAACGCTGCTGGGGGATGGCCGCCAGACCGCGCAGACCAGCGCCGCGCAACAGCCTGTAAAGTAGCGTTTCCAATTGATCATCGGCGTGATGGCCGAGCAATAGCAGCTCATCCGCCCCCAGCAGCGCTTCAAAAACGGCATAGCGCGCTTGCCGCGCGGCCGCCTCTAAACCCACCCCCTGCGTTGCACAGTCGACTGTATGTGCTTCAAAGTGGCAGCCCAACTGCTCGGCGCGCTGGGCGACAAGAGCCTGCCAGTGATCGGCATGAGGTGATAATTGATGGTTGATATGAACCACCGCCAAACGCTCAGCGGGCAACGTTGCCGCAACAACGTCGAGCAGCACCACGGAGTCCAAACCCCCACTGCAAGCCACCCACACGCGCTCGGCGGCTTGAATATCTGCAGCGGTTTTTGGCGAAATAAGCTCCGCCGGCAAAGTACTGTTAGACGACAAATTAGGCACCGCTAAACTCATCATCCGGCCATTCCGCACCACCTTCGAGATACTCCTGCTCTGGCTCTGCGACCTGTTCGGCTAAAGCCCGCCGCAACTGCTGGCGAGTGAGCAAATTGCAGTTTTCGGTCTGTGGATCGAAGGTTATCAGCACGTCACCCCGTTCGAGCTGGCGTTGCAAGCGAGATTTTTTGCCCGCCAGCGACAGCTCTTGATCACCGTAGTCGGTGCCCTCGCGCAGGATAAACTCCTCCATCAGAGCATCGAGAAGATCGGCGGAGAGCCGCTCGAGCGGGATCTCAATCACTCAGTAACCGCTCTGCTCTGTTGCCACTGGCTTGCGAAAACGCAGCGTCATGCGATCACTCTCACCGATGGCCAAGAACTCCTCGCGCCGCTCGTCGCCTAGGCGTAGATTGGGCGGCAGTGTCCAGACGCCTTTGGGGTGATCGCGATTATCTAGCGAGTTAGCGTTTACTTCGCTGCTCTCCTCGAGCAAAAAACCGGCCTGCTCTGCCAATTCCACGACATAAGCCTGTGTCATATAGCCGCTGCTGCGCATCGCGTCACGGCTAGTCTCAGGCGCCGCGCGATGCTCTACGACACCGAGAATACCACCCGGCTTGAGCGCCTGAAAAAACAGCTCAAAGGCGGTCTGCTCAGAATCGGTATTCAACCAGTTGTGTACATTGCGAAAAGTCAGCACCGCATCGGCAGACTCGTCAGCGACGGTCAGCAGCTGCTGGGACGGATCGAATTGCGCCAAAGTGATATTACTCCAAGCAGAATCTGGCGTCGCAATTGCAGTTGCATAACTCTCTCGAGAGCGTTTAAAGTAATTCACTGCGCGCTCACTGGTTCCAGCGGCCGGCGCGGCTGGAAAATGAGCCGCTGTCAATTGGCCATCCACCAGTGGCGCTAAAATAGCGCTATACCAGCCACCGCCAGGCCAAATCTCAACCACATCCAT